>NZ_JACAQC010000007.1:211239-312896 GCF_013385345.1 Pseudomonas sp. I8001
TTGCACTCCGCTACTCCACTGGGTCACTCACAGGCGTCGCAATAATCGCCTTCAACTCACTGGTCATCGGGAATTCCAGGTTCAAGCCCTTGGGCGGGATCGGCTGCTCAAACCAGCGCTGGTAAATCCCGTTGATCTCCCCCGAGCTGTACAGCCCGGCCAGGGTCTCGTTGACCACCGCGAGAAACTGCGGGTCGTCCTTGCGCACCATGCAGCTGTAGATTTCCCGCGACTGTTCTTCCCCGACCACCACCCACTTGTGCGGGTCCCTGGCCTTGGCGCGCTCGCCGTAGAGCAACGCGTCATCCATGTAGAACGCCGCCGCCCGGCCGGATTGCAGCATCTGGAAGGCTTCGCCGTGGTCCTTGGCGCTGATCACCGACATGTTCAGTTTGTGATCGACGTTGTAGCTCTTGAGGAACCGCTCGTTGGTAGTACCGGCGGTGGTTACCACGTTCTTGCCTTGCAGGTCGGCGAAGCTTTTGATGCCGCTGTCGTTGGCCGTCAGCAACTGGCCCTTCACGTAGATAAACCCGTAGGAAAACGCTACCTGCTTCTGCCGCTCGGCGGTCACGCCGGTGGAACCGCATTCCAGGTCCACGGTGCCGTTTTGCACCAGGGCAATGCGGGTCTGGGAAGTCACCAGGTTGTACTTCACGTTGAGCTTCGGCACACCGGTTTTCTGCTGGATACGCTCGACGATCTTGTTCGCCAGCTCCACCGAATAGCCCATGGGCTTGCCGCTGTGATCCCCCACATAGGAAAACGGCACCGAGGCATCGCGGTAGCCGAGGGTGATGCTCCTGGCGTTGGCGATCTTGCTAAGCGTACCGTCCAAGGGGGCCTCGGTGGCATGGGCCTGAGCCCCCAACAACAGCCCCAGGGTGCAGCCGATCAACGTGATTTTTTGCATTGTTATTCTCCGTTGGTGGTTAAAGGTTCAGGTACGGCGCACCGCAATGACACTGATCTCGACCAGCACGTCCGGTCGCGCCAACTGCGCCTGCAACGTGGTGCGCGTCGGTGCCTGCCCCGGCGATAGCCAGGCGGACCAGACTTCATTCATCGGCGCAAAACCCTCCTGGATATTGTTCAGGTAGATGGTCGCATTCAGCAGATGATCCTTGTCGCTGCCGGCCTCGGCCAGCAGTGCATCAATCCTGGCCAGCACCTCTTCGGTCTGGGTCTTTACATCACGGCCTTCGCCCGGCACCTGGCCGGACAGGAACACCAAATCCTGAAAAACCACGGCGCCAGACAAGCGGCTGTTGCTGTTGATTCGGGTGATGGTCATCGAAATATCCTCAAGCGGCTCGGGGCGCGAAGCCCTGCATATCAATGGAAGTGGTGTGCCGGCCAATCAACTCGGCCAGTACCTGGCCGCTGCCGCAAGCCAGGGTAAACCCGAGGGCGCCGTGGCCGAGGTTAAGCCACAGGTTGCTGTAGGCGCTGGCACCAATCAACGGCACGCCGGTAGGCGTGGCCGGGCGCATACCGGCCCATTCGACCGCGTGCTGGTAGTCACCGGCCAGCGGGAACGTCTCAAGTGCCTGGCGTTTAATCAGCGCCAGGCGCTTGGGTTCCAGGCGGGTGTCGAAGCCGACAATATCCACCATCGCCGCCACCCGCAGTTGCTCACCGATGCGCGCGTAGACGATCTTGCGGTCGTAATCGGTGATGCTGATGTTCGGCGCCTGATGCTGCGCGCCAATCGGCACGCTCAGGCTGTAACCCTTGAGGGGATACAGCGGCAGTGACATACCCGGCAAGGCCAGCTCGGGGCTGCGGTGCCCGGCGGCCAGCACCAGGTGCTGCACCGGCAAGACTTCACTGCCCATTTCGATAGCCTGCACGGCGCCTGCGCTGTGACGAATCGCCGTCACCTTGCGCCCCATCAGGAACGTGCAGCGCCCCGACGCTTCAAGGCGCGCCGCCAGTTGTTGGCAGAACCCATGGCAGTCGCCGACCTCCTCATTGGGCGTATAGATGCCGCCGGCAAAACTGGCGCTGTCCAGGGTCGGTTCCAGCCGTGCGCAGTCCGCCGCCGAGAGCACTTGCTGTTGCAGCGGGTCGGTCACTTTATTCAAGGCGCGTTCATAGCTGTCGAGGCTGCGAAAGGTCACCAGCTTGCCGTTGCGCCGCCAGTGGAAACCGCCCAGTTGGTCTTCTTCACGCCAGCGTTGCAGGGTGCCCTGGCTCAAGGACGCCAGGCGCAGCAGGTGGGCCGCATTGCGCTGGTTCACCGAGCCACGGCAGGCGCCCAGGAACGAGGCCATCCAGCGCCACTGCGCCGGGTCCATGCGCGGGCGCAGCTTCAGCGGCGAGTCACCGCGCAGCATCCAGCCGATGGCTTGCAACGGTACGCCCTTGTCGGCCAACGGCGCGACATAGCGGTAGGACAGTTGCCCGCCGTTGGCGAAGCTGGTCTCGCTGCCCAGGGTTTCCCGGGCTTCGACCACCGTCACCTGCATGCCGGCACGCACCAGCGCATAGGCACTCGCCAGGCCGATAACCCCGCCACCGATGATGCAAACCTGCTGAGCCATGTGCGTCCCTTAACCGTGCGATGTCAGGCTTGAAGGTTAGAGGCAGGTGACAGCGGCGGGACAATGAATAAAGATGGGTCACCCATAAACAAAGGTTATGGACTGCCCATGCGCTTGCGTCATATCGAAATCTTCCAGGCCATCCGCCAGACCGGTTCCATCAGCGCCGCCGCCCAGTTGCTGCATGTCTCGCAGCCGGCGGTGAGCAAGGTGCTGCAGCACGCCGAGTTGCAGTTGGGGTTCCCGCTGTTCCTGCGTATACGCGGCAAGCTGCAGCCAACCCCGGAAGCGCTAGCGCTGGAGCGCGAAGTCGACAAGGTGACCGAAAGCCTGCAAGGCGTGCGGCGCCTGGCGCAGAACCTGCGCCGCGAGCCGGGCCAGAGCCTGCGTATCGGCGCCACACCCGCGCTGGCCTTGTCGTTGCTGCCGCCGGCCATCCGCGAATGGACCCAACGCTACCCGGACATCGCCTGCGAGCTGTCCAGCGCCCACAGCCGCGAGCTGGTGCAAAACCTGTTGATGCGTGAGGTCGACGTGGCGCTGACCCTGCAACCGCCCGATCACCCAGGGCTGAACGCCCAGCCGTTGGCCCACGGCGTGCTGGTGGCGCTGGCGCCGCAGGGTTACTGGAAGGAAAACGAGCTAGGCAAACCGTTGCCGCTGATGGCCCTGGCGGGCGCGCCGTTGATTGGCCTGTCCAGCGCCGACCCGTTGTCGGCGAAGCTGGACAGCTACCTGGAAGCGGTCGATCCACCGCCACGGGTCAGCATCGCAGTGCAGACCTATTCCCTGGCCAGGGCCATGGTCGAATCCGGCGCCGGGCTGGCGGTGATTGATCCGTTCACCGCCCTCGGCGCATCACCGGCCACTACTTGCATTCGCCCCCTTGCGCCGCCGCTGCCAATCACCTTGTACGCCCTGACCCGCGCCGACGAACCGCCGCCGCATATGCTGGCGAGCCTGTTGGAGATCTTCGGCAGCCGGGCCCATGAGCAATTGGACCGGCTATAACACGTACCCCATGATCGCCACGAAATGCAGCAGGCTGCCGCCAATCACGAACAAATGCCAGATCCCGTGGGAGTGCCGCAAGCGGTCCTCCAAGGCAAAGAAAATAATGCCCACGGTATACAGCACCCCGCCCGACGCCAGCCAGGCAAACCCGGTAGGCCCCAGCGCAGCAATCAGCGGCTTGACCGCCACCAGCACAATCCAGCCCATCACCGCATAGATCACGATCGACAAAATCCGCGCCTCGGAGCGTGGCTTGATCTCCTGCAGGATGCCGATCACCGCCAGCCCCCACACAATCCCGAACAGCGTCCAGCCCCACGGCCCGCGCAGCGTCACCAGGCAAAACGGCGTGTAACTGCCTGCGATCAGCAGGTAGATCGAAAAGTGATCCACCTTCTGCATGATCGCTTTCTTGCGCCCGCGCACGCTGTGGTACACGGTCGACGCGCTGTACAGCACCAGCAACGTGAAACCGTAAATGGCCACGCTGACAATCTTCCAGGGGTTGCCGTCCATACCGGCCACCACCAACATCCATACCGCACCCACAAAAGCCGCAACCGCCCCGAGCAAGTGGCTCCAGGCGTTGAATCGTTCCCCGTGATACATGTGTCACTCACCTCGAATAACGGTTATCACCTCGACCATTCTGACGTCACCCACCCAATATCAGGTAACAACCTTTCTTCATTTGCCCAAATACACATGCCGATGGATGATTCGCTTCATCCTGTGGGAGCTGGCTTGCCGGCGATAGCGGTGTATCAGCAGCAGATGCATGTCTGACCCACCGCTATCGCAGGCAAGCCAGCTCCTACATAAAAGCCCCTCATCGGTAACGCCCATGCCCGACCTCGAACCTGCCCAGCCCCACCCGAGTCTGTGGCAATTGTTTTACAACTTCGCCATGGTCGGCCTGTTCGGCTTTGGCGGCGTGATGCCCTGGGCGCGGCAGATGATGGTCGACCGCAGGCAGTGGGTCAGCGAACAAGGCTTCAACGAGTTGCTGACCACCGGCCAATTTTTCCCCGGGCCGAATATCGCCAACGTCGGCATCATCTACGGTCGGCGCCTGCACGGCTTGCCGGGTGCGGTTGTGACCGTGGTCGGCTTGTATCTGTTCCCCTCGCTGATCACCGTGCTGGCCGGCTTCGCCTATGCCAAATGGTGGAGCCATGACGTGGTGCAGCAGATCTTCGGCGCGGTGATGCCGATCGCCACCGGGCTGATGCTCGGCACCACCTTACGCCTGCTCAAGGCCATGCCCAGGACCCTGGCCAACTACAGCGCGTTCGTCCTGACCTTCGTGTTGATGGCGGTGCTGGTGCTGCCGTTGTGGATGGTCTTGCTGATCTGCATTCCCAGCTCGTTGGCCTTGAGCTTCATGGGCAAGCAGAAGGTGGCCGGCTGATGCAGAGCGTGCTGTTTCACCTGATGATCCAATGCGCGCTGTGGTCGCTGATGGCGATTGGCGGCAACACCGTGGCCCTGAGCGATATCCACCGCTACACCGTCACCGACATGAACTGGATCACCGACGCCCAGTTCGTCGCCTTCTTCGCCTTGTCCCAGGCCTTGCCGGGGCCCAATGGCATGTTCCTGGTATTTATCGGCCAGCAAGCCGCCGGGTTGCCCGGCGCCCTGGTGGCCCTGACCGCCAAGCTGGTGCCCTGCTCGGTGCTCACCTACTTCGGCGCCGGCTGGCTGGAAAAACACAGCAAAACCCCGTGGGTGCAGCGGGTCAAAGGCAGCCTGCTGCCGATCTCCATCGGGCTGATCCTGGCCGCCAGCTACATCCTGATGAACAGCCTGGAAAACAACGCCACCAGCCTGGTACTGACCCTGGCCAGCGCTGCCGTGGTGTATTACACAAGACTCAACGCGATCTGGCTGATCATCCTCGGCGTAGTGTTAGGCCTGTGCAGTGCATGGCTGGGAGTGAACTGGTTTTAGGGGCACAATCGACGGCATTCGAACAAGAGTCACGCCCATGCTGATCGACGAAGAGTTCACCCTCAAGAAGCTGGAAATCTTCCTGGCGTTCATGCGCACCGGCAACCTGGCGCGGGCGGCGGCTGAACTGCAGACCAGCAACGTCAGCGTGCACCGGGCGATCCACTCCCTGGAAAACGCCCTGCGCTGCCCGCTGTTCAAGCACGAAGGGCGCAACCTCACGCCGCTGGAAAGCGCCTATGTGCTGGAAGAGCGTGCGCAGAAGCTGGTGCAGGATGTGGTCGACAGCGTGCGGGTGACCCGCGAGGCCGCCGGCTTTTCCGCCGAGCGCTTCAAGCTGGGCTCGCTGTATTCGCTGACGGTGAAGACCGTGCCGCAGTTGATCATGGGGCTGAAGATTCGCCGTAGCGAGCTGAATATCGACCTGATCCTCGGCTCCAATTTCGACCTGCTGTACAAGCTGAAGAACATGGAAGTCGATGCGATCCTGATCTCCCTCGACGAGCACGCCAACGATCCGGACTGCGAGCAGATCGCGCTGTTTTCCGACGACATCTTCCTCGCCACCCCGGCCGATTCACCCTTCGACCGCGAGCAGGAAATCGACCTGGCGGACGTGCGCGACGCCACCTTCATCACCCTCACCCAAGGCTTCGCCACCCATCAGGATGGCAACCGCGTATTCAAGCAGGCGGGGTTCGAGCCGAAGGTGGCGATGCAGGTCAACGACATCTTCACCCTGCTGAGCATGGTCAGTTCGGGCGTGGGTTATGCGCTGCTGCCGGGACGGATTGCGGCGGTGTACGAGAACCGGGTGAAGCTGATTCCCCTGCAACCGCGCTACCGTTTGCAGCAGCACATTGGCGTGGTGTTTCTGAAAGCCAAGGAACGCGACCCGAACCTGCTCGCGCTGTTGGCGGAGTGCCGGATGTATGCGAACCGCCAAACCTGACAATGATCCCCTGTGGCGAGGGAGCTTGCTCCCGTTCGGCTGCGCAGCAGTCGTAAAATCAGCGCCCGTGTTGTTTCAGGATGAATGCATTGGGACCGCTTCGCGCTCCAGCGGGAGCAAGCTCCCTCGCCACAAAAGCGGTCGACACCTCTCGGGTCAGCCGACAATCCCGCGCACGATGAAGTACAGCACCGACGGCCCCAGCAAGCACCCAAGCCCGGTGTGAAAGGTGGCGGTCAGTGCGCCATACGGCACCAACCGCCGGTCCGTCGCCGCCAGGCCTGCCGTCACACCGCTCACCGTGCCGGCCAAACCACCGAACACCATCGCCGAGCGCGGGTTATCCAGGCCCATCCAGCGTGCCGCCATGGGCGTGCCCACCATCACCAGGATCGCCTTGATCAACCCAGTCGCGATGGACAGCGCCACCACATCCGAGCTTGCACCCAACGCCGCCCCGGTCACCGGCCCGACGATGTACGTCACCGCGCCCGCGCCGATGGTGGTCATGCTGATCGCATCGCGATAACCAAACGCCCAGGCGATACTCGCGCCCACAATAAACGGCAGCACCGTGCCCAGCAGCAAGGCAATCGCACCAATCAAGCCGGCCTTGCGCGCCTCGGTGGCCTGTACTTCAAATGCCGTGGCCACGATGGCAAAGTCCCGCAGCATGGCACCGCCCATCAAGCCGATCCCGGAAAACAGCGCCACGTCCGCCAGGCCTTTCTGCCCGCCGGTCAAGGTGCCGCCCACCCAGGCCAGCACCAGCCCGATCACAATCGCGATGGCTGAGCCGTGGATGCGTCCGAAGGTCAGGCGCTTGGACAGCACCACCGAAATCCACATCACCACGCCGACAAATGCAAAGGCGGTGACCAAGCCGTTATTTGCCAGGCCTTTCTCGATGAGTTCCCACATATCAGCGACCTCCCGCGACAGGTGCAGCCGCAATCAGCGGCTCTTCATCGGGCAGCGGTTCGCCCTTGTGCGTGCGGCTGATCAAGGCAATCGTGCAACCGCACACCACCACCGAACCAATCGCCGCCAGCACCGCCACCGGGCCGCCGTGCAGCGCGGTCACCACGTTCTGTTGCGCCGCCATCGCCACCACCACCGGGATGTACATGGCACCCCAGAAGCCGACACCCATCTCGCATTCCTTGGTCATGCCGCCGTGTTTGTGCATCCACAACCGTGCGCAGATCAGCAGGATCATCGCGATCCCCACCCCGCCCACGTTGGATTTGACTCCCAGCAACACGCCGAGCATGTCGCCCAGAATCACGCCGGCCAACATGCAGATCGCCAGCAACGCCACACCGTAAATAATCATGATGGTTGTCCTCAAAGTGCTTCATCGAAATTGTTGTTTTTGTGCTTCGAAAGCCTTGGGCGGCAATGCCGATCCGATAAAGATGAATACCGTACCTGTGGCGAGGGAGCTTGCTCCCGTTGGGCTGCGTAGCGGCCCTGAAATCCTCGGAGCGCTGCGCACTCCAACGGGAGCACGCTCCCTCGCCACAGGTCATTGGTGACCCGCTCTATCTCTTGACCGACCAGCATCAGCCTTGGTGGAGCTCTATCGGTGATGGTTTCCCTCCTCTCGCAGCAAGGCCTGCAAGGTGTCCAGGCGGGCGCCTTCGAAGGCGATGACGGTGCCTTGCTCGAACACCCGGCGCGCGAGGCCCGTAAGCACGGCACCGGGAGGCAGTTCGATATGCAGGCGCACACCGCGCTCGAAGGCGCTTTGCACGGTGCCGCGCCAGTCGACGATGCGGCACATGTTGAAGGCGAGGTCGTCGCGCAGGTGTTCGGTGTTGTGGATCGGCCGGGCGCGGGTGCTGCTCAGGTAGGTGATGCTCGGCGGTTTCAGTGTCACTTGGGCGAAGGCTTGAGCCAGTGCTTCGGCGGGCTTTTCCAGCAGCACGCAATGGGACGGCACGCTGACGGCCAGGCGTTTGGCGACGCCGTTGCCGCGCACCAGATTGGCGACCGCCTTCATGGCCTCATCGCTGCCGGCGATGACCGTCTGGTTGTCGGCATTGATATTGGCCAGGTAAACCGGGGTTTGCGGGCTGTGGACCTGAGCAAGCAAGGCTTCGACGGTGGACAGGTCCGGGCCGATAAGGGCGGTCATGCCGTAGCCGTGGGGATACGCGTGTTGCATCAATTCGCCGCGCAGGCTGACGAGTTTCAACGCGTCGGCAAAGTCCAGCGAGCCGGCGATCACGGCGGCCGGATAGGCACCAATGGACAGGCCGGCGACGTAATCGGGGGTGTGTTCCAGCAAACGCGCACTGGCCACACCGGCAATCAACAGGCAGAGCTGCACGGCACGGGTCGAGGCCAGCGCTTCGGCAGAATCCAGGGTAAGTACATCCTCATTGAGGGCAGCACTGGCTTCGTCCAGCACCGCACGCGGCAGTTGCTGGAGCATGCCGGGACGCTGGGCGCCCTGCCCCGGGAATGCCAGGAGGCTACTCATGCCACGGCCTGCCACGGGTCGAGCACCAACTGCGCGCCGCTGGCGTTCTTCAGCAGCACGCGACGCGAACCACCGGCCCATTCACGCAACGCGACCGCGCCAAACGGCGTTTGCAGTTGCAGGTCCACGGCGCACACCGCCGTATCCAGTATCGCCAGCAGGTCCTCTGCATCGCTGCGTTCAAGCCGCTCGGGCGTGCGCAGAATCAAATCCAGATCGCTCTTGGCATGCAGCGCTTCGACGCCGCTGGCCAACTCGAAACCCGCACTGCCGGTGACGCCCCAACTCTCTCCCGCCAGCACCGGTCGCAACTGAGCGAGGGCCTGCAACGCCGGCAAATCCCTTGGCGAGATCACACCGCGCAGGTCTTCCGGCACCACGCGCCGCTGCACCGCCGCCATCGGCATCACGGCGGCGAAGCGCTGCTCGCGCAAGCGCCCGCGTACCCCCACCGCTACCTGGCCCGGCGACGCGACGGCACGCCGCACCACCACCGGATGCCCAGCGGCCAATGCTTCCAGCACCCAGGCCGGTGCATCAGCGGGCGCATGCGCCGGGGTCATGCCCCAGAGCAAGTCGTGAGCGTTCACCATTGCTCCCGCAGCAGTTGGCGCACGTGGCTGGAGGCCGCGCGATTGGCGGCGCCCAAGCGACCGCTCAGATCCCGACCGCCGGCCTGCACATCCTTGATCGCCTGCACCAGGCAATCGCTGACACGCGCCACATCTTCGCTGGTGGGCTGCTCGATCTGGCTGACCGACAAGGTCTCCCAGAGCAAGCCGAGGCTGGCATAACTGTCGATGTCATAGGCCATCGGCGGCACGCTGGCGGCCAGGGTTTCCAGCTCTTCAACACTGCGCAGGGTTACCCGCGCCGCCGAAGCCTTGCCCATGGCATGCACCATCACGCCGGGGTCGCGCAGGGCAATCAGGCGGTTGGCCTGGTAACCATGGGCGAGGAAGGCGCCGGACATCGCCTTGCCCACCAGCAGCGCGATCACCGGGTGACCGGCCAGGCGGGCACGGGCGTAGCTGTCGGCAGCGGCGGCCAATGCCTGGTGAATGCCCAAGGCCTCTTCGCGACGACCGTAGGCCTGGCTCGGCACATCCACGATGGCAATCAGCGGACGCTTGTCGCCGGTGTTGATCGCCTCATCAACGGCCTTGGCCAAGCCCCAGCCTTCCAGCAAACCGACTTCACCGTTGCGAGCGCGAGGGAAGCGGTTTTGTGGGTCGGTGACCACCGCGATAAAGCGCACTGGCTGATCACCGAGCACACCGTCGGCAACTTTCAGCGAGTTCGGCAAACCGCTCACTGGCGCTGCGTCGCCGCTCAATGCGTTGAACCACTGCAAACCTCTCATGAGCGTTCTCCCTGATACAGATCGCGAACAGTCGCCGGGTCGATTTGCGGTTCGGCGTTCAGTGCGGCCAGGCGTTCCAGATAGTGATCAACCTGACGGCTGCGCTGTTTTTCCGGCAAGCCTTGTTGCAGCAGCTCAGTGATTTGCTGCTGAATCTGCGCCACGTCGTCGGCCACATACCGGTCGGCCAAGCCGCTGTTAAAGCGTTGCTCACCGCCGGTCAGGCTCCAGATGAAGGGCCGGTCGCGGGAGTCGTATTCCTCAAGCCCGGCTTCCTGTTCGATCACCTGCGGGCCGTTCAGGCCAAGGCGCGCCTCGCGGGTCACCAGCAGATAACTGCACAGGCCCGCCGCGATGGACATGCCACCAAAGCAACCGACGCTGCCGGCCACCACGCCGATTACCGGCTGGTACTGGCGCAGGTCGACAATCGCCGCGTGGATATCGGCAATCGCGGCCAAGCCCAGGTTGGCTTCCTGCAAGCGCACGCCGCCGGTTTCCAGCAGCAGGATGGCGCGCGTCGGGATGCCGTTGCGGTTGTCCTCGGCGGCCAGTTCCAGTGCGCCGGCCATCTTCGCGCCGCCGACTTCACCGAGGCTGCCGCCCTGGAAATTGCCTTCGATAGCGGCGATGACCACCGGCAAGCCGGCGATGCTGCCCTTGGCGATCACCACGCCGTCATCTGCCTGAGGCACCACGCCCTGGCGACTCAGCCATGGCGACATGACGCGCTGGAACGGATCGATCAATTCGCGATAGCTGCCCGCATCGAGCAAGGCCTTGGCCCGCTGCCGGGCGCCGAGTTCGACGAAGCTGTGTTTGTTCAGCAAGTCAGTCATGACCGATCTCCTCGAAACCCTGCTCCAGGCGCAAGCGCACCACGCCGGGTGTGGCGCCAAAGTCGTGGATATCGATGTTCAATGCGGGAGGTGTCTGCTCCTGGAAGATCCGTTCAAACAGGTGCTGCCAACGTAGCTGCGCACCATTGACCGAGGTCTGCACCTGAATCGTCAGGGTGCCGGCGGTGCCCGGTTCCAGCAGCACTTCCAGGTCGCCGGAGCCGACGCAACCCACCAGCGCGCGGCCCTTGGCGGGCTGCCCGGCGGGGAATTCAAAGGATAAGGTTTCCATCACAGCGCTCCGTCGAGGCGGTCGATAAACAGGCAGGCGGCCAACAGGTCGGCGGCGCCACCGGGGGAGGCATTCAGCGCCAGCAGTTGCTGGTCCAGCTCATGCAGTTGGCGGCGGCCGGCGAGGCTTGCACTGCCGCCGGCGTCCAGCACCGCTTGGGCGCCTTGTTGCATGGCCTGCAAGCCTTCAGGGCCGGCGCGGTAGAGCACGCAGGTGTCGGCCAGGTCCGTCATGATCGCCAGCAAGGCATCGAGGCGCGCGTTCTGTTCGCCGTGTTGTTGCAGGCGGCTTTTTTTCAGCTGTGGCAGGCCGCGTTGCAGCACTGACGGGAAGCCCAGTTGCGCTTCTTCACGGGCGCCGCGAGCGCCGTAGCGTTGTGCGACCTGGGCGCCGTGGCTCAGCGGTTGAGGTGCGTAACGGTCGTTGAGCAAGGCCAGGCGGGCAGCACGCAACGTCACTGCGTTGGCAGTGCAGGATTCGGGTTGCAGTGCGGCAGCGGCGACTAACAGGCCGAGGGCCCAGATCGCACCGCGATGAGTATTTACGCCGCTGGTGGTGACGAGCATTGCCTGTTCGCCTTCGCGACCGATCCGCCCGAGGGCTTCACGCAAGGGCAAACCCACTTCGCCACATTCGATCGCCACTTCGGCCATTTCCTTGAACGCCGGCCACAACGACAGCGCCGAGGCGTGCATCAAGCCGAGGTGCAAATCGTTATGGGCACCGTTGCCGCGACGGTCTACCAGGGCGGGTTTCGGCGACAGGTCTGCCTCATCGATCAACGCGTCGACGGCCATGTCGGCCAGGCGTTCGGCCAGCGTCAGGTCGTGCAGTTTGAGTGCGTGCATTTACCAGCTCCTGAACTTGGCGGGCGGGTTGTACAAGCCACCGGACCACTCCACCAGATCGGCCACGCTCTTGGCGGCCAGCAGCTCGCGGGTAGCGTCGGTGCGGCGGATGCCGAGGTCTTCGGGCAGCGCAATCAAGCCCTCGCGACGCATGCGTGCGGTGTCCTTGGGGTTGTGGCGCAAGCCGATGGCGGTCACCCCGGCCACGGCGGCGATCATCGCCTGGCGCTCTTCCAAGGAACGGGCCTTATACAGGTAGGCGATGCCTTCTTCGGTGAGCAGGTGCGTGACGTCATCGCCGTAGATCATGATCGGCGCCAGGGGCATGCCGCTTTTGCGGGCGACTTCCACCGCGTCGAGGGTTTCGACGAAGGTGGGTTTACCACCTTCCTGGAACGTCTCGACCATCTGCACCACGAGCTTTTTGCCGCGTTCGAGCAAGGCTTCCGGGGCGTCGTCGTGGCGCATGTCGAGCCAGGCGGGTGTGCCATGGCGGCGACCGCGCGGGTCGTGGCCCATGTTCGGCGCACCACCAAAACCGGCGAGGCGGCCACGGGTAACGGTGGAGGAATGACCGTCGCCATCGACCTGCAAGGTGGCGCCGATAAACAGATCCACCGCGTATTGGCCAGCCAGCTGGCAGAACATCCGGTTGGAACGCAACGAGCCGTCGCGGCCGGTGAAGAACACATCCGGGCGAGCGGCGATGTAGTTTTCCATGCCCAGTTCGGTGCCGAAACAATGCACGCTTTCCACCCAGCCGCTTTCGATAGCCGGGATCAAAGTCGGGTGCGGATTGAGCGTCCAGTTGCGGCAGATCTTGCCCTTCAGCCCCAGGGATTCACCGTAGGTCGGCAGGATCAATTCGATGGCGGCGGTGTTGAAACCGATGCCGTGGTTCAGGGACTGAACGTTGTGTTTTTCGTAGATGCCACGGATCGCCATCATCGCCATCAACACATGCACCGGCTTGATGTGCCGTGGGTCGCGGGTGAACAGCGGTTCAATGTAGAAAGGCTTGTCGGCGACCACCACGAAGTCGACCCAGCTTGCCGGAATATCAACGCGCGGCAGATCGGTGACGTCATCCACCAACTGGTTGACCTGGACGATCACGATGCCATCGCTGAAGGCGGCCGGCTCGATCAGCGCGGGTGTGTCTTCGGTGCTGGGGCCGGTGTAGATATTGCCGGCGCGGTCGGCCATGAAACCGGCGGAGAGCACGACGTTGGGGATCAGGTCCACCACCAGCCGCGCGTAGAGTTCGATGTAGGTATGAATCGCGCCGATTTCCAACAGGCCGTCTTCCAGCAACTGGCTGATGCGCAGGGACTGGGTGCCGGCAAAGGAGAAATCCAGCTTGCGGGCGATGCCCTTTTCAAACAGGTCCAGGTGCTCGGAGCGGCCGACGCTGGGCATGATCATGTGCAGGTCGTGGAGCTTGGCGGGGTCGGCCTTGGCCAGGGAGCGCGAGAGGAAATCGGCCTGCTTCTGGTTGTTGCCTTCCAGCACCACGCGGTCGCCGGGGAGGATCAGGGCTTCCAGGGCTTCGACAATGCGCTCGCTGGGGAGTACGGCGCCATCGGCGAAGGATCGCACCAAGGCGAGGCGGCGCTGCTTCTCATCGCGCCGCCGCGTCCAGCGCGAGTCGGGGGAAGTTGTTGTTGTCATGGTCGCTCCACGGGATTTGCTGTCGTGGGCTGTACCTTAGGAGGGTATTGGGGGGGCATCAATCAAGCTGGGCGGTGAACCGTTACGATTGGAGTAATGGTTCATCAGCAAATGCTGAGGCTCGGGCTCAACACAGTTCAAATGTGGGAGCGGGCTTGCTCGCGAATGCGGTGGGTCAGTTGATAAATCGGGTACTGACACACCATATTCGCGAGCAAGCCCGCTCCCACATTTGCTCACCGCTGTTCGTGAGAACGTGCGCAGAAGTCCCAAAATGGGAACGATCAGTCCCTTTTTGGGACCGATCTCGCTTCATCACCCAGCCGCTATTTCTGATGAGTCACCCACTGTTCGACCTCCATCAACAGCGCTTGAGTATGCGCAATCAGTTGCTCCAACAACCCCTCATCCTCATCCATATACCCTTCATATTCCGCCAGGTTGCGGCGCTCGTGGCATAGCGCAAACAGTCTTACCTGAACCTTGTTGGCTGCGGTGGTATGAACCAGGCATTGGAACACCAGATAGCGCTTGTCCGAGCGATAGCCGTGCAAGCGCAAGGCTGTGAGGGCGATTGCGTGGGCCGCGTTGTAAGCCAAATCAAAACGGCTGGCGAAAGATAATTGCGGGGTTTTGGCGTCCTTCAATCGATCACGGGCAGAGCGCATCAACCCATCACATTCCTTGCGATCCGGCGGCTCTGCCTTCAAGCCACCACTACGTTGCAGGTTCTCCAGGTTGGCCTTGCTGTCCATCCTTGGACTCCACGGGGTTTTCCCCAATCAGGTTGATCTTGTCCTGCTCCGCCACCCTTTGCACAAAACTGTTACCGGCATTCCATTTGCCGATCCAGTCTTCGGGGGTATAGAGCGTCGGGTTGATGGTGCGGCCCAGTTGCTCTTCCAGCGGCATGAGCTGCTCCATGACTTCACTGTAGTTGAGGTTTTCGCCGATCAGCATCAGATCTATGTCACTGGATGAGTGCGCCTCGCCCTTGGCGATGGAACCGTAGATAAATGCCCACTTCAGTTGCGCGGCAAATGGAGCCAGTGCGTTGCGCAATGGCTCGTCCAGGCTCAGGGTCTTGCGCACGATGGCCACCAGCTCCGAGTAGATGGGGCACTGCGGATTGGCCTGGTAGTGGGTTTGGTTGCCCTGGCGCGTCAAGGTCAGGATGCCTGCCAACTGCAAACGCTCCAGCTCGCGGGTCAGGCTGCCCTTGCCCACCTTTGCCCAGCGGGCGATTTCATTGGTGAAGAAGCTATGGTCGGGCTTGCCAAAGAGCAAACCCAAGACTTTCTGCTGAGTCACGGTGAATAGCGCAGTGCTAAGGGGCAGGGTTTGCATGGCAGCGACCGAAGAGTCCCAAAAAGGGAACGATAGGTCCCTTTTTGGGAACGATCAAGTTTTTAGGCTGCGCAAGAAGGAGCAACCTGCTCCAGTGCCTGATCAACCAGTAACTGCCCCAGCTCACTCATCTGCTGAATGGCCAGCACCACGCCGCGCTGGGAACCTTCCAATTCAAAGGCCAGGTTGGAGGTCAACGCGTTGAGTGAGGCAAAGGTTTCAGAAGCGTTGGCCAGCAGGGCTTCGGTGGATTGAGAGGGGGTGACGGTAAAGAGTGAAGATGAAGCCGAAGTCGGAAAGTAATGATCCATGGCACGCTCGGCGGCGGCCTGGAGTTTGCGGTGTTCGATTTCAGCGTTGTGGGGCGGATTGGGGGTAGGTTTGAACATGATGAAACTCCTAAACAGATGAGTAAGGAGCGCCACCGTTCGCTTGCACGCGAATAAGGGTGGCGACCGTGCGCAGGTGTGCAAGACCGGGCCTGTTTAGGACACCCAGCAGGTCCGAAGACCTCCTGCGCGCAGCCGCCATAAAGCAGCGAGCACAAAAAACGCCCGTTGGATGGCTGGGCGTTTGTACGCCTAAACAGTTTCGTCGGACTTGCACGTCCGTGTCACCGTTTTTTGCGATGACGCACGAAGACTAGGCGCGATCGCAAGGCACAACAAGTTCATGCACAGCGCGAGAGGTTGCAGGAAAAATCCGACTGTAAAGCGCACGCCGATTGCTCCTACAAACTTTTCGGGTTGTTGCTCGGAACCCGTCTCTCTAGCCTTTTCGGTCCGAAGCATGTCACCGATTGGGCGTTATGAATCTGATATCCAAACCTGATACAAGGCCATTGCAGAGCGTGATGTATCACATCACAATCTCGCCATGATCGTTAGCTGGAAGCATAAAGGCCTCAGGGTCTTTTTTGAGACTGGTTCTACTAAAGGTATCAACGCAGACCATGCAAAACGCTTGCGTCGTGTGTTGCTGGTTCTGAATAGAGCCACACACCGTGATGAACTGGACATGCCCGGTTGGCGGTTTCACCGATTGAAAGGCGATCTGATCGACTACTGGTCCGTCAGTATCAGCGGTAACTGGCGCATTATTTTTCGGATGTTCAACGACCAAGTAGAACTGGTCGATTATTTGGACTATCACTGAGTAAAGGCATCGATATGGACATGCATAACCCTCCCCACCCTGGCGAAATCCTGCTTGAGGACGTGATCCCGGCCTTGGGCATCACCATTACTGAAATGGCACGGCGCCTTGGCTTCGCCAGAGAAACATTCTCTAGAATCCTCCACGGACACGCGCCAATCAGCCCGGATCTTGCGGTAAGGCTTGAACGGGCAGGTATCAGCAAAGCTCGGTTGTGGCTTTCGATGCAAAGTGCCTATGACCTGTGGCAGGCAGAGCATCGAGATCAACCGAAAATCGAACGGTTTGCACGGATTGACTGACGGTTACACTCAGGCCAATCCGGCCTCGACCAACAACGCCTCCAATCCCATCAAGTCCGGCACCCTGGCCACATGCTCCCCCACCTGCACCGCCGCCAACTCCAGCGGGCACAACGGCACGTCCACATAACTCAACTGGCTATCGAGCTTGTACGAACGCGGAATCCCCTGGATCACCAACGCAATAAACTTCAACGTCGGCCGTCCTCCGAGGGTGTTCAACACCACAATCCGCGCCCGCTCTCCCACCACGCCCGACTCGCCACACGCGGCCTCAAAGCTGATCAACGGCAACTGCCGATCCCGCCAGGTAACCTGCCGCAAATACCACGGCGGCGCATCACTGGCCGGTTCGCCGCGCTGGAAGTCGATCAGCTCGGCCACGGCGACGTTGGGCAACAACAGGTGACGGTCGGCCAATGGCAGCAGCAAGCCGGTGAGTTGAGTTGCGCGGTGATCAAGCACGGGACTTGCTCCAGTAAGCGATGCTTTCCAGCAGCACCGACTCTTGATAAGGCTTGCCGAGGTAGTCGTTGACGCCAATCGCCATCGCACGATCACGGTGTTTTTGCCCGGTGCGGGAGGTGATCATGATGATGGGCATGCGCATCAGCCGCGGGTCGTCGCGCACCTGGATGGCCACTTCGAAGCCGTCCATGCGCGGCATTTCGATGTCGAGCAGCATCAGGTCCGGGGTGTGCTCTTCCAGCACGGCCATGGCGTCGATGCCGTCCTTGGCGGTGAGCACGTTCATGCCGTTGCGCTCCAGCAGGCGGCTGGTGACTTTGCGCACGGTGACCGAGTCGTCCACCACCAGCACCAGCAGCGGGCGCTTTTTCAGCGGGTCGTTGAGGATCAACGGAGCGTCCGCCGCCTGGGCCGGCAACGCCGGTGGCCGGGCGCGGATATGCGCCATCAGGTCGATGATCAGCACCACGCGGCCATCGCCAAGGATGGTTGCGCCAGACACGCCCTTCACCCCGGCAAACTGCGGCCCCAGGCCCTTGACCACGATCTCCCGGGTGCCGGCCATGGCGTCCACTTGCACCGCCACGCGCCGTTCGTTGCATTGCACCAGCAGCACCGGCAGCGGCTGGTACTGGCCCAGCAGGTTCGGCCGGCCGACGGTGTGCAGCAGGTCGCCGAGGTAGAACAGTTCATAGCGTTGGCCGGCGTATTCGTAGCGCGGCGGGTCCTGCTGATAGTGCCCTTCCAGCTCATGGGGCATGACCCGCACCAGCCCTTCGATGGTGTTCAGCGGGATCGCGTATTGATCGTCGGCACACTGCACCATCATCGCCCGGTTGACCGACACGGTGAACGGCAGGCGAATGCGAAAGTGCACGCCCTCTCCCGGCGTCGAGTCGATGACCATCGAGCCGCCCAGCTGGCGCACTTCTTCATGCACCACGTCCATGCCCACGCCACGCCCGGAAATCTGGGTGATTTTTTCGGCAGTGGAAAACCCCGGTTGCAGGATGAACTGCAACACGTCGCGGTCGCTGATTTCCAGGCTGGGGTCGAGCAAGCCACGCTTGATCGCCTTGCGCCGCACAGCTTCAAGCGGCACGCCGGCGCCGTCGTCGCGCATGTCGAAAACGATGTCGCCGCCTTCGTGGGTCAGGTCAAGGGTGATGCGGCCTTTCTCGGGTTTACCGGCCAGCAATCGTGCATCGCGGGATTCCAGGCCGTGGTCGACGGCGTTGCGCAGCATGTGTTCCAGCGGCGCGACCATGCGCTCCAGCACGTTGCGGTCCATCTCGCCTTCGGCATTGCCGACGATAAATTCCACGTCCTTGCCCAGCTCGCCCGCCACCTGCCGCACGATGCGTTTAAGCCGTGGCAGCATGCGTTCGAAGGGCACCATGCGCGTGCGCATCAGGCCTTCCTGCAACTCGGTGTTGATGCGCGCCTGTTGCTGCAGCAGGTTGTGGGCGTCCTGGTTGCGGCGGTCGAGGGTTTCCTTGAGGTCGAGCAGGTCGGAAGCCGATTCGAACAAGGCCCGGGACAGTTGTTGCAACTGGGAATGGCGGTCCATTTCCAGCGGGTCGAATTCTTCGTAGCCCAGGCGTTCGGCCTCGGCCTGCTGGCGGCTGAGGATGCGGCCCTGGGTCTCGGTGTCGAGGCGGCGCAGTTGATCGCGCATACGCTCGATGGTGGTTTCCACCTCGTTGAGGGCAACGCTCGCATCGTTGACCTGCTGCTCGATACGCCCACGGAAGATCGAAGTTTCACCCGCCAGGTTGACCAGGTCATCCAGCAAGTCGGCAGAGATCTTCACCATGTCGGCGGCCGGGTCGCTGGCCGGCACCGCCTCGGTTTTGGTTGCCGTCAACGCCAGCGGTGCGTCCGTCACTTCAGCCGGACGCACCAGGCTCTTGATGCGCTCGATCAGCAGGTCCACCGAGCCCACCGGCATTCCCGCCGCCACCGCATCGATCATCTGCGCCAGGCGGTCGTGGCAGCCTTGCAGCAAGGCGAACAGCTCCGCCGAGGGCGCCAGCAAACCTGCCGACAAGCCCTCATAGAGAAACTCCAGCTCATGGGCCAGGTCGCCAATCGGACCGATCTCGACCATGCGAGCGCCGCCCTTGAGGGTGTGCAGGTCGCGCAGCAGTGTCTCGACTTCCTGGCGATTTTTCGGCTCGGCCTGCCAGCGCAACAGCGCGGCGCCGGAGCTGTCGAGGATGTCGGCGGCCTCTTCGAGAAAGATATCCAGCAGCTCGGGATCACTGCCCGGCGTCTCGACTTCGGCGGCCGCTGCGGGCGCCGCTTGTCCGGTGCCTTGGCGCAACTCACGCAAGTGGCTGATCAGGTCGGAGGAGTCGCTCAACGGTTGCTGGTGTTGCAGTTGCTCAAGCAACAGCGCCAGCCGCTCATGACTGGCCATCAACACATTGGCCAGCTCGCTGGAATAGCTGTAGCGCCGGTCCACCAAACCTTCGTAAAGGTTTTCCAGCTCAAGGGCCAGGTCGCCCACCGCGCCGATTTCAGCCATGCGCGCGCCACCCTTGAGGGTGTGCAAATCCCGCTGCAACGATGACAGCGGCGCTGCGTTATCCGGGTCCAGCAGCCAACGCTTCAAGGACTGGCCGGCGCTGTCGAGGATGTCCACAGCTTCCTCAAGGAAGATCTCGACGATCTCGTCATCCACCGCGAAGCTCTGGTCGAGCTTCGCCGTAGCGGCGCCCAGCTCGGAGATGCTCAGCGCGCGGCTGCCATCGGTCTTGATCAAGCCGGTGGCGGACGGGTCGAGGCCTTCATCCAGCAGCTCGCGCAGGGCGCGTACCCGGGCTGGCGCCGCGCTGATTTCCTGGCCGGCGGCCAGTTGGTCGAGCATGTTGATCAGGGCTTCGTGGGCCTGTTCGGCCTCGTGGAAAAAGCGCTCGCTGACCGCCAGGCTGCTTTCTTCCACTGCACCGTAGAGGTCGAGCAAGGCTTCGCACAATTCGTCCATCGGGTGCAGGTCGGCGAGGTGCGCGCCTTCGCCGAGGGTGGTCAGTTCGTCCAGCAGCGCGCTCAGTTCCTGGCGTTCGCCGGGGTGCTGTTGCCAGCGGCGCAGCAGGCTTTCGGCGTCCAGCAGGATGTCCATGCCCTGGGCCAGGAAGTTGGCGATCAACTGCGGGTCGCGCTTGATCCGCAGGCCGGTGTTGGGCGCATTCAGCAAGGCTTCAAGCTGGCTGTTCAGCAGGTTTTGCGTGCGCTCGATCAGCCCTGCTGCACCATTGATGGCCGCGTGAGGGTCACTGTCCAGCTGGCGCACGCCGCGCTGGAACAACGCTTCGGCCTCCAGCAGCAATTCGATTTCATCCAGGTCCAGCGGCAGGCGGTGGGCCTTGTATTCGCGGGTCAGGTGATCCAGCGGGCGCGCCAGTTCGGCGATGGGCAACACACCGGCCATATAGGCGCTGCCTTTGAGGGTGTGCAGTGCGCGTTGCAGTTCATCACTGACTTGCAGCGGCAGGTGCTCGGTGGCCTGTTGCAGGAAGTGGTTGAGGCTGTCGAGGTGGCTCTGGGCTTCGTTGCGGAAGATTTCCAGCAACTGCGGGTCCAGGGCGGCCGGGTCTGTGGCCGACGGTTCGACACGGCTGGCCAAGGCGTGCGCCCGCGCCGCCAGTTCGTCTACGTCATCGCGCTGGCGCTGGGCATCGTCGGCAAAATCGGTGATCAGTTCCGGCAGCAATTCCAACACGTCATCCAGCACTGCTTGCACATCCGGGCCCGGCGCAACGCTGCGCTCCAGCACGCGGTTGAGCAGGTTTTCCACGGCCCAGGCCAGCTCTGCCAACACCAGGGCGCGCACCATGCGGCCACTGCCTTTCAAGGTGTGGAAGGCGCGGCGCATTTCGCTCAGGGTGGCCTTGTCTTCCAGGCTGGCGGTGCCGGCAGGCACATAGCGATGCAGCACGTCGAGAACTTCGGCGGTTTCTTCGAGGAAGACTTCCCGCAGTTCATCATCGATGGCTTCTTCACCGGCGGGCGGCGGCAGCAGGCTGCCGGGACGCTGGAGTGCCGGCGGGTTGAGGCGCGAGGTGGGGCTGGCCAACGCATCGGCGAGGAACGGGGTTTGCTCCGTGGGCGTATCACCCTGCTCAAGCAGTGCCTGGCGCCAGGGTTTTTCGGCCGGCAAATAGCCCAGCGCGGCCAGGCCTTCAGCGGCGACTTCCAGCACCCGTTCGCCCGGGGCGTCGTGGTCCTGGAGCATGCGTTCCAGGTAGTACTCGAGGCTGGTGAGCACATCGGCAAAATGCTCAAGCTGCGCCTCGGAAGGTGCGGCGTCGCCGACCATCAGTTGCTCGTTGACGTAGTCATTGCAGCCACGCATCAGGCTCGCCGCACGGGGCAGCGGAATCATCGCCAGCGCGCCGCGCACCTGGGTCAGCAACTCGGGCAGCGACTCCAGGCGCTGGCGGTCCCAGTGAGCCTCGATGCAGTCGATCACCAGCTCTTTGGCCTGGGTCAGGCACTGGCAGGATTCGCGGATGACGAGGTGGTGGATCTGCGTCAGGTCGGTGGTAGGCAGGCGGCTTTCTTCGCGGCGCTCCGGCTCGACAGTGCCGACCATCCCGGCCAGCGTGGCCTCGACGTAGAGCAACGCACCGGCAACGTCCATCAATACCGCATCGTTGGGTTCGCGCTGCCCCTGGGCCAGGCCGAGTACCACCGCCAGTTGGTCGATGATCACTTTGCGCGGCTGGCCGAAGCCCAATACCGCCAGGGTATCGGCGATCTGCCGCAGCGGCGCCAGCAACGCCTCAAGGTCCGAGGCGTGCTGACGGTCGCTGCGTACGAACAGGTCCAGGCGTTCCTTGACCCGCACCAGCTCCTCGCACAACGCGCCGAGCACCGAGCCCATCGCGTCGCGGTCCGGGCCGGCCAGGCGGGCGCGTTCGGCGTCCACCACGGCGCTGTCGGGCAAAGCTTCATCGAGGCCATATCGTTCTTTCAAACTTTGCATCCGTGGAGTCGGTCGGGTGACTTTGGCGACGTAGAACAACAGGCTCTTGAGCAGCTCATCCGGGGCCGGGGTGTTGACGCCGTTGATGCCCTGGATCAGCAGGCGCTTGAGTTGCTTGTCGCAGGCCTTGAGCAAACTGCGCAACGCCGGGCTGTTGGCAACCACGCCAATGAGCATGCCTTCCACCAGCGCCGAGGTGACCTGCCACAACGGTAACAGCGGCGCACCATGGCACAGGGCTTCGAGGCGGGCGAAGACCCGCGCCATGTCTTCCAGGTTGCTGGGGCCGTGGTCTTCGCGCAGCAAACCGACCAGCGCCTGTTGCAGCATCTGCCGCCACTGGCGCAGCAGTTCGGGGAAATCCTCTGGCGTGCGCTGGGCCAGGGCGTCTTCGGGCAGCGGCGGGATCACCAGCAGTTGCGGGCTGAACAGGCTGGTTTCCGAGAGCAGGCTTTCGCCGCGCACGCTGCGCAGGTCGTTGAGCAGCGGCAGCACCACCAGGGGCAGGTCGCGCCGGGCGCTGTGTACGCGGTCGAGGTACAGCGGCAGTTGGCCAAGGCCCTGTTGCAGCAGGCGAATGCCTTCGTCGCGCTGGCTGACGCGCGCGCCTTGCAGGGCGAGGGCCAGTTGTTCCATTTCTTCAGCGAACAGGGCCGCGCCGTAGAACTCGACCATCAACAGGCTGCCATGCACCTGATGGATGCATTCCAGGCACTGGCCGATGGCCTCGCTGCTGCTTTCTTCAACATAGGCGTCCAGCGCCGAACGGGCCTGTTTCAGGGTTTCGGCAATTTCGCCCTTGACCCATTCGAGGGCCACGTAGTCGTGCCGATCAACCATAACCGCTCCCGTCTGAATTCATGAGTTGCTGGTAGTGCTGGGTCATGCGTACACCGATCTCAAAACAAAGGAGATCAACTGTGGGAGCGGGCTTGCTCGCGAATGCGGTGGGTCAGACAAAGCGTCGGCGACTGACACACCACATTCGCGAGCAAGCCCGCTCCCACATTTGCTTTTCGGTGTTTTCGAGGGCGCATTTCACTCATCCACCCGCTTCGCCGCCGGCAAGGTGAACCCCGACACCGACCGCCGCAACTGACTGGCCATTTTTGCCAGGTTGCCGATGCTCTCGGCAGTGGCCGTAGAGCCCGACGAAGTCTGAGTGGTGATCTGCTGGATCACGTTCATCGTCAGGGAAATCTGCCCCGCCGACGACGTCTGCTGCTGCGCCGCGTTGGAGATACTCTGGATCAGCGCCGCCAGGGTTTTCGACACGCCTTCAATCTCTTCCAGCGCAACCCCGGCGTCCTGGGCCAGCCGCGCACCGCGCACCACTTCGGTGGTGGTCTGCTCCATGGAAATCACGGCTTCGTTGGTGTCCGTCTGGATCGCTCGCACCAGGGTTTCGATCTGTCGGGTCGCCGCCGAAGAGCGCTCAGCCAGGCGCTGTACCTCATCGGCCACCACCGCAAAACCACGCCCGGCATCACCGGCCATGCTCGCCTGGATCGCGGCGTTGAGCGCGAGGATGTTGGTCTGCTCGGCGATGTCATCAATCAGGCTGACGATGTCGCCAATTTCCTGGGACGATTCCCCCAGGCGCTTGATGCGCTTGGCGGTGTCCTGGATCTGTTCGCGGATGTTGTCCATGCCGTGGATGGTGTTGTGCACCACCTCGTTGCCCTTGTTGGCAATCTCTACCGAACGCTCGGCCACTGCCGAAGATTCGGCGGCGTTGGCCGACACCTGGTCGATGGACTGGGCCATCTGGTTGATCGCCGTGGACGCTTCGGCAATCTGCTGTGCCTGATGCTCCGACGCTTGGGCCAGGTGCATGGCGGTGGCCTGGGTGTCCTGCACCGCACCAGCCACCTGGCCGGCAGTGAGGTTGATGGTGGCCACCAGGTCGCGCAGTTGGTCCACGGAATAGTTGATGGAGTCGGCAATGGTGCCGGTGAAGTCTTCGGTGACCGAGGCGGTGACGGTCAGGTCGCCGTCGGCCAAGTCTTCAATCTCATCCAGCAGGCGCATGATCGCGTTCTGGTTGCGCTCGTTCTTCTCGGCGGTTTCCCGCAACTGGCGGTTGGTCTCGCGGACCATCACCAGGCCGATCAGGATGATCGAGGCCAGCGCCAGCAAGCCCAGCACGTAGCCGCCGATGGTGTCGAAAGTGCGCCCGTCCGCCAGGTTTTCAAAGCCGGTGGCCAGGTGCGAGGCTTCGTCCAGCAGGGTTTGCGACAGGTTGAAGATATTGCTCGCCGAGGCGCGCACCTGGAACAGCTGCGGCGAGGTCTCGAGGATTTCGTCCACGGAACCGGAGACGAATTCGAACAGCTCAGAAATCTCCGCCAACCGGGCGCGGGCGTCGTGGTCTTCAACCTGGGTGATGCGCAGCCCGGGATTGCCGTTGAGCATGCCACTGAGCACCACGCCAAAACGGTTGGCATCGCGGCCAAAGGCATCGGCGGCCTGCACGGCAGTCTCGTCCCCCGCGAGCACGGTGTTCACTGCCCCCAGGATGCGTTCGGCCAGCAATGACTGGCGCTGGGCCAACGCTACCTGGCTGGCCGGTGCGCCGCGTTGCAGCAGAATATCGACAACCTTTTCCGACTCCATCTGCAACTGCGGAACGGTTTCCGCCAGGGTCGCGGCCACTTGATGCAGCGACAGCACCGTTTGCTCGCTGGCCAGAATCGCATCGGCGTTTTTCAGCAGCGCTTCCCAGTCGGTCTGCACGGCGCGCATTTCGGCACGCACGGCGGTGGGTGCAGCGGGCAGGCCGGTGGCCGGGTCGCCTTTTTTCAGGTAACCCCAGCGCTGGGCAAAATCGTTGCGCGCATCCCCCAGCAGCTTGAACGCCGCCGCCTTGCCGGCGGCAGCCTCGGTGGCGTTCTTGGCGATGCGCTGGGACAGCACCCGCAGCTCGCCGGCGTGGCCGATGTACTGTTTGTCGTAGGTGGACTGGGTGTTGAGGTACGCGAAGTTGGCGAACAGCAGCATGATGAACACGATCAGCGCGATAAACAGCACGATGATCTGCGAGCGGCTGCGGGAGGCTTCCTGGGGTTTGACCGGGGTGACGGTACTCATGCGGCGACATCCATGAAACCTGGAGCCTGGGCCAGGGCGAAGGGGCTGAAGACCTGCCACAGCTGGTCGCCGTCGAACTGGCCCTGGATAAACGGCGCGCCGCCTGCGGTGCTCGTCGCCAACGCGTCTTGTGCGAAATGCTGCATGCCCACCACCTCGTCCACCAACAGGCCGACAAACACGTCCTGATACTCCACCACCAGCACCCGCCGTTGTTTGCGCGCCACTGACAGCTCAAGGCCAAGGAAACCGCCCAGGTCCATCACCGGCAGCAAGCGCCCGCGCAGGTTGGCCACGCCCTTGATCCACGGCTTGACCCCGGGCATCAAGGTACAGCGCGGTTCGTGCAGCACTTCCGCCACCTCGCCCATGGGCGCCACGTACCAGTGTTCGCCCAGGCGAAACCCGATCCCGCTCCAGCTGAGCAGCCGGGTTTCCTGGGACGGCAGGTCGGCAGCCAGCAAGCGGCAGCGGCGGTCGATGTCCAGCAGCAGCTCGAAGGCGGTTTGCGACTCGGTCATGGGAACGTGCCGTCAGCCGGCCAGCACCTTGTTCAGGGTGGCGATCAGGGTTTCTTCGTCCACGGGCTTGGTCAGGTAATCCTTGGCGCCCTGGCGCTCGCCCCAGATCTTGTCGGTTTCCTGATCCTTGGTGGTGATGATGATCACCGGGATGTGGCTGGTCTCGGCATCTTTGGTCAACTGACGGGTGGCCTGGAAGCCATTGAGGCCCGGCATCACGATATCCATCAGCACCGCATCCGGCTTTTCCTGACGGGCCAGCGCAACGCCATCGCCGCCGTTCTGGGCCTTGAGGACGGTGTGACCGTGCTTTTCGAGCATTTCGGTCAGTTTGTACATTTCAGTCGGCGAATCGTCGACGATCAGAACACGTGCCATGGTTTTCCCCACTTATCTAGTAGACGCAAGCCCTCGTGGGGCCCCCGTCAGTGTGCTTGTTCTACTGCGGCGAAGCCCGGTACATAGGCCTTGATCGCGCTCAGCAGTTCTTCCTTGCTGAAAGGCTTGGTCAAAAACTGATCAGAGCCGACGATGCGCCCCTTGGCCTTGTCGAACAGACCATCCTTGGAGGACAGCATGATTACCGGGATCGACTTGAACGCCGGGTTGTTCTTCACCAGCGCGCAGGTCTGATAGCCATCCAGGCGCGGCATCATGATGTCGACAAAGATAATGTGTGGATGATGGTCAACAATCTTGGCCAGGGCATCGAAACCGTCGATGGCCGTGATGACATCGCACCCTACGTTCTTCAACAGTGTTTCGGCCGTGCGGCGAATCGTTTTCGAATCGTCGATCACCATCACTTTCAAGGCGTTGGAATGCTGTTCCATATCTGCTCTACCATCGCCACAGCGAATAGGTTTTCGGTGTGTACTGCCTGATGTTGCACAGGACGAGCGCCAAAAGCCTCGGAATTCAAGGGCTGATGTGCCATGGCAGCCTTTTTAGCACAGTCTCAGAACGCAATCTATCGGCCGACCCGCGTGGTGGTTTTTCCTTGACCCACAACAGCCGCAGCGCCACTCTGACGCCACTTTTATGCGCCCTTATTTGCTAGAGGAAATCCCCCATGAGCGTTCGCGTCGGCATTGTCATGGACCCTATCGCCAGCATTTCCTATAAAAAGGACAGCTCGCTGGCCATGCTGCTGGCCGCCCAGGCCCGCGGCTGGAGCCTGTTCTATATGGAGCAGCCGGACCTTTACCAGGGCGACGGTGAAGCGCGGGCGCGGATGCGTCCCCTGCAGGTGTTTGCCAACCCCGAGAAGTGGTTCGAGCTGCAAGACGAAATCGACAGCCCCCTGAGCGACCTCGACGTGATCCTGATGCGCAAGGATCCGCCGTTCGACATGGAGTTCGTCTACTCCACCTACCTGCTGGAGCAGGCCGAGCGCGCGGGCGTGCTGATCGTCAACAAGCCCCAGAGCCTGCGCGACTGCAATGAAAAGCTGTTCGCCACGCTGTTCCCGCAGTGCACGCCGCCGACCGTGGTCAGCCGCCGCGCCGATGTGCTGCGTGAATTCGCCGCCAAGCACGGCGATGTGATCCTCAAGCCGCTGGACGGCATGGGCGGTACCTCGATCTTCCGCCACCGCGCCGGCGACCCGAACCTGTCGGTGATCCTGGAGACCCTGACTGCGCTGGGCACCCAGCAGATCATGGGCCAGGCCTACATTCCGGCGATCAAGGACGGCGACAAGCGCATCCTGATGATCGACGGCGAGCCGGTGCCTTACTGCCTGGCGCGCATTCCGGCCGCCGGCGAGACCCGCGGCAACCTGGCCGCCGGTGGCCGGGGTGAAGCCCGCCCGCTGACGGACAAGGATCGCTGGATTGCAGCCCAAGTCGGCCCGACCCTGCGCGAAAAAGGCCTGCTGTTCGTAGGACTGGACGTAATCGGCGAGAACCTCACCGAAATCAACGTCACCAGCCCGACCTGTATTCGCGAGATCGACAACGCATTTGGCACGAACATCGGCGAAATGCTGATGGCTGCGATTGCCGCCAAGCTACAAGCCAAGTGACATAGAACAGCCGGACACAAACCAACATTGCGTTATCATGCGCCACCTGTGAAACGCGCGATGTTGGTTTTCTTGTCATGACGCTCCCGTCCGATCTGCCCCCCGAACTCTCCCACAGCGGCGTGCGCCCGGCTGATCGGCTCGGATTTACCCTGTTTCTGGCGGCGTTGATTCACCTGGCGCTGATCCTCGGCCTGGGTTTCACCTTTGCCGAACCCAAGCAGATCACCAAGACCCTGGAAATCACCCTCGCCACGTTCAAAAGCGAAAAAAAGCCCGAAAAAGCCGACTTTCTCGCCCAGGACAATCAGCAAGGCAGCGGCACCCTCGACAAGAAGGCCGTGCCCAAGACCACTGAAGTCGCGCCATTCCAGGACAACAAGGTCAATAAGGTCACGCCACCGCCGGCGCCCAAGCCGGAGGTGAAACAGGCCGCACCCAAGGCGGCGGTCACCACCGTGGCGCCCAAGCCGCAAAAAGCCCCGACCCAGCGCGAAAAGGCCAAGACCGAACCCACGCCGGCCCCGCCGGCCCCGACGTTTGACAGCTCGCAACTCTCCAGTGAGATCTCCAGCCTGGAAGCCGAACTGGCCCACGAACAACAGCTGTACGCCAAGCGCCCGCGGATCTACCGCCTCAACGCCGCCTCCACCATGCGCGACAAAGGCGCCTGGTATAAGGATGAGTGGCGCAAGAAGGTCGAGCGCATCGGCAACCTGAACTACCCGGACGAAGCCCGTCGCCAGCAGATCTACGGCAATTTGCGACTGCTGGTGTCGATCAACCGCGACGGCACCTTGTACGAGGTGCAGGTGCTGGAGTCCTCCGGCCAACCGCTGCTGGACCAGGCGGCGCAACGCATCGTGCGCCTGGCGGCGCCTTTTGCGCCGTTTACCGGGGACCTGAACGACATCGATCGCCTGGAAATCATTCGCACCTGGCGCTTTGCCAAGGGTGATCGGCTGTCGAGCAATTGATGCTGGCGGTGATTTCCTGCGCATCCTCAGCTTGTCAGTTCGCCCCTCCAACGCCACACTAGCGGACATGAAAAATGTCAGCCCGACCTACCTCAAGCACCAATTCCTGATCGCCATGCCCCATATGGCCGACCCGAACTTTGCGCAGACCTTGACCTACATCGTCGAGCACACCGCCAATGGTGCGATGGGGTTGGTGGTCAACCGCCCGCAAGACCTGAACCTGGCCGATATCCTCGAGCAACTGCGCCCGGACATCGACCCACCCGCCAGCTGCCAGCACGTACCGATCTACATCGGCGGGCCGGTGCAGACGGACCGGGGTTTTGTGCTGCACCCCACCGGGCCGAAATTCCAGGCGACCGTGGACCTTGAAGGGTTGTCCCTGTCCACGTCCCAGGACGTCCTGTTCGCGATTGCCGACGGCGTGGGGCCTGATCAAAGTGTGATCACCCTCGGCTACGCCGGCTGGGAAGCCGGGCAACTGGAGGCGGAGCTGGCGAGCAATGCCTGGCTGACCTGCCCGTTCGACGCCGACATCCTGTTCAACACCCCCAGCGAACTGCGCCTGGAAGCGGCCGCCGCCAAGCTGCGGATCAACCTCAGCCTGCTGACCAGCCAGGCGGGGCACGCCTGATGGCCTTGCGTCTGATCCTCGGTTTCGACTACGGCACCAAACAGATCGGCGTCGCCGTCGGCCAGGTGATTACCGGCCAGGCCCGCGAGCTGTGCACCCTGAAGGCCCAGAACGGCGTGCCGGACTGGAACCAGGTCGAAGCCCTGATCAAGGAGTGGAAGCCCGACGCCGTGGTGGTCGGCCTGCCGCTGAACATGGACGGCACCCCGAGCGAGATGTGCCTGCGGGCCGAAAAGTTCGCCCGCCGCCTGAACGGCCGCTACAACCTGCCCTTCTATACCCACGACGAACGCCTGACCACGTTCGAAGCCAAGGGCGAGCGCCGTGACCGTGGCGGGCAGAAAGGCAGTTACCGCGACAACCCGGTGGATGCCATCGCCGCGGCCCTGCTGTTGCAGGGCTGGCTGGATGAAAACACCGCTTTATTTGAATCCTGACTGACGCGGCTTGCCGCGTCTTCTTACGTTTGAGCCCGGACCTTGCCTGCGCGAGGCCTAGAAGGAGCACCCATGAGCCTGCCCAATCCCGCCGACCTGATCAGCCAGATGGCGATCCGCCTCAAGGCGCACCTGGAACACCGTGTCATCAGCGAGCCGCGCTTTATCGGCATCCGCACCGGTGGCGTGTGGGTGGCCCAGGCGCTGCTGGAAGAACTGGGCAGCGACTCGCCCCTGGGCACCCTGGACGTGTCTTTCTATCGTGACGACTTCAGCCAGAACGGCCTGCACCCGCAAGTGCGCCCCTCGGCCCTGCCCTTCGAGATCGAAGGCCAGCACCTGGTGCTGATCGATGACGTGCTGATGAGCGGTCGCACCATACGTGCCGCGATGAACGAACTGTTCGACTACGGCCGCCCGGCCAGCGTGACCCTGGTCTGCCTGCTGGACCTGGACGCCGGCGAATTGCCGATCAGCCCGGACGTGGTCGGCGCCACCCTGTCCCTGGAAGCCCACCAGCGGGTAAAATTGTCCGGTCCCACGCCGCTCGAACTCGAACTGCAAGACCTTGCCCTTTAAACCGCCTTGTAAAGAGTCCCCGCGATGACGCCTCTAGATGCCAAGCGCCCGCTGCAGCTCAATGCTCAGGGCCAGCTGCAACACTTCCTGTCCCTCGACGGCTTGCCCCGCGAACTGCTCACCGAAATCCTCGACACGGCCGACTCGTTTCTCGAAGTCGGCGGCCGGGCGGTGAAGAAAGTCCCGTTGCTGCGCGGCAAGACCATCTGCAACGTGTTCTTCGAGAACTCGACCCGCACCCGCACCACCTTTGAACTGGCGGCCCAACGCCTATCGGCTGACGTGATCACGCTGAACGTGTCCACCTCGTCGGCGAGCAAGGGCGAAACCCTGCTCGACACCCTGCGCAACCTGGAAGCCATGGCCGCCGACATGTTCGTGGTGCGCCACGGCGATTCCGGTGCTGCGCACTTCATCGCCGAGCACGTGTGCCCGAATGTGGCGATCATCAACGGCGGCGACGGCCGTCACGCCCACCCGACCCAGGGCATGCTCGACATGCTGACCATCCGGCGGCACAAGGGCAGCTTTGAAAACCTCTCGGTGGCCATTGTCGGCGACATCCTGCACTCGCGGGTTGCACGCTCGAACATGCTGGCCCTGAAAACCCTGGGTTGCCCGGACATCCGCGTGATCGCCCCCAAGACCCTGCTGCCGATCGGTATCGAGCAGTACGGCGTGAAGGTCTACACCGACATGGCCGAAGGCCTGAAGGATGTGGACGTGGTGATCATGCTGCGCTTGCAGCGCGAGCGTATGGCGGGCGGCCTGCTGCCGAGCGAAGGCGAGTTCTATCGCCTGTTCGGCCTGACCACCGCACGCCTGGCCGGCGCCAAGCCGGACGCCATCGTGATGCACCCGGGGCCAATCAACCGTGGCGTGGAGATTGAGTCGGCGGTGGCCGATGGCGCGCAGTCGGTGATTCTCAACCAGGTCACGTACGGCATCGCCATCCGCATGGCGGTGTTGTCCATGGCCATGAGCGGGCAAACCGCGCAACGTCAATTCGAGCAGGAGAACGCCCAGTGAAGCTCAGCATTCTCGGCGCCCGAGTCATCGATCCGGCCAGCGGCCTGGATCAAGTCACCGATCTACACCTGGAAGCCGGCAAGATCATTGCCATCGGCGCCGCCCCCGCAGGCTTCAGCGCCAGCGAAACTATCGACGCCAAAGGCCTGATCGCCGCGCCTGGCCTGGTTGACCTGAACGTCGCCCTGCGTGAGCCGGGCTACAGCCGCAAGGGCAACATCACCAGCGAAACCCGCGCCGCCGCTGCCGGTGGCGTGACCAGCCTGTGCTGCCCGCCCCACACCAAACCGGTGCTGGACACCTCGGCGGTGACCGAACTGATCCTCGACCGCGCCCGCGAAGCCGGCAACTGCAAAGTGTTCCCCATCGGCGCCCTGAGCAAAGGCCTGGACGGCGAACAACTGGCCGAGCTGATCGCCCTGCGCGACGCAGGCTGCGTGGCCTTCGGCAACGGCCTGGAGAGCTTTCGCAGCACCCGCACCCTGTGCCGTGCGCTGGAATATGCGGCGACTTTCGACCTGACCGTGATTTTCCACTCCCAGGACCGTGACCTGGCCGAAGGCGGCCTGGCCCACGAAGGCGCCACCGCGAGCTTCCTCGGCCTGCCGGGCATCCCGGAAACCGCCGAGACCGTGGCCCTGGCCCGCGACCTGCTGCTGGTGGAACAAAGCGGCGTACGCGCGCACTTCAGCCAGCTGACCAGCGCTCGCGGCGTGGCCCTGATCGCTCAGGCCCAAGCCCGCGGATTGCCGGTGACGGCGGATGTGGCGCTGTATCAGCTGATTCTGACGGATGAGGCGCTGATCGACTTCTCCAGCCTGTATCACGTGCAGCCGCCACTGCGTACCCGCGCTGACCGTGACGGTTTGCGGGCGGCGGTGAAGTCCGGGGTGGTTTCGGCGATTTCCAGCCATCACCAACCCCACGAGCGGGATGCCAAGCTGGCGCCGTTCGGCGCGACGGAGCCAGGCATCAGCAGCGTCGAGCTGTTGCTGCCGCTGGCAATGACGTTGGTGGAAGATGGTTTGCTGGACCTGCCGACCCTGCTGGCGCGTCTCAGTGCGGGCCCTGCCGAGGCGCTGCGCCTGCCGGCGGGCAAGCTGGCGGTGGGCTCGGCGGCGGACCTGGTGCTGTTTGATCCGGCCAGCTCCACGATTGCCGGGGAACACTGGCTGTCCAAGGGTGAAAACTGCCCATTCATCGGCCATAGCCTGCCGGCGACTGTGCGGTACACGCTGGTGGATGGGCGGATCAGCTACCAGGCTTAAATCCAATCCGGAGTGGGCACAGTAAATGTGGGAGCGGGCTTGCTCGCGAAAGCGGTGGGTCAGTCAATAGAGATGTCGACTGACACATCGCATTCGCGAGCAAGCCCGCTCCCACATTTGGATCTTCACAAATCTTATCGGCCGCCGTTGCGCTCGGCATTGCGGATCGAAATCTGCGTATTCAGCGTCCAGAAGTCATACAGCACCCCGATCAGGAACAAGCCCCCGGTCAGCAGGTAAATGATCCCGCTGATCCATTTGCCCTGATACATGCGGTGCAAACCGAACACACCCAGGAACGCCAACAGAATCCAGGCCACGTTGTACTCGATCGGCCCGGCGGTAAATCGCAGGTCCGCTTCGCGGTCCATTGCCGGAATCAGGAACAAGTCGATCAACCAGCCAATCCCGAACAAACCGAAGGTGAAAAACCAGATCGTCCCGGTCACCGGCTTGCCGTAATAAAAGCGGTGAGCACCGGTAAAACCGAAAATCCAAAGCAGGTAGCCGATCACCTTGCTGTGGGTGTCTTGTTGCGAAACATCCTGTCGATAGGTGTTCATGGAGTACCTCTTTAGCCTCGATAGATAAATATTTCTGGTTTCTTTGTGACTTTTTTACGGGCGCCCGACATGCGGCAAATGGTATCTTCGCTTCCCTCAAAGCCTTATACCGCCTGACTTGTGTAGGACAATCGCGGCAATTCGTCACGGTTTTCCTGAATTTGACCCCAGGGTTCAGTCGACAAACGGCCTTAGCACGACACAAAAAGCTGTTATAAAGTTGCGCGCAAACCAAAAAGAGCCACGCCTAATGCGACCATTTTTCAAGACATGGCTAACCATTTGCCTATTAATGCCACTGGCCGCCCACGCCACCAATCGTGAGCAACGACTTCCGAACGTTAACGGTTTCACCCCTAAAGTTCACGCCACCACCAGCTCCGCCAAATCGGTAAAGCTGACCGTGAAGCGCCCGACTCAACTGAGCAAGGCCCACGGTAATGCAGCGCCAGGGCTGATGGCCGTCAACACCAAGCAAAGCAGCAACGTCCTCAGCCGTGCCGTCAACGTGCTCGGTACTCCTTATCGTTGGGGCGGCAGCAGCCCAAGTAAAGGGTTCGACTGCAGTGGTTTGGTGAAATATGCGTTTAACGACGTAAAAGCCGTGGATTTGCCGCGCACTTCCAACGCCATGGCCGCCGGCCACGGGCTGAAGGTTGAGCGCAAGGATTTGAAACCGGGTGACCTGCTGTTCTTCAAACTGAAGAGCCGCCAGGTGAACCACGTTGCCATCTACCTGGGCAACGACCGTTTCATCCACGCACCGCGTCGTGGCAAGTCCGTGAGCATCGATACGCTGAAGAAGCCGTTCTGGGACAAGAACTACGTGATTGCCAAGCGTGTCCTGCCTAAAGAACAGAACAACCTGCGGATTGTGCAGCGCTGATTGATCGTTCCCACGCTCTGCGTGGGAATGCCTCACTGGACGCTCCGCGTCCGCTCCTGTGACGCAGAGCGTCACGGGCTGCGTTCCCACGCAGAGCGTGGGAACGATCATGATCTTAAATATCCCCGGGCACCCTCGCCTTCTCCCGGGCATGTTCCCGGCTGATCAGCCCCTGGCTGACCAACGCCTTCAAACTCATGTCCAGCGTCGTCATCCCCAGCGCCCCACCCGTCTGGATCGCCGAATACATCTGCGCCACCTTGTCCTCGCGGATCAAATTACGAATCGCCGGTGTGCCGAGCATGATTTCGTGAGCCGCCACCCGCCCGCCGCCGACCTTCTTCACCAGCACCTGGGACACCACCGCCTGCAATGACTCCGAGAGCATCGAGCGGACCATGGTCTTTTCCCCCGCCGGAAACACATCCACCACCCGGTCCACGGTTTTAGCCGCCGACGTGGTGTGCAACGTGCCAAACACCAGGTGCCCGGTTTCCGCCGCCGTCAGCGCGAGCCGAATGGTTTCCAGGTCTCGCAATTCGCCAACCAGGATCACATCCGGGTCCTCCCGCAATGCCGAACGCAGGGCCGCCGAGAAACTGTGGGTATCGCGATGCACCTGTCGCTGGTTGATCAGGGCATTTTTCGGGTGGTGGATAAACTCGATCGGGTCTTCAAGGGTGAGGATGTGCTGGCGACGATGGGTGTTGAGGTAGTCGATCATCGCTGCCAGGGTGGTGGACTTGCCGGAACCGGTCGGCCCGGTGACCAGCACCAGCCCCCGGGGCAAGTCTGCGATGCGCCGGAACACCTCGCCCAACCCCAGGTGTTCCAGGCTCTGCACGGTTGAGGGGATGGTACGAAACACCGCGCCCATGCCCCGGTGCTGCTGGAACACATTCACCCGAAACCGCGCCACCTCGGGCAACTCGAAGGCAAAATCCGTTTCAAGAGATGTTTCGAAATCCTTTTGCTGGTGATTGTTCAGCAAAGGGCTGAGCAACGCCGCCACTTGCACCGGCGCAAGTACAGGCCAATCGAGTGGCCAGACCTCGCCATCCACTCGCAGCATCGGCGCCAACCCCGCCGACAGATGCAGGTCGGAGGCCCGCAGGCGTACGCCGGCGGCCAGCAGTTCAGTGATATCCATAGGGCTTTCCATTTCCAGTAGAATGCCGCGGACTCCATATCCACGGGCGCAACTTGAATGTCGACCATAGCAGACAACATCGGCCTGGTTTCCGAGCGGATCCGGGCAGCCGCCGAGGCCGCGCAGCGCGACGCAGGCAGCGTGCACCTGCTGGCCGTGAGCAAGACCAAACCCGCACAGGCCGTGCGCGAAGCCTATGCCGCCGGGATGCGTGACTTTGGCGAGAACTATCTGCAGGAAGCCCTGGGCAAACAGGCCGAATTAACCGACCTGCCCTTGAGTTGGCACTTCATCGGCCCCATTCAATCGAACAAGACTCGTGCGATCGCCGAGAACTTCGCCTGGGTGCATTCCGTGGACCGCCTGAAAATCGCACAACGCCTGTCCGAACAACGCCCGTCTGACCTGCCGCCGCTGAATATCTGCATCCAGGTCAATGTCAGTGGCGAAGCCAGCAAGTCCGGCTGTACACCCGCCGACCTGCCCGCCCTGGCCGAAGCCATCAGCGCCCTGCCGCGCCTGAAGCTGCGCGGCCTGATGGCGATTCCCGAGCCGACTGACGACCGTGCAGAGCAAGACGCAGCCTTCGCCACCGTGCGCGACCTGCAAGCGAGCCTCGACCTGGGGCTCGACACACTTTCCATGGGCATGAGCCATGACCTTGAGTCGGCCATCGCCCAAGGGGCCACCTGGGTGCGGATCGGTACCGCCCTGTTTGGTGCCCGCGACTATGGCCAGCCGTGAAATGGCTGACTTCCATCTGAGTAAGGACCTGTCATGAGCAACACGCGTATTGCCTTTATCGGCGCCGGCAACATGGCGGCCAGCCTGATCGGCGGCCTGCGGGCCAAGGGCCTGGAAGCACAACAGATTCGCGCCAGCGACCCGGGCGCCGACACCCGCGCCCGCGTCAGCGCCGAGCACGGCATCGAAACCTTCGCCGACAACGCACAAGCGATCGAAGGCGTTGACGTGGTGGTACTGGCGGTCAAGCCGCAGGCCATGAAAGCCGTGTGCGAAAGCCTGCGGCCTAGCCTCAAGCCCCATCAACTGGTGGTGTCCATCGCCGCCGGCATCACCTGTGCCAGCATGAACAACTGGCTCGGCGCCCAGCCGATTGTGCGCTGCATGCCCAACACCCCCGCGCTGCTGCGCAAGGGTGTGAGCGGCTTGTACGCCACATCCGAAGTCACTGCCCAACAGCGCGACCAGGCACAAGAGCTGCTGTCCGCCGTAGGTCTCGCCGTGTGGCTGGAACAAGAGCAGCAACTGGACGCCGTCACCGCCGTCTCCGGCAGTGGCCCGGCGTATTTCTTCCTGCTGATCGAGGCCATGACCGCCGCTGGCGTGAAACTCGGCCTGCCGCAGGAAGTCGCCGAGCAACTGGCCGAGCAGACCGCACTGGGCGCCGCGCAGATGGCCGTGACCAGCGATGTTGACGCGGCCGAGTTGCGCCGTCGCGTGACCTCGCCGGGCGGCACGACCCAGGCGGCAATCGAATCATTCCAGGCCGGGGGCTTTGAAGCCCTGGTGGAAAAAGCACTGGGTGCCGCAGCACATCGTTCGGCCGAAATGGCCGAGCAGCTGGGCAAATAGTCGTCCCCCACATAGGAATCAAACATGCTCGGAATCAATGACGCTGCCATTTTCATCATCCAGACCCTGGGCAGCCTGTACCTGCTGATCGTGCTGATGCGTTTTATCCTGCAACTGGTGCGGGCGAACTTCTACAACCCGCTGTGCCAGTTCGTGGTAAAGGCCACGCAGCCGCTGCTCAAGCCTCTGCGCCGGGTGATCCCGAGCCTGTTCGGCCTGGACATGTCGTCGCTGGTATTGGCGCTGCTGCTGCAGATCCTGCTGTTCGCGGTCATCCTGCTGCTCAATGGCTATCAGGCCACCACACTGCTGTTGCTGCCGTGGGCCTTGATCGGGATCTTCTCGCTGTTCCTGAAGATCATTTTCTGGTCGATGATCATCAGCGTGATCCTGTCCTGGGTCGCTCCGGGCAGCCGCAGCCCGGGTGCCGAACTGGTGGCACAGATCACTGAGCCGGTGCTGGCACCGTTCCGTCGCCTGGTACCTAACCTGGGTGGCCTGGATATCTCGCCGATCTTCGCGTTTATCGCGATCCAGCTGCTGCAAAGCTGGGTGATTCCACGTTTGGCGTTCTACGCATTCATGCCCAAAGAACTGTTCGGTCTGATCTGACAACAATGTGGCGAGGGAGCTTGCTCCCGCTGGGCTGCGCAGCAGCCCCAAAACGGCCGACCGCGTTGCATCTGCGAAATCGCGGCAACCGGACCGGGACCGCTTCGCGCTCCAGCGGGAGCAAGCTCCCTCGCCACAAAAAGCCTTAAAAACACCAGCCGCAGGCCTTTGCTTGCCGCTGGGTGCAGCGGTCTTTAGACTTACGCCTCATTTAAACGAGAGCAGGGTCGATGCCAACTGCCTTCCCCCCCGATTCTGTTGGACTGGTCGTGCCCCAAGTGGCGCACTTCAGCGAACCGCTGGCCCTGGCCTGCGGCCGTTCGCTGCCCGCCTACGACCTGATCTATGAAACCTACGGCCAACTGAACGCCACGGCCAGCAATGCCGTGCTGATCTGCCACGCTCTGTCCGGCCACCACCACGCTGCGGGTTTCCACAGCATGGACGAGCGCAAGCCCGGCTGGTGGGACAGCTGCATCGGCCCCGGCAAGCCCATCGACACCAACAAGTTCTTCGTGGTCAGCCTGAACAACCTCGGCGGCTGCAACGGCTCCACCGGCCCCAGCAGCCTCAACCCGGAAACCGGCAAGCCGTTTGGCGCCGATTTCCCGGTGCTGACCGTGGAAGACTGGGTGCACAGCCAGGCGCGCCTGGCCGACGTTCTGGGCATCGCCCAATGGGCCGCCGTGATCGGCGGCAGCCTGGGCGGCATGCAGGCCCTGCAATGGACCATCACCTACCCGGACCGCGTGCGCCATTGCCTGGCCATCGCCTCGGCCCCCAAGCTGTCGGCGCAGAACATCGCCTTCAACGAAGTGGCGCGCCAGGCGATCCTCACCGACCCCGAGTTCCACGGCGGTTCGTTCCAGGAAGCGGGCGTGATCCCCAAGCGCGGGCTGATGCTCGCGCGCATGGTCGGGCACATCACTTACCTGTCGGATGACTCCATGGGCGAGAAATTCGGCCGTGGCCTCAAAAGCGAAAAGCTCAACTACGACTTCCATAGCGTCGAATTCCAGGTCGAGAGCTACCTGCGTTATCAAGGCGAGGAGTTTTCCGGGCGTTTCGACGCCAACACCTACCTGCTGATGACCAAGGCCCTGGACTACTTCGACCCGGCGGCGAATTTCGACGATGACCTGGCGCGCACCTTCGAGGCGGCCACCGCCAAGTTCTGCGTGATGTCGTTCACCACCGACTGGCGCTTCTCCCCGGCCCGCTCGCGGGAATTGGTGGATGCGCTGATGGCCGCCAAGAAAGACGTCTGCTACCTGGAGATCGACGCACCGCAAGGCCACGACGCCTTCCTGATCCCGATCCCGCGTTACTTGCAGGCTTTTAGCAATTACATGAACCGAATAGCACTGTGAGAACGCCATGAGAGCCGACCTGGAAATCATCCAAGACTGGATCCCCGCCGGCAGCCGCGTGCTCGACTTGGGTTGCGGCGATGGCGAACTGCTGAGCTGGCTGCGCGACAACAAGCAAGTCACCGGCTATGGCCTGGAAAACGACCCGGACAACATCGCCCAGTGCGTGGCCAAGGGCATCAACGTGATCGAGCAGGACCTGGACAAGGGCCTCGGCAACTTTGCCAGCAACAGCTTCGACATCGTGGTCATGACCCAGGCGCTGCAAGCCGTGCACTACCCGGACCGGATCCTCGACGAAATGTTGCGCGTCGGCCGCCAGTGCATTATCACCTTCCCCAATTTCGGCCACTGGCGTTGCCGCTGGTACCTGGCCACCAAGGGCCGCATGCCGGTGTCGGACTTCCTGCCGTACACCTGGTACAACACGCCCAACATCCACTTCTGCACCTTTGAAGACTTCGAAGCGCTGTGTGGCGAGCGCGAAGCCAAAGTCATCAACCGCCTTGCCGTCGATCAACAGCATCGTCACGGCTGGGCGAGTAAGCTATGGCCCAACCTGCTGGGTGAGATCGGGATCTACCGGGTCAGCAGCCCGGGCCTGACGGACCACCAGATTGCCGTCTAACCATTTTCAAGGAGGACGATCATGAGTCGCCTGGCTGTTTTTCTACTCACCGCGTGCCTGAGCGTCAGCGCTATGGCGGCGGATGTTATCGATGGTAATCGTCAGAAAGAATTCGGCGATATCACGGTGCACTACAACACCCTGACCACCAGCTTCCTGACGCCGGAAATGGCTCAGGAAGCCGGGATCGTACGCAGCAAAGAGCTGGGCATGATCAATGTGTTCGTAAACAAGGGCGTCGAATCGATAGACGCCACCGTTACCGGCACAATCAAGGATCTGGGCGGCAAGAGCGAGATGCTGACGTTCAAGAAAATCACCCAGAAAGGTTCTACGCTTTACGTCGCCCAGTACCCGGTGCCGCAGCAGGAAACCAAGATTTTCACCATCAACGTTGAAACCGGTGGCAAAGCCCACGGTTTCAGTTTCAACCAGGAACTGTTTCCGGCGCAATGATGAACCTTACTCAACTCGTACTGGCCAGCCATAACGCCGGCAAGCTCAAAGAACTCCAGGCCATGCTCGGCGACTCGGTGCAACTGCGCTCGATTGGCGAGTTCAGCCAGGTAGAGCCGGAAGAGACCGGCCTGTCGTTTGTCGAGAACGCCATCCTCAAGGCCCGCAACGCCGCGCGTATTTCCGGCCTGCCGGCACTGGCTGACGATTCGGGCCTGGCCGTGGACTTCCTGGGCGGCGCGCCTGGCATCTACTCGGCACGTTACGCCGACGGTAAAGGCGATGCGGCCAACAACGCCAAGCTGCTGGACGCCCTCAAGGACGTGCCCGACGCGATGCGCGGCGCGCAGTTCGTCTGCGTGCTGGCCCTGGTGCGTCACGCCGATGATCCATTGCCGATCCTCTGCGAAGGCTTGTGGCACGGTCGCATCCTGCATGCGGCCAGCGGCGAGCACGGGTTTGGCTACGACCCGTTGTTCTGGGTGCCGGAGCGCAATGTCTCCAGCGCCGAATTGAGCCCGGCCGACAAGAACCAGATCAGCCACCGCGCCCGCGCAATGGATTTGCTGCGCCAGCGCCTGGGCCTGAAATGACCCAGAACACCTCCGCGCAGCCACTGATTCTCGGTGGCGCGCAAACACCTCGGGCGGCCCTGCCTCACCTGCCGCCCCTGGCGCTGTATATCCACATCCCGTGGTGCGTGCGCAAATGCCCCTATTGCGACTTCAACTCCCACACCGCCAGCAAGGTGCTGCCAGAGGAAGAGTACGTCGACGCGTTGCTGGCCGACCTCGATCAGGACCTGCACGCGGTGTATGGCCGTGAGCTGAGTTCGATCTTTTTCGGCGGCGGCACCCCAAGCCTGTTCAGCGCCGTTGCCCTGGGCCGGTTGCTCAAGGGCGTGGAAGCGCGCATCCCGTTTGCCGGCGATATCGAGATCACCCTGGAAGCCAACCCCGGTACCTTCGAGCAAGAGAAGTTCGTGGCGTACCGCAAGCTGGGGATCAATCGGCTGTCGATTGGCATCCAGAGTTTCCAGCAGGAAAAACTCGAAGCCCTGGGCCGCATCCACAACGGTGACGAAGCCGTGCGTGCCGCCGGCATGGCGCGCCAGGCCGGGTTCGACAACTTCAACCTGGACTTGATGCACGGTTTGCCCGATCAGTCCCTGGAGGACGCCCTGGGCGACCTGCGCCAGGCCATTGCCCTCAAGCCCACGCATCTGTCCTGGTATCAACTGACCCTGGAACCCAACACCGTGTTCTGGAACCAGCCGCCCGTGCTGCCGGAAGACGACACCCTGTGGGACATCCAGGAAGCCGGCCAGGCGCTGCTCGCCGAACACGGTTACGCCCAGTACGAAGTCTCGGCCTACGCCCAACCGGGCCGGCCGGCGCGGCATAACCTGAACTACTGGAGCTTTGGCGATTTTATCGGCATCGGCGCCGGTGCCCACGGCAAGCTCAGCCATCCGGATGGGCGCATCGTGCGCACCTGGAAAACCCGGGCGCCGAAGGACTACCTCAACCCGGCGAAAAACTACCAGGCCGGCGCGAAAGAACTGACCAACGAAGAGTTACCGTTCGAGTTCCTGATGAACGCCCTGCGCCTCACCGACGGCGTCGAAGCCAGGCTTTACGCCGAGCGTACCGGCCTCGAACTGGCCAGCCTCGATGAAGCTCGCCGCGAGGCAGAACAAAGTGGCCTGATGCAGGTCGAACCGTCACGCCTGGCGGCCACCGACCGCGGGCAACTCTTTCTCAATGACCTGCTGCAGAAGTTTTTGAGCTGATTGCTCTTAAGGAAATCAAATGGATCTGGTACTCGACCTGCTCGCCACCGTATCCCGCTGGAGCCGTAGCAACCTGTCGGAAATCTCCCTGGCGTTGGTAGGCTGCCTGCTGGTGCTGTTTGGCGCCGACATCAAGGGCTGGGTCGAAGCACGGCTGGGCAGCATCGCGGGTGCGCTGCGCGTGCCGCTGATGGCGCTGGTGTGCATGATCGGCAGCGGTGCAGCACTGATCTATGCCACGCCGTGGATTGTTCGTGGGTTGAGCCAGTTCAACAACTACAGCCTGGCGCCGGTGTTGTTGGTGGTGCTGGTGTTGATTGGGGTGGTGGCGGATCGCCGCTGACCTTAAGCGCGGCACAAAACAAATGTGGGAGCGGGCTTGCTCGCGAATGCGGTGTGTCAGTCAGCGTAAATGTCGACTGATCTACCGCATTCGCGAGCAAGCCCGCTCCCACATTTTTTACTGCATTTCAAGCCTGGGACTTATCAGTCCACTTTCTCGAACTTCAAATCCCAAACCCCATGCCCGAGTCGCTCGCCGCGACGTTCAAACTTGGTGATCGGCCGCTCGGCCGGGCGCGGGACGCATTTGCCGTCTTCCGCCAGGTTGCGGTAGCCAGGGGCGACGTTCATCACTTCCAGCATGTACTCGGCATACGGTTCCCAGTCGGTGGCCATGTGCAGGATGCCGCCCACTTTCAGCTTGCTGCGCACCAGTTCCGCGAAGGAAGCCTGGACGATGCGGCGCTTGTGGTGGCGGCTCTTGTGCCAGGGGTCCGGGAAGAACAGCATCAGGCGGTCGAGGCTGTTGTCGGCGATGCAGCGGTTGAGCACTTCGATCGCGTCGCAGTCGTAGACCCGCAGGTTGGTCAGGCCCTGAGTCAGCACGCCGTTCAGCAGCGCGCCAACACCCGGACGGTGTACTTCAACCCCGATAAAATCCTGCTCCGGCGAAGCCGCGGCCATTTCCAGCAGGGAATGGCCCATGCCGAAGCCAATCTCCAGGGAGCGTGGTGCCGAGCGGCCAAACACCTGGTCGTAATCCACCGGCGCGTCTGCCAGCGGCAGGACGAACAGCGGCGTGCCCTGCTCCAGGCCCTTTTGCTGGCCCTCGGTCATGCGACCGGCGCGCATCACAAAACTCTTGATGCGGCGGTGCTTGGACTCGTCGCCTTCTTCCAGGGTGTTCGGCGTTTCGTTTGATTCAGTCATCAATGGCTCTTACTTGATCAGACCATCCAGCGGCGAGGAGGCGCTGGCGTAAAGTTTTTTCGGCATGCGCCCGGCGAGGTACGCCAGGCGGCCGGCGACGATTGCGTGTTGCATGGCTTCGGCCATCATGATCGGCTGCTGGGCATGGGCGATGGCCGAGTTCATCAGCACCGCATCGCAACCCAGTTCCATGGCGATGGTGGCGTCGGAGGCAGTGCCCACGCCCGCATCCACCAGCACCGGGATCTTGGCTTCTTCAAGGATGATCTGCAGGTTGTACGGATTGCAGATACCCAGGCCGGAACCGATCAGGCCGGCCAGCGGCATCACCGCGATGCAGCCGATTTCCGCCAATTGACGGGCAATGATCGGGTCATCACTGGTGTAGACCATCACGTCGAAGCCTTCCTTGACCAGGGTTTCGGCAGCCTTGAGGGTTTCGATCACGTTGGGGAACAGGGTTTTCTGGTCGGCCAGCACTTCCAGCTTCACCAGGTTGTGGCCGTCGAGCAGCTCACGGGCCAGGCGGCAGGTGCGCACGGCTTCGATGGCGTCGTAGCAACCGGCGGTGTTCGGCAGGAAGGTGTAGCGATCCGGCGACAGCACTTCGAGCAGGTTCGGCTCGCCCTCGATCTGGCCGAGGTTGGTGCGGCGCACGGCGAAAGTAACGATCTCGGCGCCCGAGGCTTCGATGGCCAGGCGGGTTTCTTCCATGTCGCGGTACTTGCCGGTGCCGACCAGCAGACGCGACTGGAAGGTACGACCGGCCAGGACGAAAGGCTTGTCGCTACGAACGATGCTCATGGGAAATCCTCGAGTTGGGGTGAGGTTCTGCAGAATGCGGGTTGGCGCCCTGGAGCGCCGGACGGCTAGCCGCCGCCGATGGCGTGGACCACTTCGACCTGGTCACCCTCGGTGAGCGCGGTCTCGACGTGCTGGCTACGCGGGACGATATCCTGGTTGAGCTCCACTGCGACGCGGCGTCCGGTCAAGTCCAGACGGGTCAGCAGGGCCGCAACGGTTTCACCGTCGGGCAGTTCAAAGGGTTCGCCGTTCAACTGAATGCGCATGCCACGGGCCGCCATCGTTTTTAGGGGCCAGCATTCTAGCGTGATTGGCGTTGCTGGCCCAAGCCCCTTGGTCAGGCAGCCTGTAGACGCCACGCCGCCAAACCGAGGAAGAACCAGCCCAGCAGGAACGCCAGGCCACCAAACGGGGTGATGATGCCGAGCTTGCTGATGCCGGTCATGGTCAGCACATACAGGCTGCCGGAGAACAGCAGGATGCCCACGGCAAAAGAGACACCCGCCCACGTCACCAGCCTGCCCGGGATGTGCGCCGCCAACAGTGCCACGCCGAACAGCGCCAGGGTGTGCACCAACTGGTAGGTCACGCCGGTGTGGAAAATCGCCAGGTACTCGGCGCTCAGGCGGTTTTTCAGGCCGTGGGCGGCAAACGCACCCAGGGCGACGCCGGTGAAACCGAAAAAGGCAGCCAGCATCAGAAAGCCACGCAACATGAGGAACTCCAGTCAGACTCAGGGGGCAGGGTCTGTATAATGGCCCGCTCAACGGGTTCGGCCAAGCCATCTCTATGCTGCGTCTCCTCTTCAAGCGTTTTCTCAAAGCCCTCAAGTGGTTTGCCATCGGCAGCGTGCTGCTGGTGCTGCTGTTCCGTTTCGTGCCGCCACCGGGCACTGCGTTGATGGTTGAGCGCAAGGTCGAGTCCTGGGTCGACGGCGAGCCGATTGACGTACAGCGCACGTGGGTGCCGTGGGATCAGATCTCCGACGAACTTAAAGTGGCGGTGATGGCCGGCGAAGACCAGCGCTTCCCGCAACATTGGGGTTTTGATTTCGGCGCGATCCAGGCGGCATTGCAGCATAACGAGCGCGGCGGTTCGATTCGTGGCGCCAGCACCTTGAGCCAGCAGGTATCGAAGAACCTGTTTTTATGGACCGGCCGCAGCTATTTCCGCAAGGGCCTGGAAGCCTGGTTTACCGGGCTGATCGAGATTCTCTGGCCCAAGCAGCGAATTCTTGAGGTGTACCTCAACAGCGTGGAATGGGATGAAGGCGTGTTCGGCGCCGAAGCGGCGGCGCGGCATCACTTTGGCGTGAGCGCCAAGGCGCTGACCCGCCAGCAGGCCAGCTACCTGGCGGCGGTGTTGCCTAACCCGCGGGTGTGGAGTGCCAGCCATCCAACGTCGTATGTCGCGCGACGGGCGGCGTGGATTCGGCAGCAGATGAGTCAGTTGGGTGGCGACAGCTATTTGAATGAGCTGAACAACTCGCGCAAGGCGCCTTGGGCTGACTGACACCCCACAAAACAACTGTGGGAGCGGGCTTGCTCGCGAAAGCGGTGTGCCAGTCAATACCTTAGGTGACTGATCCACCGCTTTCGCGAGCAAGCCCGCTCCCACATTTCGATCGCGCTGTCCTAGCTACCTGTGTCAGGCGGCGATCGACAGTTTCAGCTTGTTCATCGCACTCTTCTCGAGCTGACGAATCCGCTCGGCCGACACGTTGTACTTCTGCGCCAGGTCGTGCAGCGTGGCTTTTTCTTCTGCCAACCAGCGCTGGTAGAGAATGTCACGGCTGCGGTCGTCCAGCACTTCCAGCGCTTCGTGCAGGTTGTGATTGGAGTTGTCGCTCCAGTCGGCATCTTCCAGCTGACGCGCCGGGTCGTACCGGTGGTCTTCCAGATAGTTGGCCGGCGATTGGAAGGCGCTGTCGTCGTCCGCTTCGGCGGCCGGGTCGAAGGCCATGTCATGGCCGGTCAGGCGACTTTCCATCTCGCGCACTTCACGTGGCTCTACGCCGAGGCTTTCGGCCACGCGATGCACTTCTTCGTTGTTCAGCCACGCCAGGCGTTTCTTCTGGCTGCGCAGGTTGAAGAACAGTTTGCGCTGGGCCTTGGTGGTCGCGACTTTCACGATGCGCCAGTTGCGCAGGATGAATTCGTGAATTTCCGCCTTGATCCAGTGCACAGCAAACGACACCAGGCGCACACCCATTTCCGGGTTGAAGCGCTTCACGGCTTTCATGAGGCCAACGTTGCCTTCCTGAATCAGGTCAGCCTGGGCCAGGCCGTAGCCGCTATAGCTACGGGCGATATGTACGACAAAACGCAGGTGGGCGAGCACCATCTGCCGAGCCGCCCCCAAATCCTGCTCATAGTAGAGACTCTCGGCCAGTTCACGCTCCTGCTCGGGCGTCAGCAATGGAATGCTGTTGACCGTGTGCACATAGGCCTCCAGGTTCGCACCCGGGACCAGAGCATAAGCAGGTTGCAAAGAAGTGGTCATACGAAAAAACCTCCGACTCACATAACTCGTGCAGTTCAGCACTGCGAAAATTGACCGGGAACCGTAGGACAAGTTCCCTAAACCACTGATACGGTCAATACAAACGAAACCACATTACCCTGACATTAACTACTTCGGTGCCAGCTCACGTAAATGCCGTGCGACCGCAATCCAAGCACCGATATACCCCAAGAGCACTGCCCCAAGCAACAATGACAGACCATCGGCTGCCGGCACGCCGGCCAGGGCAAAATCGCTGCCGTACAAACCGGCAAGCCCCACCACCGCATCGTTCAGCCAGTTCAGGCCAAAAGCCAGTACGCCCCAGGACAAAATTCCCGCACCGAAGCCATAAAGCGCGCCCATGTACAGAAAAGGCCGACGCACATAGCTGTCCGTGCCGCCGACGAGTTTAATCACTTCTATCTCGGTGCGGCGGTTTTCAATATGAAGACGAATGGTATTGCCTATCACCAAAAGTAATGCAGACACCAGCAACACCGTCAGGCCGAACACAAACCGGTCGCCCAGCTTGAGAATCGCGGCCAACCGCTCTACCCAGACTAGATCAAGTTGTGCCTGTTGGACCTTCGGCAGCTCTGCGAGTTTTTGTCGCAGGGCTTCCAGGGTGGTCTTGTCGACCTCGTTCGGGGTGACCAGCACCACGCCCGGCAGCGGGTTTTGCGGCAACTCCTTGAGCGCCTCGCCCAGGCCGGACTGTTGCTGGAACTCTTCCAGGGCTTGATCGCGGCTGATGTACTCAGCCTCGGCCACACCCGGAATGCCCTTGATCTGGTCGCGCAGGGACTCACCGTCCTGGGCGCTGGCATCCAGGTTCAGGTACAGGGAAATCTGCGCCGCCCGCTGCCACGAACCGCCAAGGCGCTCGACATTGTTCAGCAGCAATGACAAGCCCATGGGCAGGCTCAAGGCCACGGCCATGACCAGGCAGGTAAAAAAGCTGCCGATCGGCTGCTTGCCGAGGCGGCGCAGGCTGTCTACCAGGCTGGCACGGTGGCTTTCGATCCAGGCATGCACCAGGGTGCCGAAATCCGGGCCATCGTCTTCGTCGCGTTTTTTCTTCTGTGGCTGCGGGTCGGCCGCCTTTGGCGCGACGCGCTCGGAAACCTTCGGGCTGCGTGTTGCACTCATACCCCAGCCTCCCCGTCACCGATCAGGCGGCCGCGTTGCAGGGTCAGCATGCGGTGGCGCATGCGGGCGATCAGCGCCAGGTCGTGACTGGCGATCAGCACGCTGGTGCCCAGGCGGTTGATGTCTTCGAACACGCCCATGATTTCTGCGGCCAGGCGCGGGTCGAGGTTACCGGTGGGTTCGTCCGCCAGCAGCAAGGCCGGGCGATGGACGATGGCGCGGGCGATGCCGACGCGCTGTTGCTGGCCGGTGGACAGGTCGCCTGGGTACAGGTCGGTCTTGTCCGACAGCGCCACGCGCTCCAGGGCCGAATCCACGCGCTTGACGATTTCGGCCTTGGACAGACCGAGAATCTGCAACGGCAAGGCGATGTTGTTGAACACCGTGCGATCGAACAGCAACTGGTGGTTCTGGAACACCACGCCGATCTGGCGACGCAGGAATGGAATCTGTGCGTTGCTGATGGTTGCCAGGTCCTGGCCCGCCAGCAGCAGTTTGCCGGTGGTTGGGCGTTCCATGGCCAGCAGCAGGCGCAACAAGGTACTTTTACCGGCACCCGAATGGCCGGTCACAAACAAGAATTCGCCGCGACGCACCCGGAAACTCAGCTCATGCAAGCCGACATGCCCGTTGGCGTAGCGTTTACCGACCTGTTCGAAACGAATCATGAACGCTCCCGCTCGGCAAACAGTGCCTGTACAAAGGGTTCGGCTTCAAAAGTGCGCAGGTCGTCGATGCCTTCACCGACGCCGATGTAACGAATCGGCAACCCGAACTGCTTCGCCAGGGCGAAGATCACACCGCCCTTGGCCGTGCCGTCGAGCTTAGTCAATGCCAGGCCGGTCAGTTGGACCGTCTGGTGGAATTGTTTGGCCTGGCTGATGGCGTTCTGGCCGGTACCGGCGTCCAGCACCAGCAATACCTCGTGGGGCGCGTCGGCATCGAGCTTGCCGATCACGCGGCGAACTTTCTTCAGCTCTTCCATCAGGTTGTCTTTGGTGTGCAGGCGACCGGCGGTATCGGCGATCAGCACATCAATGTTGCGCGCCTTGGCGGCCTGCACCGCATCGAAGATCACCGAGGCCGAATCGGCGCCGGTGTGCTGGGCGATGACCGGGATCTTGTTGCGCTCGCCCCAGACCTGCAATTGCTCCACGGCGGCGGCACGGAAGGTGTCACCGGCGGCGAGCATGACTTTCTTGCCTTCCAGTTGCAGCTTCTTCGCCAGCTTGCCGATGGTGGTGGTCTTGCCGGCGCCGTTGACGCCAACCACCAGGATCACAAACGGCTTTTTCTGCGTATTGATGATCAGCGGCGCTTCCACCGGCTTGAGCATGTTGGCCAGCTCGGCCTGCAGCGACTTGTAGAGCGCATCGGCGTCGGTCAGTTGCTTGCGCGCGACCTTCTGGGTCAGGCTCTGGATGATCACGGCGGTGGCTTCGACGCCCACGTCGGCGGTCAGCAGGCGGGTTTCGATGTCCTCCAGCAGCTCGTCATCGATGGTCTTTTTGCCGAGGAACAGGCTGGCCATGCCTTCGCCGATGCTGGCGCTGGTCTTGCTCAGGCCTTGCTTGAGGCGGGCAAAGAAACCGGTCTTGCCGGTTTCGGCAGGAACAGCAGGCTCTTCGATGACTGCTGGCGCGGCGACGGCGACCGGAACAGGTTTGGCGACCACCGGTGCAAGCACCTCAACCACTGGCGGCGCTTGGACCACAACGGGCGCAGGCTCCACGAGGGCCGGAATCGGCGGAGCCACATGCTCGGCCAGCTCGTCTTCAACCAGTGCTACAGGCTCTTCTGCCACCGGCAACACCAGCCATGGCTTGTGCTCTGGCTCTGGCGCAGGTTCTGGCTCAACCACCGGCTGCAACACCGGCTCGGCCATCGGCAACACCACCGGGGCCGGTGTTTCGGCAACCGGTTCGGCTTCTACTATGGATTCGGGGATCGGTTCAGCTTGAACCTGCGGCTGTTCGACGACGGTTTCCTGCGGCTTTTTGCGCAGCCATCCGAACAGGCCTTTTTTCTCGCCAGCCGCAGCTGGGGTCTTCTTGTCGTCGTTGGAACCAAACATGGAGACGGCTATCTCAAGGTAGCGACGCGCCAGGGGGCGTGCCGGTAAATAAAATTCGATGCGTAACAGACTGTTTTTTAGCCAGCTCGTTCATGCGCAACATTTTGTAAGGCCTAAATAGAGCCTTAACAAGACAGCCATAGTGGCCGTCCCTAGGTCGGACCAGTATCCTAGCACCTCCTCGCCCGCCGACGCTAAGACCAAGCGGGCAGCCCAACAGGTTTAAAAACGAATGAATGCTCTAGCCCGCCGCGCCGCAGGCCTGCTGCTCAGCACAGTTTGTCTGCCCCTTTCAGCTTTGGCTGCCGACCCACAACCCACCCATGAATTCACCCTGGACAACGGCCTCAAGGTCGTCGTGCGCGAAGACCATCGCGCCCCGGTGGTGGTTTCCCAGGTCTGGTACAAGGTGGGCTCCAGCTATGAAACCCCGGGCCAGACCGGTTTGTCCCACGCCCTGGAACACATGATGTTCAAGGGCAGCGCCAAGGTCGGCCCCGGCGAGGCTTCGTTGATCCTGCGTGACCTGGGTGCCGAAGAAAACGCCTTCACCAGCGACGACTACACCGCTTACTACCAAGTGCTCGCCCGTGACCGCCTGGGTGTCGCCTTCGAGCTGGAAGCCGACCGCATGGCCAGCCTGCGCCTGCCGGCCGACGAGTTCAGCCGCGAGATCGAGGTGATCAAGGAAGAGCGCCGGATGCGCACCGACGACAACCCGATGTCCAAGGCCTATGAGCGCTTCAAGGCCATGGCCTACCCGGCCAGCGGCTACCACACGCCGACCATCGGCTGGATGGCCGACCTGGACCGCATGAAGGTTGAAGAGCTGCGCCACTGGTACCAATCCTGGTACGTGCCGAACAACGCCACCCTGGTAGTGGTGGGCGACGTAACCCCGGATGAAGTCAAAACCCTGGCCCAGCGCTATTTCGGCCCGATCCCCAAACGCGACGTCCCCCCGGCGAAAATCCCGCTGGAGCTGGCCGAGCCCGGTGAACGCCTGCTGACTATGCATGTACAGACCAAACTGCCGAGCGTGATCCTTGGTTTCAACGTGCCGAGCCTGGCCACCGCTGAAGACAAACGCTCGGTCAACGCCCTGCGCCTGATCTCGGCCCTGCTGGACGGCGGCTATAGCGCGCGCATCTCGACACAACTGGAGCGCGGCGAAGAGCTGGTGTCCGGCGGCTCGTCGAGCTACGACGCCTACACCCGCGGTGACAGCCTGTTCACCCTGACTGCCACACCGAACCTGCAAAAGAAAAAGACCGTGGCCCAGGCTGAAGCCGGCCTTTGGCGCCTGCTGGATGAGCTGAAGGCCAAGCCACCGAGCGCTGAAGAACTGGAGCGTATCCGCGCCCAGGTCATCGCCGGCGTGGTTTACCAGCGCGACTCGATTACCAGCCAGGCCACTGCCATCGGCTCCCTGGAGACGGTGGGCCTGTCCTGGAAACTCATGGACACCGAGCTGGCCGAGCTGCAAAGCGTCACCGCCGAAGATATCCAGAAAGCTGCACGCACCTATTTCACCCGCGAACGTCTCAGCGTCGCCCATGTCTTGCCTGAGGAGACCGCTCATGAGTGAACGTAAAAACAACCGCCTGGTGCTGCCCGGCCTGATCGTGGTGACTTTGGCTGCGGCCTGCGCGGTGTACTTGCTGCGCCCCAGCGAATCCGTCGCCAGCCAGGCGCTGGAGCAGGCCAAGTCCGCCAACAAGCTGCAATCCCTGGCCGAGCTGGACGACAAGGCGCCGACCAACCGCAAGCTCGACGTGCAAACCTGGACCACCGCCGAAGGCGCCAAGGTGCTGTTCGTCGAAGCCCATGAACTGCCGATGTTCGACATGCGCATCCTGTTCGCCGCCGGCAGCAGCCAGGACGGCGCAACACCAGGCCTGGCGCTGTTGACCAACGCAATGCTCAACGAAGGCGTGCCGGGCAAGGACGTCAGCCAGATTGCCGCCGGTTTCGACGGCCTGGGTGCTGATTTCAGCAATGGCGCTTACCGCGACATGGCGCTGGTTTCCCTGCGCAGCCTGAGCGCCAGCGACAAGCGTGACGCCGCCCTGTCACTGTTTGACGACGTGATCGGCAAGCCGACCTTCCCGGCAGACTCTCTGGCGCGGATCAAGAACCAGCTGCTGGCCGGCTTTGAATACCAGAAACAGAACCCCGGCAAACTGGCGAGCATCGAGCTGTTCAAGCAGCTCTATGGCGACCACCCTTACGCCCATCCGAGCGAAGGCAACGCCGAGAGCGTGCCGAAGGTGACTCTTGCGCAATTGAAGGACTTCCACGCCAAGGCCTACGCCGCCGGCAACGCAGTGATTTCTGTAGTCGGCGATCTGACCCGCGCCGAAGCCGAAGCCATGACCGCCAAGGTTTCCGCGTCCCTGCCAAAAGGCCCGGCGCTGGCGAAAATCGCCCAACCGGTCGAGCCCAAGGCTGGCACCACGCACATCGAGTTCCCGTCCAAGCAGACAACCCTGCTGCTGGCGCAACTGGGTATCGACCGTGCCGACCCGGATTACGCCGCGCTGTCACTGGGTAACCAGATTCTCGGCGGCGGTGGCTTCGGCACCCGTTTGATGAGCGAAGTGCGCGAGAAACGCGGCCTGACCTACGGCGTATACTCCGGCTTCTCGCCGATGCAGGTACGCGGCCCGTTCATGATCAACCTGCAAACCCGCGCCGAAATGAGCGCCGGCACGCTGCGATTGGTGCAGGACGTACTCGCCGACTACCTCAAGACCGGCCCGACACAGAAAGAACTCGATGACGCCAAGCGCGAACTGGCCGGCAGCTTCCCGCTGTCCACCGCGAGCAACGCCGATATCGTCGGGCAGCTGGGCGCCATGGGTTTCTACAACCTGCCGCTGAGCTACCTGGAAGATTTCATGAAACAATCCCAGGCGCTGACCGTTGACCAGGTCAAAGCTGCTTTGAACAAACATTTGAGTGCCGACAAGATGGTCATCGTGACCGCCGGCCCGACGATTGCGCAAAAGCCACTACCGCCCCCCACTGATAAACCCGCCGAGCAACCGCTCGGGGTTCCGGAGCATTAATGGCCCGTCCATCCCGTCCCAAAAAACCTGTCCACAACGTTCACAACGGTGTGGGCCAACTGCGCATCATCGGCGGAGAGTGGGGCAGCCGTAAGCTGAGCTTCCCTGATGTCGTGGGCCTGCGCCCGACGCCAGACCGCGTGCGTGAAACCCTGTTCAACTGGCTCGCGCCGTATATCGCCGGGGCCAAGGTGCTGGACCCGTTCGCGGGTAGCGGCGCGCTGTTCCTGGAGTCGCTGTCCCGTGGCGCGGCGCTGGGCCAGGCGCTGGATGCCAGCAATGTGGCGGTCGCCAGCCTCAAGGAACACCTGGGCACGCTGCGTTGCACCACAGGGCAAGTGCAGACGGCTGACGCGTTGCGCTACCTGGAAACCCAGGAAGCCCGTGAGTTTGACGTGGTGTTTCTTGATCCGCCGTTCAACCAGAACCTGCTGCCGACTGTATGTGCGCTGCTGGAAGAGCGTCAGTGGTTGGCGCCGGATGCCTGGATCTACACTGAAAGCGAAACCGCACCGTCCACACTCGGCCTGCCGGGCACGTGGCGCCTGCACCGCGAGCAGAAATCCGGGCGGGTGTATTACGCGTTGTGGCAACGCACCGTGTAGGAGCGAGCTTGCTCGCGAAGATCGTTAACGATGACGCGGGAAACCAGGGGAACGCGGTGATCTTGAGTTTTTCGCGAGCAAGCTCGCTCCTACAATGATTGGAGCAAGCCCATTCGGCACCGAGAATTTCATGACTCCGCCCCTCGACCGCTTCTCCCCCGCCTTCGGCCTCGGCAACCCGCACCTGCAAACGCTGTGGGGACCGCTGTGGCGCAAAACCACCCACATCGAACGCCAGCGCGAACGGCTGTGGCTGGCAGACGGCGACTTTCTCGACCTCGACTGGCACGGGCCCCATGAGGCAACCACCCCGTTGGTGCTGGTCCTGCATGGCCTGACCGGCTCGTCCAACTCGCCCTATGTAGCCGGCCTGCAAAAAGCCCTCGCAACCCAAGGCTGGGCCAGCGTCGCGCTGAACTGGCGTGGCTGCTCCGGCGAACCCAACCTGCTCGCCCGCAGCTACCATTCCGGCGCCAGTGAAGACCTGGCCGAAACCATCGCTCACCTGCGGGCCAAGCGCCCGTTGGCGCCGCTGTATGCGGTGGGGTATTCACTGGGCGGCAATGTGCTGCTCAAGTACTTGGGCGAAACCGGCGAAGCCTGCGGGCTGCAAGGTGCGGCAGCCGTGTCGGTACCGTTTCGCCTGGATCAGTGCGCCGATCGCATTGGCCTGGGCTTTTCTCGGGTTTATCAGAAGCATTTCATGCGCGAAATGCTGGCCTATATCCGCGTCAAACAAAGCCGGTTTCTCAAGGATGGCCGCGAGGCAGGCCTGAAAACCCTCGCCGACCTGGGCTCGCTGGAGAAGATGCGCACGTTCTGGGACTTTGACGGCCGCGTCACCGCGCCGCTGCACGGGTTCCTCAGTGCCGAGGACTACTACCGCCGCGCCTCCAGCCGCTACTACCTCGGGGGCATTCGCACACCAACCCTGATCATCCAGGCCGCGGACGACCCGTTCGTGTTCGCCCACAGCCTGCCCGAGGCCAGCGAACTGTCGGATTGCACCGAGTTCGAACTGCTGGCCAAGGGCGGGCATGTCGGGTTTGTGGACGGCTCACTGAAACAGCCAACTTACTACCTGGAACGGCGAATCCCAGGGTGGCTACTGACACAACGCCGATAAAAATGTAGGAGCTCCCACACTTTGGCTCAGACCGGGTCAGGCAGACCTCAGTCGCCTGTTGCAACTTCCCGCTTTGGATCAGTGATCCACTCGCTCCACGACCCCGCGTACAACTTGCCCAACGGGTAACCCGCCAGGCACAGCGCAAACAGGTTGTGGCAGGCAGTCACGCCCGAGCCGCAGTAGGCCACCAGGTCATCCGGCGAGCGGTCTTGCAGCTTGGCGGCGAAGCGTTGCTTGAGCTGGTCCGCCGGCAGGAAACGGCCGTCGCTGCCCAGGTTTTCATTGAATGCGGCACATTGCGCGCCGGGGATATGCCCGGCAACCGGGTCGATCGGCTCCACTTCACCACGAAAACGCGGCTGGGCGCGGGCGTCGATCAGGGTCAGGCCGGGCTGGCCAAGGCGTTTCTGCAGGTGTTCGGCGTCCAGTTGCAAGTGGTTGTCCGGCGTGCCGCTGAAGGTGCCGGGCTCGATCACCGGCGCATCCAGGCTCAACGGGAAGCCCGCCGCGTGCCAGGCTTTCAGGCCGCCATCGAGGATGAACACACCGTCGCGCTTGCCCAGCCAGGCCAGCAGCCACCAGGCACGGGCGGCATAGGCACCCGGGCCGTCGTCATACAAAACGATATCGCTGTCGGCGTTAACGCCCCATGCCCGCAGTTGCCGGATAAACGCATCCGGCGCCGGCAGCGGATGACGGCCGGTCACACCCTTGATTATCGGCCCGCTGAGGTGGCGCTCCAGATCGGCATACTGCGCCCCTTCGATATGCCCTTCGGCGTAGCTGCACAGGCCGTAGTCCGGGTCTTCCAGGGCAAAGCGGCAATCGAGGATCACCAGCCCGCCGGACTTCTGGCGCTCGGCCAGTTGCTGGGGGCTGATCAGTTGGGCAAGCGGCATGACTGACTCCTGTGGCTAGGTTAGCGTTCGGGAAACATCCTACTTCACTTCTTCCAGCGCCTGATTCAACGGCACGTAAAACTCTTTGAACAGTGCATCCACCGCGTCCTTGGCCTTGGGGGTGATAAACCCGGCTTCCAGCACCAGCACCTGGTACACACCGCGCTTGATGGCCTCAGCGCTCAGGTGCGTGGACTTTTCATTGGTGGTGCACAGGAAACGCACCCACGAGGTGAGGATGATCCAGGCGTTGAGGGTCAGGGCTTCGGTTTGTACCGGGTCCATGTTCAGGATGCCGGCATCGACAAAACCCTGGTAGATGGCTGCGCCCTGGATCAGGCAACGCTGGGAGAACCGCCGATAGCCGGTGGCCAGCTCCGGGTCGCTTTCCAGCAGGTGTTCGAGGTCGCGGTGCAAGAAGCGGTAACGCCACATGCCGGCCAGCACCGCCTGCAGGTAGAAGCGCTTGTCTTCCACGGTCACCGCACGGCCCTGGGGCGGGCGCAGGAAACTGTCCACCAACGCTTCGTACTCACGAAACAGCACCGCGATAATCGCCTGCTTGTTGGGGAAGTGGTAGTACAGGTTGCCCGGGGAAATTTCCATATGGGCGGCGATATGGTTGGTGCTGACACTGCGCTCGCCCTGCTGGTTAAACAGCTCCAGGCTGGTTTGCACAATGCGCTCGCTGGTCTTTACTCGTGGTGCCATGGGAAATCAACTTCTAGACCCGTGATGGCGGCATCTTACGGACTATCCTTGTCCGGATAAATCGGCACGTTGTGCAATGTTATTTGACAATTTAGAGCAATGACTCTAAAAACTGAAGCATTCCAATAACAATCGGGAACTTCGCCATGTCTGCCAACGTTGCCTACCTGCAAGATTCCCAGGCGCTGGACCAGCTCCAGGAACTGTTCGACGCCCAGCGCCAAGCCTACGCCGCCAACCCGATGCCGCCGGCCGCCCAGCGCCAGCAATGGCTCAAGGCCTTACGCGAGCTGCTGAGTGACGAGCGCCAGGCGCTGATCAACGCCATCAGCAGTGATTTCAGCCACCGCAGCGCCGACGAAACCCTGTTCGCCGAACTGATGCCCAGCCTGCATGGCATTCACTACGCCAGCAAACACCTCAAGGGTTGGATGAAACCTTCCCGCCGCGCTGTAGGCATTGCCTTCCAGCCCGCGTCCGCCAAGGTCATCTATCAACCCCTGGGTGTGGTCGGGGTGATCGTGCCCTGGAACTACCCGTTGTACCTGGCCATCGGCCCGCTGGTGGGTGCATTGGCGGCCGGCAACCGGGTGATGCTCAAGCTCAGCGAATCCACCCCCGCCACCGGCCAGTTGCTCAAGACGCTGCTGGCGAAGATCTTCCCCGAGGACCTGGTGTGCGTGGTGCTCGGCGAGGCTGAAGTGGGCATGGCGTTTTCCAAGCTGCGCTTCGACCACCTGCTGTTCACCGGCGCCACCAGCATCGGCAAGCACGTGATGCGCGCGGCGGCCGAACACCTGACGCCGGTCACCCTGGAACTGGGCGGCAAATCACCGGCGATTGTTTCCGCCGACGTGCCGCTCAAGGACGCCGCCGAACGCATCGCCTTCGGCAAGGCGCTGAATGCCGGGCAAACCTGCGTGGCGCCGGACTATGTGCTGGTGCCGGAAGACCGTGTAGACGGCTTCGTCGAGGCCTACAGCAAGGCGGTCCGCGGGTTCTATCCGACCCTGGCCGACAACCCGGACTACACCGCCATCATCAACGAACGACAGTTGGCCCGGCTCAACGGCTACGTGAAAGACGCCACCGACAAGGGTGCCACCCTGGTCCCGCTGTACGACCAGGGCCAGGACCGCCGCATGGCCCACAGCCTGCTGCTGAATGTCAGCGACGAGATGACCGTGATGCAGGACGAAATCTTCGGCCCGGTGCTGCCGATCGTGCCGTATCGCGGCCTCGACCAGGCCTTTGCCTACATCAATCAGCGCCCTCGCCCACTGGCGCTGTATTACTTCGGCTACAACAAGGCGGAACAGAACCGCGTACTGCACGAAACCCATTCCGGCGGCGTGTGCCTGAACGACACGTTGCTGCATGTGGCCCAGGACGACATGCCCTTCGGCGGCATCGGCCCGTCGGGCATGGGCCATTACCACGGCCATGAAGGTTTCCTGACGTTCAGCAAGGCCAAGGGCGTGCTGATCAAGCAACGCCTGAACGCGGCCAAGCTGATTTACCCGCCCTATGGCAAATCCATCCAGAAGTTGATCCAGAAGCTGTTCGTCCGCTAACAAACCCATCACCGGGATAACAATAAGAATGAACCCTAGCCTGACTGAATCACCCGCGCTGTCACGGCGCGGTGTCTTGAAACTCGGCCTGTGCGCCAGCGCCTTCCTGGCCACCGCCGGGCTGGGCGCCAGCCTCAGCGGCTGCTCCAGCAGCACCCCGGCCAGCGGCTTTGCGATGTTGCGCAGCAGTGACCTGCCATTTTTGCGGGCAGTGATCCCGGTGCTGCTGGAGGGCGTGGCCAGCGCCGAGGTGGTGGTGGCCGGCATCGACGACACCCTGAAAAAGCTCGACTTCAGCCTGCAACACCTGTCGCCCGAGATGTTCAAGCTGACCCAGCAACTGTTCGACGTATTGGGCATGGCCGTCACCCGTGGGCCGCTGACCGGGGTGTGGGGCAGCTGGGAAAACGCCAGCGGCGAACAGATCCGCAACTTCCTGCACCGTTGGGAAAACAGCTACCTGAACCTGCTGCGCATGGGCCAGGGCTCGTTGCTCAAGCTGGTGATCATGGCCTGGTATTTCCGCCCCGAGTCCTGGGCGCATTGCGGCTACCCCGGCCCACCGAAAATCTGATCTGCATCCCGATAAAAACAAGAGACGACCCTGATGCCCGTACCTGATCTGTTCCGCGATGGCATGGCCCGCGGCTGGAAGACCCACAATGGCGCCGCCCTCGACCAGGACCTGACCCTGGAAGCCGACGTCGCGATCATCGGCAGCGGCGCCGGCGGCGGCACCACCGCCGAAATCCTCAGCGCCGCCGGCTACAAGGTGCTGCTCATCGAAGAAGGCCCGCTGAAGACCAGCAACGACTTCAAGCTGCTGGAGGACGAGGCCTACGCCAGCCTGTATCAGGAAGGCATCGGGCGCATGAGCAAGGACGGCGCCATCACCATCCTGCAGGGCCGAGCGGTCGGCGGCACCACGCTGATCAACTGGACCTCCAGCTTCCGCACCCCGGACCCGACCCTCGCCCACTGGGCCAGCGAATACGCGGTCAAGGGCCACAGCAGCGCCGAGATGGCGCCCTGGTTCGAAAAAATGGAACAACGCCTGGGCATCGCGCCTTGGGCCATGCCACCGAATGCCAACAATGACGTGATCCGCAAGGGCTGCGAAAAGCTTGGCTACAGCTGGCACGTGATCCCGCGCAATGTGCGCGGCTGTTTCAACCTGGGGTATTGCGGCATGGGTTGCCCGGTCAACGCCAAGCAATCAATGCTGGTGACCACCATTCCGTCCACCCTGGAGAAAGGCGGCGAGCTGCTGTACCTGGCCCGCGCCGAACGCCTGAAGTTCAGCGGCGACACCATCACCAGCCTCGAATGCGTGGCCATGGATCAGTTTTGCGTGGCACCCACCGGCCGCAAGATCACAGTCAAAGCCAAGCATTACGTACTGGCCGGCGGCGGCATCAACAGCCCGGCGCTGCTGCTGCGCTCGGACGCACCCGATCCCCACTCGCGCCTGGGCAAGCGAACCTTTTTACACCTGGTGAATTTTTCCGCAGGGTTGTTCGACGAGGTGATCAACCCGTTCTACGGCGCGCCGCAGTCGATTTATTCCGATCACTTCCAATGGCAGGACGGCACTACCGGCAAAATGTCCTACAAGCTCGAAGTACCGCCACTGCATCCGGGCCTGGCCAGCACCTTGCTCGGCGGCTACGGCACGCAGAACGCGCTGGACATGGGTCAACTGCCGAAAACCCACGCCATGCTGGCGCTGCTGCGGGACGGCTTCCACCCCGACAGCCCGGGTGGCACAGTCGAATTACGCGGCGATGGCACACCGGTGCTCGATTATCAGGTTTCGCCCTACGCCTGGGACGGCCTGCGCCGGGCATTCCACAGCATGGCGGAGATTCAGTTTGCCGGCGGCGCCAAGTCGGTGATGCCGCTGCACGGCGATGCGCGCTACGTGAACACCTTGGCTGAAGCCCGCAGCATGATCGACGGGTTGAACCTCGAATTGCACCGAACCCGGCTCGGCAGCGCTCATGTAATGGGCGGTTGCGCGATGGGGGAAGAACCGAAAAACGCCGTGGCCGACAGCCTTGGGCGCCATCATCAACTGCGCAACTTGTCGATCCACGATGGCTCGCTATTCCCCACCAGCATTGGCGCTAACCCGCAGTTATCGGTGTATGGATTGACGGCGCAACTGGCGACGGCATTGGCCGAACGTCTGAAAACGGCCTGAAAAAACCGGGTATTCGCGGTGTCTATAGTGCTTTCTTCTGAATAAGTTGACTTGGCCGACCGGGATGGCTGCGATACCATCCGGTTCCCCAACGGACTCCGCCAGGACGACGCGATGAACCGAGTGTTGTACCCAGGTACCTTCGACCCAATCACCAAGGGCCATGGCGATCTGGTCGAACGCGCCTCGCGCTTGTTCGACCATGTGATTATCGCGGTCGCTGCCAGCCCCAAGAAAAACCCGCTGTTTCCCCTGGAACAGCGCGTGGAGCTGGCCCGTGAGGTCACCAAGCATCTGCCCAACGTTGAAGTGGTCGGCTTCTCGACGCTGCTGGCGCACTTCGCCAAGGAACAGAACGCCAATGTGTTCCTGCGCGGCCTGCGGGCGGTGTCGGATTTCGAATACGAATTCCAGCTGGCCAACATGAACCGCCAACTGGCGCCGGACGTGGAAAGCCTGTTTCTTACGCCTTCGGAACGTTATTCGTTCATTTCCTCGACGTTGGTCCGGGAAATCGCGGCGTTGGGCGGGGATATCACCAAGTTCGTGCACCCGGCTGTGGCGGATGCTCTCACCCTGCGATTCAAGAAATAATCCCGGACTGCAGGAGCTGGCTTGCCAGCGATCCAGGCGCCACGGTGCAACTGACCCATCGCCATCGCCGGCAAGCCGGCTCCTACTGTCCATCGCTGTGACTCGCACTGCGGGCGCCAATGCGGCACAATTGCGCGCATTAGTTTTCAGATGCCTTGGCTGACAGCCCTGGCAGGAGTTTCCATGTCCCTGATCATCACCGACGATTGCATCAACTGCGACGTCTGCGAACCCGAGTGCCCGAACGCTGCCATTTCCCAGGGTGAAGAGATCTATGTGATCGACCCCAACCTGTGCACCCAGTGTGTCGGCCACTACGACGAACCCCAGTGCCAGCAGGTTTGCCCGGTGGATTGCATTCCGCTGGACGAGGCTCATCCGGAAACGGAAGAGCAACTGATGGAGAAGTACCGGTTGATTACCGGCAAAGCCTAAGTCCCTTGGCGCTTCATTAAGCCCCTTCGCGAGCAAGCCCGCTCCCACATTTGACCGAGTTCCACCTTTGGAATGCAGTCGAATGTGGGAGCGGGCTTGCTCGCGAATAGGCCATCAGCAGCACCACAAATTGTCAGCTCTGACACTTCGGGCAAAACACACTCGCCCGCTGCCCCAGCATCACGTTGCGCAATTCGGTCCCACAGACCTTGCACGCCTCGCCACCACGGCCATAGACGAACAATTCCTGCTGGAAATACCCCGGCTGTCCGTCGCCGCCGATAAAGTCCCGCAACGTGGTGCCGCCGCGCTCGATGGCCGCCGCCAGGATGCGCTTGATCTCGATCGCCAGCTTCAGGTAACGCCCACGGGAAATGCCCTTGGCTTCCCGGCGCGGATCAATCCCGGCGGCAAACAGCGCCTCCGTCGCGTAGATATTGCCCACCCCCACCACCACCGCGTTGTCCATGATGAACGGTTTCACCGCCATCGAACGTCCACGGGACAGCTGGAACAACCGCTCGCCGTCGAACAGGTCGGTCAACGGCTCCGGCCCCAGGCGGATCAGCAGCTCATGGTTCAGCGGGTCGAGGCTCCAGAGCATCGCGCCAAAGCGTCGCGGGTCGGTGTAGCGCAGGGCCAGGCCCGACTCCAGTTCTATATCCACATGCTCATGCTTGGCCGCCGGGCTGCCGGCTTCCACCAGGCGCAGGTTGCCCGACATGCCCAAGTGGCTGATCAGCGTGCCGACCTCGGCATTGATCAACAAATACTTGGCCCGCCGCTCCACCAGCACGATGCGTTGCCCGGACAGCCGCACATCCAGGTCTTCCGGGATCGGCCAGCGCAGGCGCCGCTCACGCACCACCACACGGCTGACCCGCTGGCCTTCCAGGTGCGGCGCAATTCCGCGCCGGGTGGTTTCGACTTCCGGTAACTCGGGCATGTGTACCTCTTGGAAAAAGGGTTAGTGCGCGCCCAGCTCGCGGATCGACAACTTCAAACTCTCGAAGTCGTAGTCCGACAGGCCGATATGGTCCAGCACCAGCGGGCCGATGGCGTTCCACTCATGGTCATCCATCTGGTTGCCCAGCACGCGGTACGACGCACAAATGTGCTCGGCCATTTTCAGGATCGCCAGCAGGTTTTTCAGCTGCGGCTTGTGGTTGGACTCGTCGCTGAAAATCGCCAGGGCATTGTGGTGATTGGCGATGGCATCGGTCACATGTTCCGGCAGGCGCCAGGATTTGGCGGTGTAGTAACCCACCACGGCATGGTTGGTGTTGAACGCCTGGTTCTCGGTGTCGACCACACGGCACTCCGGGCCGGCGTTGGCATAGGCCTCTTCCAGCACACTCATGTAGTTCGGGAAACGCTTGAGCATCAACGGCACGCCACAATCGTGGAACAGCCCCAATGCGTAGGCTTCATCGACCGCCTGGCTGCCGGTGCGCTTGGCCAGGGCCAGGCAGGTCATGGCCACGTCCTGGGCGGTGTCCCAGAAACGGTTGAGGGTGACGATGGTGTCGTCGCTCATCTCGCCCTTGATCGACTGCGCGTTGATCAGGTTGACGATGGAGCGGCTGCCCAGCAGGTTCACCGCGCGCTGGATCGAGACGATCTTGTTGCTCAGACCGTAATACGGCGAATTGACGATCTTCAGCAGCGAGCCGGAGAGGCCCGGGTCCTGGGCGATCAACCGGGCGATCACTTCCAGGTCCGGATCGGGCATGTACTGCTCCATCTGCAAATCCACCATGATTTGCGGTTGAGGCGGCACGCTGATGCCTTGGAGGCTCTGTTGGATCTGTTCGGCGGATAGCTCTTGGGACATAGGGGGCACACTCTGGACTAGGCGGCGATTCTAACCTTTATGGCAACCGGGCTGACACCTCAAAAACCCGAACTGAAACCGGACCGAATGTGGGAGCGGGCTTGCCTGCGATGCAGACGGCTCGGTCTTTCAGATAACCGAGGTGATGCTATCGCAGGCAAGCCAGCTCCCACAGGGACATCACAACCCACATGTCCGGCGGCGCCGCCAAGTACTGCACAACACGGTATACTCCCGCTCTTTTTTCCGGAGCGACGTCATGTCCCTGCCAAGCCTGCGTCTCAAAGCCAACGCCGATCGTCGTTTGCGCAACGGCCACCTGTGGGTCTACAGCAACGAAATCGATGTGGCCGCCACACCTCTTCACGGCTTCCAGGCAGGCGACCAGGCGATCCTGGAAGCAGCCGGCGGCAAGACCCTCGGCATCGTGGCCATGAGCCCGAACAACCTGATCTGCGCCCGCCTGCTGTCCCGCGACATCAAGTTGCCGCTGGACAAGTCGCTGCTGGTGCACCGCATCAACGTCGCCCTGTCCCTGCGTGACCGCCTGTTCGACAAGCCGTTCTACCGCCTGGTATACGGCGATTCCGACTTGTTGCCAGGCCTGGTGGTCGACCGTTTCGGCGACATCCTGGTGGTGCAGATCGCTTCGGCGACCATGGAAGCCCACAAGGAAGACGTGATTGCCGCACTGACCCAAGTGCTCAAGCCAAGCGGCATCCTGTTCAAGAACGACTCCGCCGCGCGTGATGCCGAAGGCCTCAACCGCTACGTCGAAACCGTGTTCGGCCTGGTGCCGGAGTGGGTGGCACTGGAAGAAAACGGCGTGAAGTTCGAAGCGCCGGTGATCCAGGGCCAGAAGACCGGCTGGTTCTACGACCACCGCATGAACCGCGCCCGCCTGGCTCCGTATGCCAAAGGCAAACGCGTACTCGACCTGTACAGCTACATCGGCGGCTGGGGCGTGCAAGCGGCCGCCTTCGGTGCCAGTGAAGTGTTCTGCGTCGACGCCTCCGCCTTCGCCCTCGACGGCGTGGAGCGCAACGCGGCACTGAACGGCGTTGCCGAGAAAATGACCTGCATCGAAGGCGACGTGTTCGAAGCCCTCAAAGAGCTGAAAGCCAGCGAAGAGCGTTTCGACGTGATCGTCGCCGACCCGCCTGCCTTCATCAAGCGCAAGAAAGACATGAAGAACGGCGAAGGCGCCTACCGCCGCCTGAACGAGCAAGCCATGCGCCTGCTCAGCAAGGACGGCATCCTGGTCAGCGCTTCGTGCTCGATGCACTTGCCGGAAGACGACCTGCAAAACATCCTGCTGACCAGCGCCCGTCACCTGGATCGCAACATCCAGATGCTGGAACGCGGCGGCCAGGGCCCGGACCACCCGGTGCACCCGGCGATTGCCGAGACCCGGTATATCAAGAGCATTACTTGCCGGTTGTTGCCGAATAGCTAACGCCCAATTGGAACCGGATCAACTGTAGGAGCGAGCTTGCTCGCGAAAGACGAATAGACAACACGGGCTACCTGATAGCGCTGCGTTATCGTTGACGTTCTTCGCGAGCAAGCTCGCTCCTACAGCGGCAACACACACCATCATGGGCTTGGCCTCCCACAACACTTTTGATTGAATTCCCCGTTTCGCAGACTAGTATCGGTTTCTGGTTTTACTCCGGAAAATAAAAACAATGTCTGAGTCCTCTTATTCGCCACCCCATGGCGACTTAAAACGCCAACAACGCTCGCGCTTCATCCTCATCACCTGCATCTCGCTGATCAGCTTCTTCCCGATCAATATCCTGCTGCCCTCCTTTCCAGCCCTGGCCGCGAAGTTCGATACCTCAACTGCTGAGGTCGCCTTATCCATCAGCCTGTTCACTCTGGTTTTTGCGATTTCCCAACTGATCGCCGGCCCGCTTTCAGATAAATTCGGGCGCAAGGAAGTGCTGCTGGGGTGCATCGTGGTTTCCACCCTAGGCTCGATCGGCTGCGCACTGGCGGCGAATTACCCGAGTTTCCTGCTGTTTCGCGCCGTCCAGGCCATCGGCTGTGGCTTTTTTGTGCTCGGCCATGCGCTGGTTGAAGACCTTTTCGAAGAGCAGGATCGCGCCCGCATCCGCATCTACTACATGACCCTGAGCGGATCGTTCGTTGCGCTGTCGCCGCTGCTCGGCTCCTGGCTGCAAACCACATTTGATTGGCAGGGCAGCTTTTATGGATTTGCGGTGATGGCGCTAGGCATGTTTATCCATGCCTGGCTGATATTGCCGTCCAAGGCGGCCAGCCCTGAAAGAGCCCCTGTTTCGATCATCGCCACGCTGAAATCCATCGCAAGCAACCGGGACTTCATCCGTTACTGGTGGATCGCCGCGTTGGTATTCGCGTGTTACTTCGCCTTGATCAGCGTGACACCGCTGATTTTCATGGATGAGTTGAAGCTGTCCGAATACCAGTACGCGGTAGTGCTGATGGTGTATGGCGTTGCCTACCTGCTGGGCGGCGTTGCAGCAACTGCACTGCAGAAACATATCTCCCTCACGCGACAAATCAACCTCGGGCTGGGCCTGCTGGGGATCGCAGGCGTATTGCTGACGCTGGTGATCAGCTATGAGGCCATGACCACCATCACCCTGCTGATCCCGATGCTGATCAGCGCCCTGGCCGTGACCCTGGTACGCCCCGCCGCGATTTCTGCGGCCATGTTGCTGTTCTCCAGCAGCGCCGGCACCGCCGCGTCGGCCGGCAACAGCATCATGTTCATCACCGCCGCCGTCAGCAGCGCCGCCCTCGCCCAAGCCGGGGCAAACCTGCTGATGACCATCGCCATCAGCTTCATCGTGCTCAGCGTTTGGGGCGTAGTGACGAACATCAGAGTCGGACGCTAACGCTCTCCCACTCCCCACTCCCACTCCCACTGTAGGAGCGAGCTTGCTCGCGAAAAACATATAGGCGACACGGGCCACCTGATAGCGCTGCGTTATCGTTGACGTTCTTCGCGAGCAAGCTCGCTCCTACAGAAGGCATGACATATTCAGAACCAGTGTTTAAACGCCAATAGACACTGTTGCCTCCTACCGTCTCTCTTCTACCCACACGAAGAGGACGAAGGAATGTCCACCCAGCAAAACGCCCATCGGCTGCGTAAAGGCCGCTATTCGGAATCCGGCCGCATTTACCTGCTCACCGCCGTCACCCATCAACGACAGCTGGTCTTCCAGGACTGGCGCATTGGTCGCCTGCTTGTTCGCGAATTCAGAAAGGCTCAGGACGACGGCGAGGCGACCTCACTGGCCTGGGTCGTGATGCCGGACCATTTCCATTGGCTGGTGGAATTGCACAACGGCGATTTGCCGAGACTGATGCGGATTACCAAGTCGCGAAGTGCCCACGCCATTAACAAAGCGAGGAGTTGCCACGGGACACTTTGGCAAAAGGGCTACTTTGATCGGGCGCTACGCCGGGAAGATGACCTGAAAGCAACAGCTCGATACATCGTCGCCAATCCATTAAGAGCAGGGCTGGTTGAGCGTATCGGCGACTATCCGCTCTGGGACGCCATGTGGCTGTGAAATACGCAACCCTGTAGGAGCGAGCTTGCTCGCGAAAAACCAACAGACGACACGGACCACCTGATAGCGCTGCGTTACCGTTGACGTTTTTCGCGAGCAAGCTCGCTCCTACAGGTAGACGGCCATTCCCTCCGGCCGCCAGCGGTGTAGAATCGGACCTATTCATCGCCAGTCATCCCCCGGCGGGTTTATGAGCTCGAGGCCCAAGCAAGCGGCGATCCCGCGACGCGAGTGGCAACTTCCGGACACACGGCCATTTATCGGGTGTTCCAGTCGTCAATTAGAAGCTCACTCCCCTTTAGTACTTGATTAGCCGCCCGGAGTGCTCCAATGCCTGATTACCGCTCGAAAACATCCACCCACGGCCGCAACATGGCCGGCGCCCGCGCACTGTGGCGCGCCACGGGGATGAAAGATGACGACTTCAAGAAGCCGATCATCGCGATTGCCAACTCGTTCACCCAGTTCGTACCCGGCCACGTCCACCTCAAGGACCTGGGCCAACTGGTCGCCCGCGAGATCGAACGCGCCGGCGGTGTAGCGAAAGAATTCAACACCATCGCCGTGGATGACGGCATCGCCATGGGCCATGACGGCATGCTGTATTCCCTGCCGAGCCGCGAGATCATCGCCGACTCCGTGGAATACATGGTCAACGCCCACTGCGCCGACGCCATCGTGTGCATCTCCAACTGCGACAAGATCACCCCCGGCATGCTGATGGCCGCCCTGCGCCTGAACATCCCGGTGATCTTCGTCTCCGGCGGCCCGATGGAAGCCGGCAAGACCAAGCTCGCCTCCCACGGCCTCGACCTGGTGGACGCCATGGTCATCGCCGCCGATTCCAGCGCTTCTGACGAGAAGGTCGCGGAATACGAGCGCAGCGCCTGCCCTACCTGCGGTTCGTGCTCCGGCATGTTCACCGCCAACTCGATGAACTGCCTGGTGGAAGCCCTGGGCCTGGCGTTGCCGGGCAACGGCTCCACATTGGCCACCCACAGCGACCGCGAGCAGCTGTTCCTGCAAGCCGGCCGCACCATCGTCGAGCTGTGCAAGCGTTACTACACCGAGAACGATGAGTCGGTGTTGCCGCGCAACATCGCCAATTTCAAGGCGTTCGAAAACGCCATGACCCTGGACATCGCCATGGGCGGTTCCACCAACACCATCCTGCACTTGCTGGCCGCCGCCCAGGAAGCCGAGATCGACTTCGACCTGCGGGACATCGACCGCCTGTCGCGCCACGTGCCGCAACTGTGCAAAGTCGCGCCGAACATCCAGAAGTACCACATGGAAGACGTGCACCGCGCCGGCGGGATCTTCTCGATCCTCGGCTCCCTGGCCCGTGGCGGCCTGTTGCACACCGACCTGCCGACCGTGCACAGCAAATCCATCGCCGAAGGCATCGCCAAGTGGGACATCACCCAGACCACTGACGAAGCCGTGCATCACTTCTTCAAGGCAGGCCCGGCCGGCATCCCGACGCAGACCGCGTTCAGCCAGTCGACCCGTTGGGAAACCCTCGACGACGACCGTGAAAACGGCTGCATCCGCAGTGTCGAGCATGCCTATTCGAAAGAGGGCGGCCTGGCCGTGCTGTACGGCAACATCGCCCTCGATGGCTGCGTCGTGAAAACCGCCGGTGTGGACGAGTCGATCCACGTGTTCGAAGGCCGCGCCAAGATCTACGAAAGCCAGGACAGCTCGGTACGCGGCATCCTCGCTGACGAAGTGAAGGAAGGCGACATCGTCATCATCCGTTACGAAGGCCCGAAAGGCGGCCCGGGCATGCAAGAGATGCTGTACCCGACGTCGTACCTGAAATCCAAGGGCCTGGGCAAAGCCTGCGCCTTGCTGACCGACGGCCGTTTCTCCGGCGGGACCTCGGGCCTGTCCATCGGCCACGCTTCGCCGGAAGCTGCTGCGGGCGGCGCCATCGGCCTGGTGCAGGATGGTGACAAGGTGCTGATCGACATTCCAAACCGCTCGATCAACCTGTTGATCAGCGATGAAGAACTGGCGGCACGCCGGGTCGAGCAGGACAAGAAAGGCTGGAAGCCGGTGGAGAAGCGTCCGCGCAAAGTCACCACCGCCTTGAAGGCTTATGCCCTGCTGGCCACCAGTGCCGACAAGGGTGCTGTGCGTAACAAGGCGATGCTTGACGGTCTGTAAGCCTCGCCCATAAAAATGCCCCGCCAGGTGCGGGGCATTTTTTTGCCTGGAGATTATTCCTCAAACAAAGGTGATCAACTGTGGGAGCGGGCTTGCTCGCGAATTGCGGTGTGCCAGTTACCGAATAAGCTAGCTGATCCGCCGCCTTCGCGAGCAAGCCCGCTCCCACATTTTTGACCGAGTCCAGCCGTACTTACTGAATCTCGTCCGGCTTGACGATCACCCAGTTTTTATCCGCCGTCACCGGCAACCCTTCCTTGGCCTGGGCCGCAGCGTGCTTGGCCATCATGCCGTTCAACTGGGTCATGTATTTGTCCTTGCGGTTGATCCACAGGTGGATGCCGCCCTTGGCCACGTCCACGTCATGGAACAGCATGTAGCCGTCACTGGTCGGCGTGTCGCCACCGACGATCACCGGTTTTTTCCACTCGTCGATGTAGGTCAGGATCGCCGCGTGCTTGCCGGCCATCCAGGTGGCCGGGGTCCACAGGTACGGGGTCAGCTCCAGGCCGAGGTTGGCCTTCTCGTCATACTTGCCGGCGGCAATCTGCTTGCGGGCGGTGGTCAGCTCGCCGGTCTTGCGGTCCTTGAGCAAGGTGCTCACGCCGATGACATTCTCGGGTTTGACGTTGTAGCCGTACTTCGGATCGGCCGCGACCATGCGCACCAGTTCCTCGGACGCGGCGGTCATCACGTAGACCTCGATGCCGTTTTCCATCAGCTTGTTGAACAGCTCAGCCTGGCCGGTGAAGACCTTCGGCGGCTGCACTTCCATGTTCTTGACCACGTCACCGTCGTAATAGGTGACCGGCACCGGCTTGCCCGACGCCATCATCTCGTCGACGTAGCCCTTGAGTTCCTTGAGGGTGAAGCCGGAGAAAATCTGCGCCACCCACGGGTAGCAGACCATGTCGTCGACTTCGCAGAGGCGGTAGTAGTAGCTGAAGAGGCTTTCCTTGTGGTCGGCGGTGTCTTTGAACGGGATCAGCTTCAGGGAGGGGTCCATGGTGTCGCGGGTGATCAGGCCCTTGTTTTCCAGGTACGGCAGCAACGACTCTTCAAGGTCGTAGCGGTAACTGGTGTTGTCCATGTCGAATACCGCGAAGTTACCCTTGTTGGCGTTGGCGGCAATCATCGTGTCCAGTTGCTTGGCGGCAGCCGCCGGCCAGTGTTTCAACTGGGTGGCGGCAAAGGCCTGGCTCGCGAGGCCCAGGCACAGCGCGGCGGCAAACAGTTTCGGCGCTAGCTTCATGTGCGTTTTCTCCCTGAGTGAAAGACATCGACGCTAACAAATCTGTATGACAGTTATCGCCCGAGCGCGACCGCTTTCGTCGTGATCGCGCCAATGCCATACGCCTGCGCGTCATCCGCTTATTCCAAAAACGACAGTCACCATGCGATAACGTTATTAAATCAATATATTTCAAGCTGTTAGGCTTGCCGGTTCGCAATCGCAGGCTCCTGCGATTGGCTGCCTTCTCAACGGAGCTTCAATGAATCTGCCCCTGATTCTCAACTTACTGGTGTTCGTGGCCCTGCTGCTGGGCCTGGCACAAACCCGTCGAACCAACTGGAGCCTCGCCAAGAAGGTCTTGTTTGCGTTGGTACTCGGCGTGATCTTCGGTGTGGTGCTGCACGCGATCTACGGTGCCGGCAACCCGGTGCTCAAGGCCTCGATCGGCTGGTTCGACCTGGTCGGCAACGGTTACGTGCAGTTGCTGCAAATGATCGTGATCCCGCTGGTGTTCGCCTCGATCCTCAGCGCCGTGGCCCGTCTGCATAACGCCTCGTCCCTGGGCAAGATCAGCTTCCTGACCATCGGCACGCTGCTGTTCACCACGGCGATTGCGGCGCTGATCGGTATCGGCCTGACCAACCTGTTCGGCCTCACCGCCGAAGGCCTGGTGGCCGGCACCCAGGAAATGGCGCGCCTGCAAGTGATCCAGAGTGATTACGCGGGCAAGGTCGCCGACCTGAATATCCCGCAACTGCTGCTGTCGTTCATCCCGCAGAACCCGTTCGCCGACCTGGCCCGGGCCAAGCCGACGTCGATCATCAGTGTGGTGATCTTCGCTGCATTCCTTGGGGTTGCCGCGCTGCAACTGCTCAAGGATGACGTGGAAAAAGGCCAGAAAGTCCTCAACGCCATCGACACCCTGCAAGCCTGGGTGATGCGCCTGGTGCGCCTGGTGATGAAACTGACCCCCTACGGCGTATTGGCGCTGATGACCAAAGTGGTCGCCAGTTCCAACCTGCAAGACATCATTAAGCTCGGCAGTTTTGTGGTGGTGTCGTACCTGGCCCTGGGCCTGATGTTTGTGGTGCATGGCCTGCTGCTGTCGCTGGCCGGGATCAACCCGCTGCGGTTCTTCCGCAAGGTCTGGCCGGTACTGACGTTTGCCTTCACCAGCCGCTCCAGCGCCGCGAGCATCCCGCTGAGCATTGAAGCGCAGACCCGTCGCTTGGGGATTCCGCAGTCCATCGCCGGTTTTGCCGCCTCGTTTGGCGCAACAATTGGCCAGAACGGTTGTGCCGGCCTTTATCCGGCGATGCTGGCGGTGATGGTTGCGCCGACCGTGGGTATCAACCCGCTGGACCCGCTGTGGATCGCGACCCTGGTGGCGATTGTGACCTTGAGTTCGGCCGGTGTGGCGGGCGTGGGCGGCGGTGCGACGTTTGCCGCGCTGATCGTGCTGCCGGCGATGGGCTTGCCGGTATCACTGGTGGCGCTGCTGATTTCGGTTGAGCCGCTGATCGACATGGGCCGTACGGCATTGAACGTGAACGGTTCGATGACGGCCGGGGCGATTACCAGCCAGATCATGCAGCAGACGGATAAAGAGCTGTTGAATGCGGATGAGCATGCGGAATTGGCGCAGGCCTGACAGACCGCTATCGCAGGCAAGCCAGCTCCCACATTGAACCGGTTTTTTCAGTAATACTCGGTCAACTGTGGGAGCTGGCTTGCCTGCGATGCTCTTAGGCTTTTTCCCAGACTTCGAAGTTGTACGCCGGCTTGTCACTCTCAGCCGCATTCTCGACATTCGACACCAGCTTCCACTGGTTCAAATCAAACTCGGGAAACCACGCATCGCCGTCCGGGCTCAACGCCACCCGCGTCAAATACAGGCGATCCGCCTGCTCCAGCCCCTGGGCATACAACTGCGCGCCGCCGATCAGCATCAGCTCATCCACGCCCTGCGCCTTGGCCCATTCCTCAGCCCGCTCCACGGCCGCGTCCAGTGACGGAAAAACTTCCGCACCTTCCAGCGCCAGATCGGTCTGACGGCTGACCACAATGTTCAACCGGCCCGGCAACGGTCGCCCCAGGGAATCCCAGGTCTTGCGCCCCATGATGATCGGCTTGCCCAAGGTGGTGGCCTTGAAATATTTGAAATCCCCCGGCAAATGCCAGGGCATGCTGTTGTCGACGCCGATCACACGGTTTTCACCGAGGGCTGCGATCAGGCTTAAAGGGAGAGTTTTTTTCATGGCGACGAGAATACCAGAGCCGCGCGCGGCATACCCCAACCGGCGTTCCAGCGGTTATGCTCCAGGCTCACTGGCTCAACAGGACGGCGTGTGACAGCTCTGCCCCCCCTGCAAACACTCTGGCTGACCGAGACCGTGCGCCTGCGCGAGGAACACGCGGGTGCCCTGGAAGACCAGGAAGCCAATCGCCTGGCCCGCAGCGCCGGCGGCGACCTGCCCACGCGCATTCAAAACCGCGCGCTGTGGCTGGCCGAACGCGATGGCCTGACCGCCGCCCTGACCCGCTGGCTGCAAGGTGCGCGCCTGGCGCTGATCCTGCTGGCGGCAGTCGCCATTATCAGCGGCGCCGGCCTGGCGTTTGCCGCGCTGGGCAACGGGTTGGCGCCGGTTAATGTGTTCTGGGCCCTGGGCAGCCTGCTGGGTTTGAACCTGATCCTGTTGTTGAGCTGGGCCCTGGGCCTGCTGTTTGCCGGTGAACACGGCGCCAGTCTTGGCCGCCTGTGGTTATGGCTCAGCGAAAAACTCGCCCGCGACGCCAAGGCCGCGCAACTGGCGCCCGCCCTGCTGCTGTTGCTGCAACGGCGCAAACTCAATCGCTGGGCCGTCGGTGTGCTGGTCAACAGCCTGTGGCTGCTGGCCCTGCTCAGCGCCCTGGTGATCCTGCTGACGCTGTTGGCCACCCGGCGCTACGGCTTTGTGTGGGAAACCACCATCCTGCGGGCGGACACCTTTGTCGCCGTGACCCAAACCCTCGGCGCCCTGCCCGCCTTGCTCGGCTTCAATGTGCCCACTGTCGAGATGATCCGCGCCAGCGGCGATGCCGCCCTGAATATCGAAAGCGCCCGCCAGGCCTGGGCCGCCTGGCTGGTGGGCGTGCTGCTGGTGTACGGCATCCTGCCGCGGCTGATCCTTGCGTTGCTGTGCCTGTGGCGCTGGAAACGCGGGCGTGCCGCCCTGAGCCTCGACCTTAACCTGCCCGGCTACAGCCAACTGCGTGAACGGTTGATGCCCAGCAGCGAACGGCTTGGGGTCAACGATGCGGCGCCCGAACAATTGCACCACGTGATCGGCGGCGTCAGTGAACTGGAAAGCAACGGCGCCCTGCTGGTGGCCATCGAGCTGGACGACCAGCGCCCATGGCCGCCGAAGCTCCCGGCCAGTGTCAAGGACGCCGGCATCCTCGACAGCCGTGAATCCCGCAACAAGCTGCTGGAGCAACTCACCCGCTTCCCGCCCGCGCGCCTGGCCATCGCCTGCGACCCGCGGCGCTCGCCGGATCGCGGCAGCCTTGCGCTGATTGCCGAACTGGCCCGCAGCGCCACCGCCACTCGGGTCTGGCTGCTGCAAGCGCCCGCTGGCCAAGCCCTGGATGCTGAGCGCCTGGGTGATTGGCACACGGCCTTGCAACAACTGGAGATACCGTTCGCCGATTGCGCGCCGCTCACCTGGCTGGAGACCGGTCATGACTAAGCCCCTGAAACTTGCGGTGGTCGGCCACACCAACGTCGGCAAGACCTCGTTGCTGCGCACGCTCACGCGAGACGTCGGCTTTGGTGAAGTCTCCCATCGTCCCAGCACCACCCGGCATGTCGAAGGTGCGCGCTTGTCGGTGGACGGCGAAGCCTTGCTGGAGCTGTACGACACGCCGGGCCTGGAAGATGCCATCGCCCTGCTCGATTACCTCGAACGCCTGGACCGCCCCGGCGAACGCCTCGACGGCCCGGCACGGCTGGCGCGTTTTCTGGAAGGCAGCGAGGCCCGGCAACGCTTCGAACAGGAAGCCAAGGTGCTGCGCCAACTGCTCGCCTCGGATGCGGGCTTGTATGTGATTGATGCAAGGGAGCCGGTGCTGGCCAAGTACCGCGATGAGCTGCAAGTGCTCGCCAGTTGCGGCAAACCGTTGCTGCCAGTGCTCAATTTTGTCAGCAGCGCCGACCACCGCGAGCCGGACTGGCGCGAAGCCCTCGCCCGCCTCGGCCTGCATGCGCTGGTGCGTTTTGACAGCGTGGCGCCGCCGGAAGACGGCGAGCGCCGCCTCTATGAAAGCCTCGCCCTGCTGCTGGAAAACTCCCGTGGGCAACTGGAACGGCTGATACTTGATCAGGAAGCCCAGCGCCAGGCCCGCCAGCAAAGTGCGGCGCGGCTGATCGCCGAACTGCTGATCGACTGCGCCGCCTGCCGCCGCAGCGTGGTCAGCGAAGCCGAAGTGGAACAGCAGGCCATCAGCGAACTGCGCAAAGCCGTGCGCCAGCGCGAACAGCGTTGCGTGGAGGCCTTGCTCAAGTTGTTCGGCTTCCGCCCGCAGGACGCCGCCGCCAGCGATTTACCGCTGCTGGACGGGCGCTGGGGCGATGACCTGTTCAACCCCGAGACCCTCAAGCAACTGGGCGTGCGGGTCGGTGGCGGTATCGCAGCCGGCGCGGCGGCCGGTGCAGGTGTGGATCTACTCGTAGGCGGCCTGACCCTCGGCGCCGCCGCCCTCGCCGGAGCCATCGCGGGAGGCGCGCTGCAAACTGCCCGCAGTTATGGCAGCCGCCTGCTGGGCAAGATCAAGGGCCAGCGCGAGCTGACCGTCGACGACAGCGTGCTGCGCCTGTTGGCCCTGCGCCAGCGGCAACTGCTCAAGGCCCTGAACCTGCGGGGCCATGCGGCGATCCACAGCATCAAGGTCGACACACCCCAGGACAAGACCTGGCGCGAAGGCAAATTGCCCGAAGCCCTGAACAAGGCCCGCGCCCATCCGCAATGGTCGTCCCTCAACCCGCACCCCAAATTGAGCCAGGCCGAACGCCAGGAACAGGTCGAAGCCCTGGCCCAGCGCCTGGACGAGACCTAAGCCGCCAACAGTTGCTGGGCCTTGGACTTCAGCACTTCAAGGTCCAGCAACGGCACATGCATTTCCTTGGCCTGTTCATCCCAGTGGCGCATGCGCAGGCTGACGGCGCACAGCGGGTCCTGCTCGAACGCTTGGGCTTCCTCGGCGGTCATCACGCCGCCCTGGTAACCCAAGGTACGACGGCTGGCTTCGCTCAAGCGTGCGTAATAATCCGGCTGGCTGAAGGTCAGATAACGCTTGGCCTGCACGTGGTATTCCACCAGTTTTGCCATCCGCTCGCTGAAGCCTGCGCGGCGCAGATAATCGGCGCCCAGCCGTTCATGGCTGACCACACCATAACCGCCCATGTTCTCGCCACCTTGGCCGCAGATATGCCCGATATCGTGGAAGAACGCTGCCAGCACCACTTCATCATCGAAGCCCTCAGCCATGGCCAACTGCGCAGCCTGGGACATGTGCTCGATCTGCGAGACCGGTTCGCCGATGTAGTCAGCCGTGCCGTGCTGTTCGTAAAGGCCGAAGACCTCGGCGATTGCCTGCTCTGCGTTCATCACGCGCTCCCCCACAACTCTGTGATATTGCGCTCCGCCATCGCCGGCCCAACGCTCATGCCCACGCCGGTGTGCATCAACGCCGCACTCACCCCCGGCGCCGCCCGCAGGAACGAAAACGGCCCTGGGCCACGGGAACCATAGACACCCTGCCAGCGCTCCACGACCTGGATCTTGCAGCCCAGGGTATGTTCGGCCAGTTCGATCATCCAGTTGTCCACCTGTTCGGCGTTGAACGGTGAAGGATCGCTGCCGTAATGGTGGGAATCCCCGATGATCAGTTCGCCATAGGGTGTCGGGCTGATCAGCAGGTGAATACCGTTTTCATGCAGGTGCGGTACATCCCGCAGAATTTCGGCCTGTACCGGCGCGGCTTCCGGCAAGTCGGCGAAGGCGCCGTAGTGCACGCAGCTGAGGCCGGTCAGCAGCGCGTGTTGCAGGTTTAACTCCACCACTGGCCGGGCGCGCAGCATTTGCAGGCGGCAGATTTGCGGGTTGAGTTCGCCGATCTGCTCGGCCAGCAGCGTCTGGTAGTCGTGGCCGGAGCAGACAATGATCTGCTCGCCGTGAAAGGAACCGGCCGTGGTGTGTACCTGGCCGGGCTCGATGTCGCGGACCAGGGTAGAGAAATGAAACTCCACGTTCAGTTCGCGGCTCAGGTAGTTGATCAGCGCCGGGATGGCTTCGCGGGAATACAGTTGTTGATCATCCAGGCCGTGAAGCGCAGCGCGGTGATGGGCGAACTGGCCACCGTACAGCTCGTGCAGGGCGGCGCCTTGCAGCAACTTGACGCGATAACCGTGTTCTTGCGCGCGACCGGCGCAGAAGGCTTCAAGCAAGTGCTCTTCGGCTTCGGTGCGGGCGAACAGATAGGAGCCGTTGCGCTTGAGCTGGATGCCGGCGAGTTGCGCCCACTGGCCCCAGATTTCGCGGCTTTCCCGCGCCAGGTCGAGCATCGGCCCGGGCGGCTGGCCGGTGACCAGTGCCTGGCCGAAGTTGCGCACGGAAGCACCCAGCGGTGTGGCGCTGCGCTCGAAGACCTTGACCTTGAGGCCGCGTTTGGCGGCCGCATAAGCGTGGGACAGGCCGAGGATGCCGGCGCCGATGATCAGCAGTTGTGTCATGAAGACCTCTCGTTCCCACGCTCCGCGTGGGAATGCATCCTGTGACGCTCCGCGTCACGACTACAAAAGCGGACGCAGAGCGTCCAGAGCCGCGTTCCCACGCAGCGCGTGGGAACGATCGGTGGTTATTGTTTTTCCGACTTGCCGTCATAGCGCTTGCGCCATTCGGTCAGGATGCTGTCGCGGTTTTTCGACGCCCAGGCAAAGTCATTCTTGATCAACCGCTGCTCGTAGTCCGCCGGCAATTCGGTCTGCGGCTTGGCGATACCCGGCTGGGCCAGTACCGCGAAGTTTTCCTTGTACAGCTCCATCGCCGCGGGGCTGGCGGAGAAGTCGGCGAGTTTCTGTGCCGCGTCTGCGTGGGCAGTGCCCTTGATCACGGCAGTGGCTTCGATATCCCAGCCCAGGCCTTCTTTCGGCAGGATGATGTCCAGCGGTGCGCCCTGGCGCTTCAGCTGAACGGCCGGGTATTCGAAGGAAATGCCGATCGGGAATTCACCCGAGGCCGCCAGCTTGCACGGCTTGGAACCGGAGTGAACGTACTGGCCGATGTTCTGGTGCAGGTCGTCCATGTACTGCCAGCCCTGCTTCTCGCCGAAGGTCTGCAACCAGGCACTCACATCCAGGAAGCCCGTGCCGGACGAGGCCGGGTTGGGCATCACGATCTTGCCCTTGTACTCAGGCTTGGTCAGGTCCTGCCAGCTCACCGGCTTGCTCAGGCCCTGCTTTTCGGCTTCGACGGTGTTGAAGCAGATGGTCGCAGCCCACACGTCCATGCCGACCCAGGCCGGCGGGTTGGCGGCGTCGCGGTAGTTCGCACCGATCTTGCTCAAATCTGCCGGTGCGTAGTTTTGCAGCATGCCCTGCTGATCGAGAATCGCCAGGCTGGAAGCTGCCAGGCCCCAGACCACATCAGCCTGCGGGCGGGCTTTTTCGGCAAGCAGCTTGGCGGTGATGATGCCGGTGGAATCGCGCACCCATTTGATCTCGATGTCCGGGTTAACCTTTTCAAAGGCCTGTTTGTAGGTCTTCAATTGCTCGGCTTCGAGGGCCGTGTACACGGTCAACTCGGTCTTGGCGGCAAAGGCATTCAGGCTGAACGCAGTGAGCACAGCAGCGGCTAACGCCAGGGGCTTGAACATGGTGCAGTTCCTTTATGGGTGAATTATTGGCCGGGCGCGGTTTGGCGCCAGGCCTGGGAGCGGCGCAACAAGCCGCGTGAGGCCCACGCCAGCAGCAAGGACACGCCCGCCGAGGTGAACAGGATCAGGGTCGACATGGCCGCCGCACCGCCGACGTTGCCGGCGTCGTCCATATTCAGTACGGCGACGGCGGCGAGGATGGTGTCGGGGCTGTAGAGGAAGATCGCGGCGGAGACGGTGGTCATCGCCGAGACGAACAGGTAGCGCACGATGTCCAGCAGCGCCGGCAGGCAGATCGGCACGGTGACCCGCAGGTAATGGCGGTACAGCGGCGCCTTCAGCGACAGCGCGGCGGCTTCGAATTCCGCGTCCAGTTGGCGCAGGGCCGTGGTGGCAGTCATTTGGGCGGTGGTCAAATAGTGAGCAATGGTGCACACCACCAGCAACGTCATGGTGCCGTAGAGCACATGCAGCGGGTTGCCGTTGAGGTTGAAAAAGAACACGTAGCCCAAGCCGAGCACCAACCCCGGCACCGCCATCGGCACGAAGCTGAGCATGCGCAGCGCCAGGTTCAGGCCCTTCTGGCCCCTGGTCTTTTCCATCAGGTAGGCGCCGGTGAAGATCAGCACGCTGCCGATCAACGCGGTGCACAGGGCCATGGTGATGCTGTTGCGGTAGGCCAGCCAGCCGCCGCCGGCCGTGTCTTCGAACTGGTAGTGGGCCAGGGACAGCGACAGGTTGTAGGGCCAGAATTTCACCAGGGATGAGTAGACCGCCATGCCGAACACCAGCAGCAGGATCGCGCAGATCAGCAGGACGATGGCCAGGTAGCAGCCGTCCCGCAGTTTCGACGGCGCCGGCTGGAACACCTGGGCGCGGCCGCTCATGGAGTCGCCATGGCGGCGGCGCAACCAGGCGTCGACACCGAAGCTGAACAGTGCCGGCAGCAGCAGGACCATGCCGATCAAGGCACCGCGGCCGAATTGCTGCTGGCCGACCACAGCTTTGTAGGCTTCCAGCGCCAGTACTTGATAGTCGCCACCGACTACCACGGGCACGCCAAAGTCAGTGATGGTCAGAGTGAACACCAGGCAAAACGCGGCAAACACGGCCTGGCGCGTCGCCGGCCAGGTGATGCTGCGAAACGCCCGGGCGGGACTCGCGCCCATGCTCGATGCGGCGTCAAACAAACGTGCATCCGCCAGGGAAAGCGCCGATAACAGGATCATCAAGGCATGGGGAAAGGTGTAGATCACTTCACCAAGGACAATGCCCCAGAAGCCATAGATGTTGTCCGACAGCAGCCCGCGCAGCATGCCCTGGTTACCGAACAGGTAGACCAGCGCAATCCCGGGCAACATCGACGGCGCCATCAACGGCAGCAGCGACATGCCGCGCCAGATCGCCTTGCCCGGAATAAGCGTGCGTTGCAAAGCGTAGGCAAACAGATAAGCCAGTGGTACGACGATGGCGGCAACGCTGCCGGAAACCTTCAGGCTGTTACCGAGCAACCAGTGGAAATTGTCGCTGGTGACCAACTCCCGCGCCGCCACCAGGCCACCGCCCTGCCCGGCTTCACTGCTGAAGCCGCGCCAGAAGATCGCCAGCAGCGGCATCAGCACCGCGACGCCCAGCAGGCACAGCCAGAGCAGCTTGCCGCCGATAACAAAAATACGGTCGCCGAGTTCGGCACGGGAAACCTGACGAGCCACGTTATCGGGTATCGGCAGAGTCATATCGCGGGCCATCTCAGGCAAACACCTGCAGGCTGCGCGGGGGCAGCGCGACCCAGATGTCCTGGGCGCCAAGACGCGGCATGGCTTCCGGGGCCAGTTCGGCCAGCAGCGGATGGCCGGGCAGTTGGTCCAGCTCGAAGCTCATGCGGCAGCGGTTGCCGAGGAAAGTGATCTCGCGGACCTTGGCCGGGAACAGGTTTTCTTCATGCACTGGCGGGTTGACGCTGATGGCTTCCGGGCGGCAGAACAGACGGCCCGATTTCGCGACGCCTGCGTTGTCCGCCAGGCGCATATTCATGCCGCCAACCTGAGCGTGGCTGGCGCTGTTGCGACTGAACGGCAGCCAGTTGCCCTGGCCGACAAACTCGGCCACGAACGGTGTGGCCGGGCGGTCGTAGATTTCCTGGGGCGTGGCGTACTGCTCGACCTTGCCGTTGTTCATCACGGCAATGCGGTCAGCCATCAGCATGGCCTCGTCCTGGTTGTGGGTGACCATCAGGGTGGTGATGCCCAGGCGGCGCTGCAGTTGGCGCAGCTCGGTGCACAGATGCTCGCGCACCCGGGCGTCGAGGGCCGACATGGGTTCGTCCAGCAGCAGCAAGGACGGCGCCGGCGCCAGGGCGCGAGCCAGTGCCACACGCTGTTGTTGGCCGCCGGAAAGTTGGCCGGGGTATTTCTTTTCGCTGCCCACCAAACCCACCAGTTCGAGCATCTGCCCGACACGCTTGCGCACTTCATCACGGCCACTGCCGGTGAGGCCGTAGCCGATGTTCGCTTCGACGGTGAGATTGGGAAACAGCGCGTAGGACTGGAACAGAATGCCGTAGTCCCGAGCCTGGGGTGCCAGTAGGGAAACATCGCGGTCGCCGAGGTACAACTCGCCGCTGTCCTGGCGCTCCAGGCCGGCGATGCAGCGTAGCAAGGTGGTCTTGCCGCAGCCCGACGGGCCCAGCAGGCACACCAGTTCGCCAGCGGCGACGTCCAGGGACACGTTATCCAGCGCGGTGAAGGCGCCGAAGCGTTTCTGTACACCGCGCACCTTCATTGGCGCGCCGGGATTAGTCATGGCTGTGTTCATGGAGGCACCTCATCAAACTGATGAAGGTCATCCTAGGCAGGCAATGCGTCCCTCTTGTGGCAGAAAGGCAAAACGTGGCGATAGTGGTATTGGTGGATTTGGGTTGTGCCGACAGATTGTTCCTACGCTCTGCGTGGGAATACATCCTGTGACGCTCCGCGTCACGACCTTAAGAGCGGACGCGGAGCGTCCAGGCCGGCATTCCCACGCAGAGCGTGGGAACGATCAGAGAGGGGACATTTCCTGGGCCAACCCCAGGAAAGCCGCCGGCAACCGCGCGCCCTTTCGCTCTTTGAGGCAGTACAAATACTCGGGAATCTGCGGTGCATTTTCGATGGTCAGCACGCGCAATTGCGGGTCGTGGGGCACTTCCTGGCGGGCAATGATGCTGATGCCGATATTGCGCAGCACTGCCTCACGGATAGATTCCCGGCTGCCGATCTCCAGCAGCGGCCCGTAACTCACACCGGCGCCCTGCAACATCTCTTCGGTCAATCGACGGGTGGTCGACCCCGGCTCGCGCATCAGCAAGGTATGCCCGGCCAGCGCGGTCAGCGGTACATGTTCAAGTACCGCCAGCGGATGATTGCGATGCACCGCCAGCACCAGCGGGTCCATGCCCAGTACCCGGCGGATCAGGCGCGGGTCTTCAAGCAATTGGGATGAGGCAGCGACGTCGACGCGGTAGTCATCCAGCGCTTCCAGCACCTGCTGGGAGTTGCCGATCTCCACCGAAACCTCGACCTGCGGCAGCCGCTCGCGGAAGGTCTTGACCAGGTCGAGGATGTAATAAGGTGCCGTCGCGGCAATCCTCAAGGCCCCTTGTACCTGGCCACTGTTGCGCAGGAAAAACTCGATGTCCGCTTCCTGCTGCAACAGCGCCTTGACCATCGGCAACAGCCGCGCGCCTTCGTCGCTGACGGTCAGGCGGCGCCCGCCACGGTAGAACAACTCCACCGAGTACTGGCTTTCCAGGTGACGAATCTGGGTGGTCACCGTGGGCTGGCTGAGCCCGAGCTTTTTCGCCGCCTGGGTAATGCTGCCCAGGCGGGCGACCATGTAAAACGCCTTCAGCTCGGCACTCAGCACACCACCCTCTCATCGACTATTTGCGCAGCAGGCGCAGACCATTGAATACCACCAGCAGGCTCACGCCCATGTCGGCGAACACCGCCATCCACATGGTGGCCATCCCGAGGAAGGTCACCGCGAGGAAGATCGCCTTGATCACCAGGGCCAGGGCGATGTTCTGCTTGAGGATACTCGACGTTTGCCGCGACAGCCGAATGAATGCTGGAATCTTGCGCAGGTCGTCGTCCATCAGGGCCACGTCGGCGGTCTCGATGGCGGTATCGGTACCCGCAGCAGCCATGGCAAACCCGATCTCGGAACGGGCCAGCGCCGGGGCGTCGTTGATGCCGTCGCCGACCATGCCGACCCGGTGGCCCTTGGCGTAGAGCGCTTCGATGGCTTGCAGTTTGTCGGTGGGCAACAAGTCGCCCTGGGCCTGGTCGATACCCACCTGATCGGCGATCGCCTTGGCCGTGTGGGTGTTGTCGCCGGTCAGCATCAGGGTCTTGATGCCCAGGTCATGCAACTGCTGGATGGCTTCGCGGCTGGTGTCCTTCACGGTGTCGGCCACGGCGAACAGCGCCAGCGGGCCGGACTTGTCCAGCAGCAGGACCACGGACTTGCCTTGTTTTTCCAGGGCGAAGAGCTTCTTCTCCAGGGCCGGCGAGCACAGGTTCAGCTCTTCCACCAGACGGTGGTTGCCCAGGTAATAGACCTCTCCATTGATCTCGCCCTTCACACCGCGCCCGGTCAGGGCCTCGAAGTTATCCACAGTGTGCACGGTGAGGTTTTTGTCCACAGCCGCGTTCGCGATGGCCAGGGACACCGGGTGATCGGAGCGCCCGGCCAGGCTCGCGGCCAGGGCCGGTGCGCTGTCTTCCATGTTCGGGAACAGCGCCAGGTAATCGGTTTGCACCGGCTTGCCGTGGGTGATGGTGCCGGTCTTGTCGAGGGCCAGGTAGTCGAGTTTGTAGCCACCCTCCAGGTACACACCGCCCTTGATCAGGATGCCTTTGCGCGCCGCGGCCGCCAGGCCGCTGACGATGGTCACCGGGGTGGAAATCACCAGTGCACATGGGCACGCGACCACCAGCAGCACCAGCGCGCGGTAGACCCATTCAAACCATACGCCGCCCATGAACAGCGGCGGAATCAACGCCACACCCAGGGCAAAGATGAACACCGCCGGGGTGTAGACCTTGGCGAAGGTGTCGACAAAACGCTGGGTTGGCGCGCGGGCGCCCTGGGCCTGTTCCACGGCGTGGATGATCCGCGCCAGGGTGGAGTTGTTGGCGGCTGCAGTGACTTTGTATTCCAGGGAGCCGGCCTGGTTGATGGTGCCGGCGAAGACTTTGTCGCCCACGGTCTTTTCGATCGGCAGGCTTTCACCGGTAATCGGCGCCTGGTCGATGGTGGACTGGCCGGAGGTGACTTCACCGTCCAGGCCAATGCGCTCGCCGGGACGAACCCGCACGATGGCGCCCAGTTCAATGACTTTAACCTCCTGTTCAACCCAACTGCCATCGGCCTGACGGACCGTGGCCTGTTCCGGCGTCATCTGCATCAAGCCGCTGATGGCGTTACGTGCGCGGTCCAGGGACTTGGCCTCGATCAACTCGGCGACGGTAAACAGGAACATCACCATCGCCGCTTCCGGCCACTGGCCGATCAGGATCGCGCCGGTGACGGCGATGCTCATCAGGGCGTTGATGTTCAGGTTGAGGTTTTTCAGGGCGATCCAGCCCTTTTTGTAGGTGGTGAGGCCGCCGCTGAAGATCGAGATCAGCGCGACCAGGGCAATCACCCACGTCGGGGCTGCGTTGGTGAAGTGCAGCACTTCAGCCCCCAGCGCGCCCACGCCGGACACAGCCAGCGGCCACCAGTGCTTCTTCGCCGGCGGCTCAGCCGGGGCGACGCCTTCTTCGATGGGGTCCGCCTGCATGCCCAGGGACTTGATGGCGTCGATGATCGGCGCGGTCGTCGGCAGGTCGTGGGTGACGCCGAGAATGCGGTTGATCAGGTTGAATTCCAGCTGCTGCACACCCGCAAGCTTGCCCAGTTTGTTCTGGATCAGCGTCTGCTCGGTGGGGCAGTCCATGGCTTCGATGCGGAAGGTGCTCAGCCGCGAGCCCGCTGTCGGGGCTTCGGTCAGCTTCACCAGCGCCGGCGCGGCCTTGCTGGAACAGCAGGAATCGCCATGGCTGCCATGGTCGTGCTTCTGCACAGGTTTCAGCTTGGGGCCGTGATCGTGCGCGTGGTCGTGATCATGGTCGTGCTTGTGCGGGGTGTGGATGGAATCGCTCATTCTGTCGCGTCCGTAAAGGTGCCTGTTGCCAAGTAAAGACCCTGTAGCCACTATAGGGTCAAGCATCCTTTTGGAGATTGCTGCGATGAAGATCGGCGAATTGGCAAAATTGACGGATTGCCAGGTGGAAACCATCCGTTATTACGAGAAGGAAGGCCTGCTGCCGCCGCCTGCGCGCAGCGATGGAAACTACCGCCTGTACACCCAGGCGCACACTGAGCGGCTGGTGTTTATCCGCAACTGCCGCAGCCTGGACATGACCCTTGAGGAAATTCGCAGCCTGCTGGGCCTGCGTGACAGTCCTCAGGACCAGTGCGAAAGCGTGAATGCGTTGATCGACGAGCATATCCACCACGTCAAGGCGCGGATCGACGGGCTGCTGGCGTTGCAGGAACAGTTGCTCGACCTGCGCCAACGCTGCGGCGGCGGGCCGGATCTGGATCAGTGCGGGATTTTGCAGCGGCTGGAAGTCAGCGGGAGTGTCGCGGCCAGCGAGGCTGAGCCATCACATGTGGGCAGAAGCCACGGGCATTGAATGTGTACACAAAAAAATGTGGGAGCGGGCTTGCTCGCGAAAGCGGAGTGTCAGCCACTGAATGTGTTTCTGATACACCGTATTCGCGAGCAAGCCCGCTCCCACATTTGGACCGAGATCGCTTTTAGATCGCTACATCGGCCTTGATGCTCGGATCAGCGTCATAGCCCACGATTTCAAAATCTTCGAATTTGTAATCGTAGATCGACGCGGGTTTGCGCTTGATCACCAGTTCCGGCAGCTTCTTCGGCGTGCGCGCCAGCTGGGTCTGGATCTGTTCCATGTGGTTGCTGTAGGCGTGGGTGTCGCCCGTGGTGACGATGATCTCGTGAGGGATCAGGTCGCACTGCTGGGCCAGCATATGGGTGAGCAACGCCAGGGCAGCGGTGTTGTACGGCAGGCCGAGGAATACATCTGAGCTGCGGATGTACAACTGCATCGACAGATGACCGTCATGCACAAAAGCCTGGTACAGCAGGTGGCAAGGTGGCAGCGCTTGCTTGCCGTCCCGGGCGTTCTGCTGCGGGCTTTTGGTCTCGTCCGGCAGGTACTCGACGTTCCAGCCGTGAAACAGGATGCGGCGGCTGTTGGGGTTGGTCTTCAGCGTCTCGACCATGTAGTCGATCTGGTTGATCTTGCCGCCGTCCTTGGTGGGCCAGGCGGTCCACTGCTCGCCGTACACCGGGCCCAGGTCGCCGTCTTCGGTGGCCCATTCGTCCCAGATACGCACGCCATTTTCGTTCAGCCACTTGATGTTGGTGTTGCCACTCAACATCCAGATCAATTCATTGGCGATGCTTTTGAAGTGAAGCTTCTTGGTGGTCAGCAGCGGGAAGCCGTCGGCCAAGCTATGCCGAAACTGACGGGCAAACACGGCCTTGGTGCCGGTGCCGGTGCGGTCGCCCTTGGTCAGGCCATTGGTCACGACATCGTTCAGTAGTTCGAGATATTGCTTCATGTGTATACCTGTATCGTTGAAGCCGGGACCCTCGGGCCCCGGCGTTCGAATTTAAAGCGCGGTGTTCTTGATGCCTTGCGGGCGATTGTAAGCCCACCACAGCAGTCCCAGGCCGGCGATGATCATCGGCAGGCTGAGAATCTGACCCATGGTCACCCAGCCCCACGCCAGGTAGCCCAGCTGCGCATCCGGCACCCGTACGAACTCGACGATAAAGCGGAAGATCCCGTAGAACAACGCGAACATCCCCGAAACGGCCATGGTCGGGCGTGGCTTGCGCGAGAAGATATAGAGGATCAGGAACAGCGCCACGCCTTCCAGGGCGAACTGGTACAGCTGCGAGGGGTGGCGCGGCAATTGCGCCGGGTCGCTGAACGGCGGGAACACCATGGCCCACGGCACGTCAGTCGGCTTGCCCCACAGCTCGGCGTTGATGAAGTTACCGATGCGCCCGGCACCCAGGCCAATCGGCACGAACGGCGCGACGAAGTCCATCAGCTGGAAGAACGACTTGCCGTTACGCCGGCCAAACCACCAGGCGGCGATCATCACCCCCACAAACCCGCCGTGGAACGCCATGCCGCCCTTCCACACCTCGAAGATCAGCGTCGGGTTGGCGATGTAGGCTGGCAGGTCGTAGAACAGCACATAACCCAGGCGTCCGCCGACGATGACCCCCATCGACATCCAGAACACCATGTCGGAGAGCTTCTCCTTGGTCCAGGTCGGGTCGAAACGGTTCAGGCGCCGGGAAGCCAGCAGCCAGGCACCGCCGATGCCGATCAGGTACATCAACCCGTACCAGTGGATTTGCAGCGGACCGATGGCCACGGCCACCGGGTTGATCTGCGGGTAAGGCAGCATTGCGACTCCTCGTTAAATCAATAGTCATGGCGCATCGGACCATGCCGGTGCGCGATTAAGCCTGCGTTACAGCAAAAAATTCAGCCCTACGCAAAACAGCAGCCCGGCGAACAGCCGCTTGAGCAAGCGCGGCGACAACCGGTGCGCCAGGCGCGCGCCGAAACGGGCCGCCACCATGCTGGTCAGGGCGATGCCCAGCAGCGCCGGCAAGTACACAAAGCCGAGACTATGATCGGGCAGCAGCGGATCATGCCAGCCCAGAATCATGAAACTTAACGCACTGGCCAGGGCGATCGGCAAGCCGCAGGCCGACGAAGTGGCCACTGCCTGCTGCATCGGCACGCTGCGCCAGGTCAGGAACGGCACGGTCAACGAACCGCCGCCGGTGCCGAAAATTGCCGACGACCAGCCGATCACGCCACCCGCCAGGGTCAGGCCAAGCTTGCCCGGCACCTGGCGGCTGGCCTTGGGCTTGAGCTCCAGGGTCATCTGCACGGCGATCACCAGGGCGAACACACCGATGATTTTCTGTAGATGCGGCCCGGAGATCGCCTCGGCGGTCAGCGCGCCAACGCCCGCGCCCAGCAGGATACCCACGGCCATCCATACGAAGATCGGCCAGCGCACGGCGCCGCGCCGATGATGCTCACGCACCGCATTCACCGACGTGAAGATAATAGACGCCAGGGACGTGCCGACAGCGAGGTGGGTCAGCACCGCGGGATCGAAGCCCTGCAAGGTGAAGCTGAACACCAGCACCGGCACAATAATGATGCCGCCGCCCACGCCGAACAGCCCGGCGAGCATGCCCGCGCAGGATCCCAGCAGCAAATACAGCAGAAATTCCATGGGAGCCCCCGAAAACAGACCGGCATGTTAACGGATGCAAAGCACAGGGTTCTATGGGTAGAGTGGGCAAAACACAAAGGGATCGCCTTATGTGCCTGATTGTTTTCGCCTGGCGGCCGGGCCACGCCCAGCCGCTGATCGTCGCGGCCAACCGTGATGAATTTTATGCCCGGCCCAGTTTGCCGTTGGCCCAGTGGCTGGATGCGCCCCATGTTTACGCGGGCAGGGACCAGGAAGCGGGAGGGACCTGGCTGGGAGTTGGCGCAGACGGGCGCTTTGCGGCGCTGACCAATATCCGTGACCCGCACCAGCCGCCGGCGCGCAAGTCGCGGGGTGAGTTGGTGGCGCGCTTTCTCAGCGGTTCGCTGTCGATTGACGACTATTTGGCCGACGTTAATGGCAGATCGATTGAATATGCCGGGTTTAACCTGCTGGTCGGGACGCGGGACGAGCTTTGGCATTACAACGCCAAGGAATCTGCGCCGACACCATTGGTGGCGGGGGTTTATGGGTTATCCAATGCAGGGCTGGATACGCCGTGGCCGAAGTTGTTGAAGGCCAAGGCGGCGCTGACAGAAGTGCTGGACGATCCGCAGCCTGAAGCCTTGCTGGGGATTTTGAGCGACCCGCAGACCGCGCCGTTTGCCGACTTGCCGGATACCGGCGTGGGCTTGGCGACGGAGAGTCTGTTGTCGAGCGTGTTTATTGCCAGCCCCAGCTACGGGACGCGGGCGAGCACGGCGCTGATTGTGAATGCCGACGGGACGCGACATATCGTGGAGCGCAGTTTTGGGCCGTATGGCGGACAGTTGGGTGAAGTTGAACTCAAAATCTGAACCTCACGCAAATCAAATGTGGGAGCGGGCTTGCTCGCGAAGGCGGCGTGTCAGCCAATACATAAGCTGACTGATGCACCGCTTTCGCGAGCAAGCCCGCTCCCACATTTCGATTGGGGACAGGCTCTGAAATCCGGTTAGAGGCTCTTTGCAGACGCCGGGTTGATCATCCGCGCCAACCCAAGGTTCTTCAGCGCCAATTGCAGCGAGCTGTGGATAACTTGCGGGTTGTCGATAGTCATCAACTCCGCCAGCAGCTCCTTGGCCCGGCTCAGGTTGATCTGGCGCAGCATCCATTTCACCTTCGGCAAGTTGGTGGCGTTCATCGACAGGCTGTCAAAGCCCATCGCCATCAACAGTACGGCCGCCGCCGGGTCACCGGCCATCTCGCCGCAGATACTCACCTGCTTGCCTTCGGCATGGGCGTCGCGCACCACGTTCTGCAAGGCTTGCAGCACCGCCGGGTGCAGGTAGTCGTAGAGGTCGGCCACCCGCGGGTTGTTGCGGTCCACGGCCAGCAGGTACTGGGTCAGGTCGTTGGAGCCCACCGACAGGAAGTCCACCTGCCGCGCCAGCTCCTTAGCCTGGTACACCGCCGCCGGAATCTCGATCATCACGCCAATCGGCGGCATCGGCACGTCGGCGCCTTCGTCGCGCACTTCGCCCCAGGCCCGGTGGATCAGGTGCAGGGCTTCTTCCAGCTCGTGGGTGCCGGAGATCATCGGGAGCAGGATGCGCAGGTTGTTCAGGCCTTCGCTGGCCTTGAGCATCGCGCGGGTCTGGACGAGGAAGATTTCAGGATGGTCGAGGGTAACGCGAATACCGCGCCAACCAAGGAAGGGGTTGTCTTCCTTGATGGGGAAATACGACAGTGACTTGTCGCCGCCAATGTCCAGGCTGCGCATGGTCACCGGTAACGGATGGAAGGCGGACAATTGCTCGCGATAAATCGCCAGCTGCTCCTTCTCACTCGGAAAACGCTGGTTGATCATGAACGGCACTTCGGTGCGGTACAGGCCCACCCCTTCGGCGCCGCGCTGTTGTGCACGTGCCACGTCCGCCAGCAGGCCGGTGTTGACCAGCAGCGGTACGCGGTGGCCGTCGAGGGTCACGCACGGCAGTTCCCGCAGGGCGTCGAGGCCCTGGGACAGCTGGCGTTCTTCTTCCACCACTTCGGCGTATTGCTTGCGCAGCACTTCGCTGGGGTTGGTGTAGACCTCGCCGTGGTAGCCGTCGACGATCATTTCGATGCCGTCGACCTTGGAATACGGCAGGTCCACCAGACCCATAACCGTCGGAATGCCCATGGCCCGGGCCAGGATCGCGACGTGGGAGTTGCCCGAACCCAGTACCGAGGCCAGGCCCACCAGTTTGCCTTCCGGCACTTCGCCGAGCATGGTGGCGGTCAGTTCTTCACTGATCAGGATGGTGTTGTCGGGGTACACCAACGTGGTCGAGCGCTCTTCCTGCAGGTAGGCCAGCAGACGGCGACCGAGGTCCTTCACGTCCGAGGCGCGCTCGCGCAGGTAGGCGTCGTCCATCAATTCGAAACGGTTGACGTGATCGGTGACCACCTGGCGCAGCGCGCCCTGGGCCCACTGGCCGGTCTTGATCACGTCCTTGACTTCGCTGCCCAGGGACGCGTCGTCGAGCATCATCAGGTACACGTCGAACAACGCCCGCTCTTCAGGCCGCAGCTGGGTGGCCAGCTTGGTCGAGAGGGTGCGCATGTCATTGCGCACGCCTTCCAGGGCGGTCTTGAACAGGATGATTTCAGCGTCGATGTCGGTGACGGTCTTGTCCGGCACCACGTCCAGGTCGGCGGGCGGCAGCATGACCACGGCGGTACCGACAGCAGCACCCGGCGAACCCGGCACGCCGACGAACTTGGCTTCCTGGATGCCCTTGCCCTGGCGCCCCAGGCCGCGAATCGAACCGGTGGCCTCGGCGTGGGCGATAACCCCGGCGAGCTGCGCGCTCATGGTCACAAGGAAGGCTTCTTCACCTTCGTCGAACTGGCGGCGTTCTTTCTGCTGGATGACCAACACGCCGACAACGCGGCGGTGGTGAATGATCGGCGCACCGAGGAACGAGGCGTAGCGCTCTTCACCGGTTTCGGCAAAGTAGCGATAACGCGGGTGATCGGCCGCGTTTTCGAGGTTCAGGGGTTCTTCACGCGTCCCCACCAGGCCCACCAGACCTTCATTGGGCGCCATGCTGACCTTGCCGATGGAGCGCTTGTTCAAGCCCTCGGTGGCCATCAGGACAAAACGGTTGGTCTCGGGGTCCAGCAGGTAAACCGAGCAGACCTGGCTGCCCATGGCTTCCTTGACGCGCAACACAATAATCCCCAACGCCGCCTTGAGATCCTTGGCGGAGTTAACTTCCTGGACGATCTTGCGCAGCGTATTGAGCATGGCTCGGGGTCGAACTCCGTCGTCAGTCGCGCGCTAAAAGGCGCGGGGCAAGCTCTTTAAGAGCGCGACGATAAACCTCGCGCTTGAATGTCACCACCTGGCCCAACGGATACCAATAACTGACCCAGCGCCAGCCATCGAACTCCGGTTTACCGGTCAAATCCATCCGCACCCGCTGCTCGTTGGAGATCAGGCGCAGGAGAAACCATTTCTGTTTCTGGCCGATGCACAGCGGTTGGCTGTGGGTACGCACCAGACGTTGCGGCAAACGATAGCGCAACCAGCCTCGGGTGCAGGCCAGAATTTGCACATCTTCACGTTCAAGGCCTACTTCTTCGTTCAACTCACGGTACAAGGCGTCTTCAGGGGTTTCGTCGGGGTTGATTCCGCCTTGAGGAAACTGCCAGGCATCTTGGTTGATACGGCGAGCCCATAGCACCTGTCCGGCATCATTCGTAAGAATAATCCCGACATTAGGACGGAAACCATCGGGGTCGATCACGGCAACAACCTCGCAAACGCATGTCACCGCATTGTTCCACAAAGATTGATACAGCGGCAACGAGGCTGCTTACCTTATGTGCACTCTTGTGAAAAGACCGTATTCTGGACGCCTTTTTACAGACTTTTCAGCGAGTAACTGCAATGCGCCTGGCTTTATTCGACTTGGACAACACGCTTTTGGGGGGTGACAGCGATCACGCCTGGGGCGATTACCTCTGTGAACGCGGGATTCTCGACGCGGTGGCCTACAAGGCCCGCAACGACGAGTTCTACCAGGACTACCTGGCCGGCAAGCTGGATAACGCCGAGTACCTGAACTTCTGCCTGGAAATCCTCGGCCGCACCGAGATGGCCCAGCTGGATGAATGGCATCGCGACTACATGCGCGACTGCATCGAGCCGATCGTGCTGCCCAAGGCAGTTGAGTTGCTGGCCAAGCACCGGGCGGCGGGCGACAAGCTGGTGATCATCACCGCGACCAACCGTTTTGTGACCGCGCCGATTGCCGAGCGACTGGGGGTTGAAACCCTGATTGCGACGGAATGCGAGATGCAGGATGGCCGTTACACCGGGCGCAGTACGGATATCCCGTGCTTTCGCGAGGGCAAGGTGACGCGCTTGAATCGCTGGCTGGAAGAGACCGGGTTTAGCCTGGAGGACAGTTACTTCTATAGCGATTCGATGAATGACCTGCCGCTGTTGGAGCAGGTGACGCATGCAGTGGCAGTGGATCCGGATCCGAATCTGCGGGCTGAGGCTGAGAAGCGTGGTTGGCCGGTGATTAGCCTGCGCGGCTGATAAAGCTTTCGCGAGCAAGCCCGCTCCCACATTTGATCGAGTTCCACCTTTGGAATGCAGTCAAATGTGGGAGCGGGCTTGCTCGCGAATGGAGGCAACTCGGTCTCAAGCCTTAAACCGGCTTGGCACCCATCAACCCGGCAATCGCCACAAACCCCACCAGGCTCACCACCGCCAGCGCCACGGTAAAGTTCAGACTCCCCGCCCCGCCCAGCCGCAGTCGATTAAGCCGCACCACCAGCCAGAACCAGCTCAGCGCCGCCACGGTGTAGATCACGCTGGAACCCAGGATCCAGGTTTGCCCCAGCGGCCAGCCGATCAGGTGCGCCAGCCACCAGCCGGTGAACGGCATGCTCACCACGCAAATGCCCATCAACAACCACACAAACACCCACGGCCGCTGCACGGTATAGGCCGGCCCCGCGCTGCGTTTGCGCCAGGCCAGCACTGCCAGGGCGAGGCCGCTGAGCAGCAGCAACACCGTGGCCGCGATGTGGATAACTTTGAGGGTGGTCAGCGTTTCCATGTTCTCGATTCCTTGAAGGCCGCCCAGTCAGCGTAGTCGCTCAACCGAGGAACAGCTGGTAGGCCGGGTTATCACTTTCATCCCAGTACGGGTAGCCAATGGCCTCCAGCGCCGCCGGCACCAGGTGACGCTCGTCCGCCGGTACTTGCAGGCCCGCCACCACGCGCCCATCGGCGGCGCCGTGGTTGCGATAGTGGAACATCGAGATGTTCCAGCGCCCGCCCAATTTGTTAAGGAAGTTGAACAGTGCCCCCGGACGTTCCGGGAATTCGAAGCGGAACACCACCTCGTCGCTGACGTGCGCCGCATGGCCGCCGACCATATGGCGGATGTGCAGCTTGGCCAGTTCGTTTTCCGTCAGGTCCAGCACCGGGAAACCCTGGCTGGTGAGGCTGGCGATCAGCGCGCTGCGCGGGTCGTTTTCCGGGTGGGTCTGCACGCCGACAAAAATGTGCGCCTCGCGCCCGGAGTGGTAGCGGTAGTTGAATTCGGTGATCTGGCGCTTGCCCACGGCCTCGCAGAAGGCCTTGAAGCTGCCCGGTTTCTCGGGGATGGTCACGGCGATGATGGCTTCGCGGCCTTCCCCCAGCTCGGCGCGCTCGGCCACATGGCGCAGGCGGTCGAAGTTGACGTTGGCCCCGGAATCGATGGCCACCAGGGTTTGCCCGGTGATCCCACGGGTCTCGACGTATTTCTTGATACCCGCCACGCCCAGGGCGCCAGCAGGTTCTGTGATGGAGCGGGTGTCGTCGTAGATGTCCTTGATCGCCGCGCAGATTTCATCGGTGCTGACGGTAATCACTTCATCCACGTAATCCTTGCAGATGTCGAAGGTGTGCTGGCCGATCTGCGCCACCGCCACGCCGTCGGCGAAGATGCCCACGGTCGGCAATACCACGCGCTCGCCCGCCGCCATGGCGGCTTGCAGGCAGTTGGAGTCGTCCGGCTCGACGCCGATGATCTTGATTTCGGGCCGCAGGTATTTCACGTAGGCCGCGATACCGGCAATCAGGCCGCCGCCGCCCACCGGGACGAAAATCGCGTCCAGCGGCCCCGGGTGCTGGCGCAGGATCTCCATCGCCACGGTGCCCTGCCCGGCAATGGTGTGCGGATCATCGTAGGGGTGAATGTAGACGTAGCCTTTTTCGTCGACCAGCTTCAGCGAATACGCCAGGGCTTCCGGGAAAGAATCCCCATGCAGCACCACTTTGCCGCCACGGGAACGCACGCCTTCGACCTTGATCTCGGGGGTGGTCTTGGGCATCACGATGGTGGCCTTGACCCCCAGCACCTTGGCCGCCAGGGCCAGGCCCTGGGCATGGTTGCCCGCCGAAGCGGTGACTACGCCGCGCGCACGTTCTTCGGCGCTCAGTTGGGTCAGCTTATTGTAGGCACCGCGAATCTTGAACGAGAACACCGGCTGCAAGTCTTCGCGCTTGAGCCAGACCTTGTTGCCCAGCCGCTCGGAGAGCTGGCGGGCGGTCTGCAGCGGGGTTTCTACGGCAACGTCGTAAACGCGCGAGGTGAGGATCTTTTTGACGTACTGTTCAAGCATCGGAAAGCATCACTGGGCGGGTTGGGCAGGGCCAAGGAGTCTAACCCAGCGTTTGGCCGGGCGACCACACGAAAACCGAGGTTTTGTTGGGTTATACTCGCGCCCCTCTTTACTCCCCGCCCGTTCCGGAGCCCGCATGACCCAGGATCAACTCAAACAGGCAGTGGCCCAGGCCGCCGTCGATTTAATCCTTCCTAAACTCGACGATAAAAGCATCGTCGGTGTCGGCACCGGTTCCACCGCCAATTGCTTTATCGATGCGCTGGCCCTGCACAAGGGCGCGTTCGACGGCGCGGTTGCCAGCTCCGAAGCCACCGCTGCGCGGCTCAAGGGCCACGGTATTCCGGTGTACGAGCTGAACACCGTCAGCGACCTGGAGTTCTACGTCGACGGCGCCGATGAAAGCGACGCACACCTGAACCTGATCAAGGGCGGCGGCGCAGCCCTGACCCGCGAGAAGATCGTCGCGGCCGTGGCCAAGACCTTCATCTGCATCGCCGACGCCAGCAAACTGGTGCCGGTACTCGGCGCGTTCCCGCTGCCGGTGGAAGTGATCCCGATGGCCCGCAGCCACGTGGCCCGCGAACTGGTGAAACTGGGCGGCGACCCGGTGTACCGCGAAGGCGTGCTGACCGACAACGGCAACATCATCATCGACGTGTTCAACATGCAGATCACCAACCCGGTGGAACTGGAGCGCCAGATCAACGCGATCGTCGGCGTCGTCACCAACGGTTTGTTTGCGGCCCGTCCGGCTGACGTACTGCTGCTGGGCACCCCGGAAGGCGTAAAAACCCTTAAGGCGTAATGCAAAACCCCTGTGGGAGCGGGCTTGCTCGCGAATGCGCAGTGTCAGTCACTGAATATGGCGCCTGATACACCGCATTCGCGAGCAAGCCCGCTCCCACATTTGTTCTGCACATGACTCAAGACTTGGTTTTTTTGAATACATAGAAAAGATTGGGCTCACTGACCATGTACAACGTGCCGTCGTTGTCCATGGCGATCCCCTCGGCCTGAGGCACGCGCTGCTTCAGGCCATGGCGCCCCTTGAGCAGCGACAGGCTGCTCAGGGGGCGACCGTCGATATCCAGTTCCAGCACCAAAAATGACTCATCCGACAGCGCCAGCAGATGACCGCTGCGCTCGTCGTATTGCAGGCTCGACAGGTCGCGCACAAACAACCCGGCATCGCGCTTGGGGTTGTTGATCACGTGCACCGAGTAGGTTTTTTCCGGTTTGAAATGCGGAAAGCCGTGGACCTCGTAGATCAGCATCGGGTCGCGCTCCTTGGCCACAAACAGGCGCTTGCCCACCGAGTCATAGGCCAGGCCTTCGAAGCCCTTGTTGCCGCCCAGGTGCACGCCGAGGGTCATTTGCTCGGCGTCGGCGGCATCGAGGAATTGGGTGTCGTCATCCACGTGGACCTTGATCAGCCGCTGCTGGCGTTCGTCGCTGATCACGTAGGTGTTGTCGCTGATGTACTCCACGGCCTCGGCATCGCCAAACCCCACCAGCGCAATGCGCCGCAGGATTTTGCCGTCCAGGGACAGTTCGACCAGCTCAGCGTTCTTGTTGGTCACGGTAAACAGGCTGTTGCGCACCGGATCAAAGGTCAGTGCCGAGACATCATCGTTGAGGCCGTCGATCACCTGCGCCTCCAGGGCCACCCGGTAATCGCCAAGGCCAATGGAGTGCTCCCCGGCGGGATTGCGCCAGGATTGCCAGTTGAACCAGGCACGCTCGAACAGGCGCAATTGCTGGGCAACCACACCGCACGCCACCAGGGCGATCAGGATCAGGATAAAAAAAGCAGGTTTGGGGCGGGCAAGTCGACGCATCGGGCGGGGCTCAGAGTAAAAACTGGCGAATGAATATCACGGTCGCCTGAATTTAAACTTAAACACCCCGGGTGTCTGGCTTATGCCGCAGATAGAGAAAAATCTGACGTAATCGAACTACTGCGCCTGCTTCTCGAAGCGATAGAACAGGTTCGGCTCGCTGACCATATACAGCGTGCCGTTCTCGTCCATGGTCACGCCTTCGGCACGCGGGATGGTGTTCTTCAAGCCATTGAAGCCGCCGAGCAAGGTCATGAAGCTGACCTGCTCGCCCTTCTCGTCCAGTTCCAGCAACAGATGGGAGTCCGCCGACAGCGCCAGCAGGTGGCCGGTACGCGGGTCGACGGTCAGCGCCGACAGGTTGCGCATGTCCAGTTCAGTGCTGGCGAGCTTTTGCTTGGCGCCGGAGAGGTTCTGGCTGCCGTCGCTTTTCCAGGTGAACAGGGCCGGTGGGCGTTCTTCGCCGAGGACCAGCTGTTGGTTGCGCTTGTCCCAGGTGACCGCCTCAAAGGCTTTGTTCTGGTCCTTGGACGGGCCCAGGTCATAGGACGGGAAGTCGGCTTTGTTCAACTGCTGGGTCTGCGGGTCGACCTTGACGATGGTCAGGCTGTGCTGGCGCTCATCGACCACGGCCATCAGGCCGTTTTCCATCATGGTCACGCCTTCCGGGTTGTTCCAGCCGTTGAGCGGCATCTTGCGCAGCACGTCGCCTTGCAGGGTCAGTTCAACCAGGAACGGGTTCTTGCCCATCACCGAGAACAGGGTCTTGGTCAGCGGGTTGTAGGTGAGGTCCGAGGCTTCGTCCTTCTCCATGCCGGGCAGCAACTTGGCGTCGATCACCGCGTGGTAGTCCGGGAGCCAGACGCTTTCCAGGCGCTCGGCCGGGGTTTCGAAGCCCTCCGCCACCCACAACACACCACGGTCGTCCCAGTGCATCGCCCAGGCCACGCCGTAAATGATCGCGCCGGCGAGGAACAGCCAGGAATACCAGCGCATGGCAAGGCGTGAACGAAACGTGGGTTTTACGGATGGGAGAGGCACGGCCATTACGCTTTCCAGAAAGTCAGCTTTAGGGGATAGCACAGGATCAAAAGGTCCGCGCGCAGGAGGCTGAGGATTATCCGGATGGGGTGTGAAAAAAATGCAAAAACACGATTGGGTGGCAGTACACAGATCAAATGTGGGAGCGGGCTTGCTCGCGAATGCGGAGTATCAGTCACTGAATCTGTCACTGATACACCGCTATCGCGAGCAAGCCCGCTCCCACATTTTTGACCGCGTTTCGCCAGGTATTCAGCGAACGCTGCTTTCGAAGCGGCTCACACCCGGCAATTCCAGCACCAGTTCATCGCCCACATTCAGCGGGCCCACGCCTGCCGGCGTACCGGTGAGGATCACATCCCCGGCCTGCAACGAGAAGCAGCCGGCCATGTACTGGATCATCGGGATGATCGGGTTGAGCATGATCGCGCTGTTGCCGTCCTGGCGCACTTCGCCATTGATGGTCAGGCGAATGCCGATATCCGTCACATCCGGGAAGGTGCTGCCGACCACGAACGGGGCAATCACTGCCGCGCCATCAAACGACTTGGCGATTTCCCACGGCAAGCCCTTGGCTTTCAGCTCGGCCTGTTTGTCCCGCAGGGTCAGGTCCAGGGCCGGGGCGAAGCCGGAGATGGCGTCCAGCACTTCCTCGCGGCTCGGTTTGGCCGACAACGGCTTGCCGATCAACACCGCGATTTCCGCTTCGTAATGCACCGAACCGCGCTCGGTAGGGATGGCAAAACCGCCTTCCAGTGCCACTACGCAACTGCCGGGCTTGATAAACAGCAGCGGCTCGGTGGGTACCGGGTTATCCAGTTCCTTGGCGTGTTCGGCGTAGTTACGCCCGATGCACACCACCTTCCCCAGGGGAAAGTGAATATTGGTGCCGTCGACATACTTGTGCTGGTAGCTCATGGACCGACTCCTTCAGGGACTGTTAAACAGCGAAAATCTTGCCTGGGTTCATGATCCCGTTAGGGTCGAACACCGCTTTCACTGCCTTCATGTATTCAATTTCAACCGGCGAGCGGCTGTAGGTCAGGTAATCGCGCTTGGTCATGCCCACGCCGTGTTCGGCGGAGATCGAGCCGTTGTACTTCTGCACGGTCTCGAACACCCACTTGTTGACGGTGGCGCACTTGGCGAAGAACTCGTCCTTGCTCAGGTTTTCCGGCTTGAGGATATTCAGGTGCAGGTTGCCGTCGCCGATGTGGCCGAACCAGACGATTTCGAAGTCCGGGTAGTGTTCGCCGACGATCGCGTCGATTTCCTTCAGGAAGGCCGGTACTTTCGACACAGTCACCGAAATGTCGTTCTTGTACGGCGTCCAGTGAGAGATGGTCTCGGAGATGTACTCGCGCAGCTTCCACAGGTTGTGCAGTTGGGTTTCGCTCTGGCTCATCACGCCGTCCAGCACCCAGCCCTGCTCGACGCAGTGTTCGAACGTGGCCAGGGCATCGTTGGCCACTTCTTCGGTGGTCGCTTCAAATTCCAGCAGCGCGTAGAACGGGCAGTCGGATTCGAACGGCGCCGGCACGTCGCCGCGACCGAGGACTTTGGCCAGGGCCTTGTCGGAAAAGAATTCGAAGGCGGTCAGGTCCAGCTTGCTCTGGAAGGCGTGCAACACCGGCATGATCGAGTCGAAATCGGTGGTGCCGAGCACCATGGCGGTGAGGTTTTTCGGCGCCCGGTCCAGGCGCATGGTCGCTTCGACCACAAACCCCAGGGTGCCTTCAGCGCCGATGAACAGCTGGCGCATGTCGTAGCCGGTGGCGTTCTTGATCAGGTCTTTGTTCAACTCCAGCAGGTCGCCCTTGCCGGTGACGACTTTCATACCGGCCACCCAGTTACGGGTCATGCCGTAGCGAATGACCTTGATCCCGCCGGCATTGGTGCCGATATTGCCGCCAATCTGGCTGGAACCCGACGAGGCGAAATCCACCGGGTAGTACAGGCCTTTTTCTTCGGCGACGTTCTGCAATTGCTTGGTGACCACGCCCGGCTGGCACACGGCGGTACGGTCGGTGAGGTTCACGTCGAGGATCTGGTTCATATAGTCGAACGACACAACCACCTCGCCATTCGCAGCGACAGCAGCGGCCGACAGGCCGGTACGACCACCGGACGGCACCAGCGCGACCTTGTGCTCATTGGCCCAACGGACGATGGCCTGCACCTGCTCGGTGGTCTTCGGGAAGACGATGGCCACCGGGGCCGGCGCGAAATGCTTGGTCCAGTCCTTGCCATAAGCCTCAAGGGAGTCAGCATCGGTCAGGACCTTGCCAGGCTCAACCAGGGTCTTCAGCTCATCAATCAGGGCAGGATGGGTCATCGACAGAACTCTCGAACAATTCATGGTCATCCTGAGAACGCTTCACGTCGCAGGAATGGGTGTTTAGCGGGGCACGTATGCTAGCATACCGCCCCCGCAGGATAGTGCCCAAGGGCGTTCTGCGGTGACGGCTTTCCTGCCGTCCGGGTCAGCTTACGTGATCCGATTCCCTGCCATTTTTCTCCGGGATACAGGTTTACGCAGATGAGCAAGACTTCTCTCGATAAGAGCAAGATCAAGTTCCTTCTTCTGGAAGGCGTCCACCCATCGGCCGTCGAAGTCCTGAAGGCCGCCGGGTACACCAGCATTGAGTACATCACCAGTTCTCTGCCGGAAGCCCAGCTCAAGGAAAAGATCGCCGACGCGCACTTTATCGGCATTCGCTCCCGCACTCAGCTGACCGAAGAGATCTTCGATCACGCCAAGAAGTTGGTAGCTGTCGGCTGTTTCTGCATCGGCACCAACCAGGTCGACCTCAACGCAGCGCGCGAGCGCGGCATCGCGGTGTTCAACGCACCGTACTCCAACACCCGCTCCGTTGCTGAGCTGGTATTGGCCGAGGCGATCCTGTTGCTGCGCGGTATTCCCGAGAAGAACGCTTCCTGCCACCGTGGCGGCTGGATCAAGAGCGCAGCCAACTCCTTCGAAATCCGCGGCAAGAAGCTGGGTATCGTCGGTTACGGCTCGATCGGCACGCAGTTGTCGGTATTGGCCGAAGGCCTGGGCATGCAGGTGTTCTTCTACGACACCCTGACCAAGCTGCCATTGGGCAACGCCACCCAGGTGTCGAGCCTGACCGAGCTGCTGGGCATGTCCGACATCGTGACCCTGCACGTACCGGAAACCGCTGAGACCCAGTGGATGATCGGCGAGAAGGAAATCCGCGCCATCAAGAAAGGCGGGATCCTGATCAACGCTGCACGCGGCACCGTGGTCGAGCTGGACGCCCTGGCCGACGCGATCAAGGACAAGCACCTGATCGGCGCCGCCATCGACGTGTTCCCGGTTGAGCCGCGCTCTAACGACGACATCTTCGAAAGCCCGCTGCGTGGCCTGGACAACGTGATCCTGACCCCGCACATCGGCGGTTCCACCGCTGAAGCCCAAGCCAACATCGGCCTGGAAGTGTCGGAGAAACTGGTCAAGTACAGCGACAACGGTACGTCGGTGTCCTCGGTCAACTTCCCGGAAGTGGCTCTGCCGGCGCACCCTGGCAAGCACCGTCTGCTGCACATCCACCAGAACATCCCTGGCGTGATGATGGAGATCAACAAGGTCTTCGCGGAAAACGGCATCAACATTTCCGGTCAGTTCCTGCAGACCAACGAGAAAGTCGGCTACGTGGTTATCGACGTAGACGCCGAGTATTCGGACCTGGCGCAAGAGAAGCTGCAACACATCAACGGCACTATCCGTAGCCGCGTGTTGTTCTAATCGTTAAACGCGCATAAAAAAGGGAGACCCTCGGGTCTCCCTTTTTTTGTCTGAACAAATCTTACTTGACGTTAACCGTGATGACTTTCGAGGCTACAGTCGGGTTGAACTGCATGTGCAGTTTGTCGCCGGCTACCAGTTGCAGCGTGTGCTTGCCTGGGGTGAGGGTCAGCTCGGTTTCGGTCTGTGCCTTGCCGTAGTGGATCACGGTGTCGGTGGCCGGGATCGGCACGCTGGCATCCGGCAACTCTTTCTGGTCGATCAGCAGGTGGTGGTGGCCGGTGCCCGGGTCCTGGCTGGTGGCCGGGGCCAGTTTCAGGCCTTCCATGCCGAATTTCACGGTGAAGGTTTTATCGACGGTGGCGCCATCTTTGGGCGACACGATGAACACTTTGGCACCTTCTGGTGGAGCGCTGCGCGGGATGCCATCAGCAGCGGTCGCCAGCATCGAAGCGCCCAGCAATAGGCTGGCCAGGGTTGCACGGGTCAAAAAGGCTTTCATTCACTTCTCCAGTTTTTCCGGGAAATCTGTAGGGTTATGACAACTTCGCGACAAATTGCTGTCCAAGGCATTCAACACCATAGCAAAGCGAGCCTGAACAACGCTTCGCTCATTCGAATTCTTTAGGAGCGACCATGCGTTTCCTGCCTGGCCTGTTACTTTTACTGCCCCTTGCAAGTCCCTTGGCCCATGCCGAACTGATCGACGATGTATTTGACCGCGGGGAACTGCGCATCGCAATGGAAGCCAACACCCCGCCCTTCAACTTCAAGGAAGGCGACAAACTCACCGGTTTTGAAGTGGAGCTGGGTGAGTTGCTGGCCAAGGAAATGGACGTACGCCCCTCCTTTATCACCGTCGATGCCGCCGAGTTGCTGCCCGGCGTGGAAAGCGCCAAGTACGACGTGGCCATCAACCATATCGCTATGACTCCTGAACTGGCGGATCGTTTCGACTTCAGCGAGCCCTACAGCTACTCCAGCGCACAGCTGATCGTGCGCAAGCAGGAACAGCGCCCGTTGGGCAGCTTTGCGGCGCTCAAGGGCAAGGCGTTGGGCGTGGCCCAGGGCAGCCAGTTTGTGGAGCAGGCGCGCACCGCCGAGGGCGTTGATTTGCGCAGCTATGCCGATGCCAGGCAGCCGCTCAAGGACGTTGCCGATCAACAGATCGATGCCGCCATCAGTGATCGGCTGCTGATTCCCTACGCGATTCGCGACAGCCAGCTGCCGGTGAAGGAAGGCGCAGACGTCGGCCCGACTCTGAGCCTGGCGATTCCGTTCCAGAAGGGTAACCCGGCGTTCAAGGCCAGCCTGGACAAGGCCCTGCAACGAGTGAAGGCCGATGGCCGGCTGGCGGCGTTGTCGGAGAAGTGGTTCGGGATGGATGCGAGCAAGCCGGTGAAAAAGGCCGAATAAACGACTCGGTCAATGTGGGAGCGGGCTT
>NZ_JACAQC010000007.1:312943-523986 GCF_013385345.1 Pseudomonas sp. I8001
CGGGCTTGAGCATTTTGCCAGGGCCGCTGCCGCTTCGGGCAATTCCAGCTCACTGAACACCAGCACCCCATGGCGCTTGAGCAAGGCCGCCGTCACGCCTTCGCCCGTGACCTTCACGCCGGTGAAGGTACCGTCATAGGTCAGCAGATTGCCGCACGACGGGCTGTTGGCCTTGAGTACGGCGACGCGGATATTGTGACGCTGTACCAGCGCCAATGCCTGGCGGGCGCCATCGAGGAAGGCTTCGCTGAAGTCTTCCCCCTGGGCCGTCAGCACCTGGGCGCGGCCTTCCCACACGTCAATCCCCTGCCCGCCCGGGATTTCGGCAGACGGCCGTGGCGTCGGCAAGCCACCCGCCACTTCCGGGCACACGGCAACCACCCGGCCTTCGGCCTGCCACGCGGCCAATTGATCGAAAGGCCCGCTGGCCCCTCCGTCGTAGCGTACCCGGTGCCCCAGCAGGCAGCGGCTGACCAGAATCTTTTGCATCATCAAAACGGCTCGTTGCCCCGCCGGCGAAACCAGCCGGTGAGGGACAGGCGTTCGCGGGTGGCGGGCATGACTTCATGGGGGATTTCCCCCGACAGGAATACCACCAGGCAACCGCCGGTGGGCACCACATCGTATTCGACGTCGCCCTTGAGGTACATGCGCAACTGGCCGCCATGTTCCGGCAGCCAGGCGTTGTTCAAGTAGATCACCGCCGACACCATGCGCCGGTCGTCATCGCGAAAACGGTCCACATGCTTGAGGTAAAACGCCCCCGGGGGGTACATCGCGAAGTGGCTTTCGAAGTCTTCCAGGCCCAGGAACAGGCCACGGTTCATCGCCACCCGCAGGCTGTCCATCAGCTCCAGGTAGTTATCGCAGGCCACCACTTCGCCCGGCTCCAGCCACTGGATATGGTCACCCCGGATGCCCTCGCGAATCTCCTGGGAAGGCCCCCGTCCGACCGCCGCGGGCGCCAATTCACCTTCGGCGGCGCGTTTTTGGCACTCAGCCGCCAGTTCGAGGGTCAGAGCCTCGGGCAGGAAGATATTCTGCTGCGACCAGCCTTGTGCGGCCAGGTCATCGACAATGCGTAACAGCAGCGGGTGATCGGAGGGTATGGGCATGGCGCGCATAGTATCCATACGCCTGTGAATCCGACAGAGCCGCCGAGCGTCTGAATACACTTTAGTCAGGTGACCGATAGGATTTCTCGACAAATCCTACGCCCGACACGGACAATAGTGGCCGACTGACAGGAGTCCATATGCGTCGTTTGTTTTTTTCCTTGCTGATGTTCTGCGTTTTGCCCGCCTGGGCAGACAGCCATGACCAGTTGTACAAGGTCGCCGGCTGGGCAGACCAGCGCGCGCATTTTAATGACGCCCTCAGTGCCGCCCAGCAACGCTACCGCAACAGCCTGCCGCCGGCGGTGTATCAGGCGCTGGTGGACAACAGCAATAAACGCTTCGCGCCCCAGTCGGTAGACCAGCGCGCCGAAGCGCAACTGCGCAAGAATTTGGCGGACCCTAAGCCGGCACTGGCCTTCTTCCAGTCGCCGCTGGGCCGCAAGATTGTCGCCGCCGAGTTGCTCGCCACCCGCCGCGATCAACTGGCGAAGAACGCCCAGGGCTTGCCGCACATGGAAGCCGATGCCACCCGCAGCCTGATCATCGGCCACCTGGCCCAGGCCTTGCCTGCGCGGGAAGCCGGGGCTGAAGTCAGCCTGGCGATTGCCGGCGTGGCGGCCGACAGCTTGAGCCAGATGATCCCCGGGCTGTTGGGCGGCGGCCAGGCGCAGGGCATGTTGAACGGCCAGCGTGAGCGCCTGATGCAGCAGATTGGCAATGATCTGAACAACACGCTGTTGTACGTCTACCGGGATTTGTCCGACCCGGAGCTGGAAGAGTTCGCGACGTTCGCGGAGTCGCCGGAGGGCAAGGCGTACTACAAGGCGGCACTGGCGGCGATTCGCGCCGGGCTGGCGGTCGGCCAAAGCACCTCGAGCCTGGCGCAGTAACCCTGTGGGAGCGGGCTTGCTCGCGAAGACGGTGTGCCAGTCACTGGTTATGCTAACTGATCGACCGCCTTCGCGAGCAAGCCCGCTCCCACATTTGGATTGCGTTATTTCAGGTGGTCGGTGAGAAACCCGAAGTATTGCTGCCGAATCTCCGGAATCTCATTCGCCAAGTGATGCCTGCCGCGCGGCAGCATCAACACCTCCGGCTGGTCGAACTTGCTGCGCAGCACCTTCAGGTTGTGCTGCCAGTCCACCGTCATGTCTTCCTCACCCTGCACGATCAACGGCCGCCGCGTGCTGCGTGGCGCCGCTTCAACACGTTTGATCCAGCGCGCCAGGGCGCCCACCCAGGCAGTCGGCAACTGCCGTGGCTGCAACGGGTCGGCCTCCAGGAACGGCTTGAACTGCGGGTCGTTGGTGTTATCGCTGAAGCGCCGGGCAATGCCTTTGACGAACGGCCGGAGCAGGTAATAGCTGAGCTGCGACCAACCCCAGGCGCGGGGCCGCACCAGCGGTGACAACAGGAACGTCTTGCCCTGGGCCGGGCTGTCGACGCCATGGCTAAGCAGGTGATCCACCACAATCGCGCCGCCGGTGCTTTGCCCGAACAAGTGCCACGGCTGCGGCAATTGCAGCGCCTTGGCCTGTTCAAACAACGCCTGCACCACGTCCTGGTACACCGCAAAGTCATCAATGCTGGCCCGCTCGCCGCTGGACAGGCCATGGCCCGGCAAGTCGCAGGCGATCACCACAAAACCCTGGTCCAGCGCCCAGTCCACGGCATGCCGGTACAGGCCCATATGGTCGTAGAAGCCATGGAACAGGAACATCGTCGCCACCGGCACCGGTGGCCACCACACCTGGCAGACCACGTCGAACCCATCCACCGCAAACCGCCCCAGGCGGCTTGTCGCGGGCACCTTGCGGGCAGCGAGGTCCAGGCCGTAGAAGCGCTGGTAGACCCGGGCCTCGGCTGAAAGCGGCTGCGCGTCCACCAGTGGGCGCAAGCTTTCGCGTAGATGATCAGGGTCAAACGTAACGGGCATAAGAACTTCCAGACTGTGGCTTCAACGCATTGAACAGATGAATATCGAGCCGCGATATTCATCTGTCAGGGCAAGCATGGCAAGCTACGCGTCCTCCGAGGATTGATCCAAATGCGACAGCCCTACCGCACCACCCTCTTCGCCAGCCTGATCGTGATCATTTGCGCCGGGGTGTTGTGGGCGGCGTATGACTGGTTCCAGGGACGCTACCTGCGGGCATTCAGTGAGCATACGGCGGTGTTTTCCGGTGACAGCCTGAGCCTGCCGGCCGAGCTTGCCGGCCCGGGCCCGATCCGCCTGGTGCACTTCTGGGACCCCGCCTGCCCGTGCAATGTCGGCAACCAGCAGCACCTTGGCGAGTTGATCGAGCAGTACGCCCCCCAGGGCGTGGAGTTCTATTCCCTGCAGAAAGCCGGCAGCCACGGCCAGTTGCCCGCCACCCTGGGCTCGATGAAGGCCCTCAAGGCCGTGCCCGGTGCCCAGCATCTGCCGGCCAGCCCTGCCGTGGGCATCTGGGACCGCAGCGGCAAGCTGGCGTATTTCGGGCCCTACAGCGAAGGGTTGACGTGTAACTCCAGCAACAGCTTTATCGAGCCGATCCTGCAAGCCCTCGAAGGCGGACGCGAGGTCAATGCGACCCACACCCTGGCGGTCGGCTGTTATTGCGAGTGGAACGGGGAAACGTCTCCACCCTGACTCGGCAAGCTGAACAGACGCTGTTCGTTCGACAAACTCGAACAACTGTATCGGCACGCTCCTGTATCGTAAGCAACGAGCCGTACAAGCAGACGACACGGGAACACATGAGCCAATTAACCATCATCCTCTGGATACTCAACGTCATCGTTGATACGTCCGGCCAGTTGGCGTTCAAAGCCGCAGCCTCAGCCAGCGCCGAGCATGACGGCATGGCCCACTGGCGCCATATGCTCAAGCGTCCGTGGATCTGGCTGGGCATCATCTGCTATGTGTTCGAATTCGTGCTGTGGCTGGCCTTCCTGACACTGGTGCCGTTGTCGGTCGGGGTGATGCTGGGCTCCATCAATATTGTCGTGATCATGATTGCCGGGCGTTTCCTGTTCAAGGAAAGCCTGAGCAAATGGCGGTTGATCGGCATCATGCTGATCGCCTGTGGCGTGACCGTCGTGGGGTTCGAGTAATGAAACGGTTTTATATCCTGGGTTTTCTGTCGCTGATCATTTTCGATACCTTGGCGCAGGTCAGTTTCAAGTTCGCCTCGATTCATGCCGAACCGCTGACGATGGACGCCGCCTGGTTGATCCGCGTGTTCGGTGCGCCATGGATCTACGGCGCATTCGTGGGCTACATCGGCGCGTTTTTCACCTGGATGACGCTGTTGAAATACGCCCCGGTGGGCCCGGCGTTTGCGGCGTCACACCTGGAGCTGATCAGCGTGACGCTGATCTCCGTCTGGCTGTTCAACGACACCCTTACCCTGCCCAAAATCGTCGGTGGCGCGCTGATTATCGCGGGCATACTGTGCCTGGCGCGCAGCGAAGACAAAGAAAGCAAGACCGTCGAGGCCGAACCCTCGCAGACGCTGGCGTCATGACGCCCGTTGTCAGCCAGCGGGAGATTCCGCCAACGGCGGGGCTTCCCCTGCGCTGGCAGGACTTGTTCAACCGCTCGGGCGACCTGGCCCGCGACCTCGCCCGACAGCTCGACATCCCGCTGCCGGCCCTGCCCTGCTCCGGCACCGCCGCGCTGATCATGGCGCTGCGGGTGTTGCAGCAGTGCACGCCGGGGCGCACCGAGCTTATCGTGCCGGCCTATACCTGCCCGCTGGTGGCCCTGGCGGCCCATCACTGCCCGCCTTTGCGCGTGGTGGCGTGCGATCTGCAGCCCGGCAGCATCGACCTGGACGAACACCAGCTGGCGCAGCTGTGCAACCAAAACACCTTGGCGATCGTCGTCACTCACCTGGCCGGGCGTGTGGCGGATGTGGAGGCTGCCAAGCGCATTGCCGAGCCACTCGGCATTGCGGTGATCGAAGACGCCGCCCAAGCCATGGGCGCACTGGATGATGGAAAAAGCGTCGGACTGAAAGGCGACATCGGCTTTTTCAGCATGGCGCTGGGCAAAGGCCTGACGACGGCTGAAGGCGGTGTGTTGTTCAGCCGGGATCCGGCGCTGCATCAGGCGTTGCACCAGCAATGCCGGCAGGACTTGCCCTTCAGCCTGCGCTGGGAAGTGCAACGCAGCGCCGAGCTGTGGGGCTATGCCGCGGCGTATCAGCCCCGCGGGCTGAAGTACGTGTACGGCAAACCGCTGCGGGCGGCGTTGGCGCGGGGCGATGAAGTGGCGGCGGTGGGCGATGATTTTTCCGTCAACGATATTCCGTTGCACCGGTTGGGCGGCTATCGCCAGAAGGTCGGCGCCGCAGCCCTGGCACGCTTGCCCGAGCATTTGCAGCAAGGCCGCCTGCGGGCCTTGCGTCGCGTGGCGCAGTTGAGCAGCTTGCCCGGCGTGTCGGTGTTGACCGACAGCCCGGGCCAGCAAGGCACCTGGCCGTTCCTGATGGTGGTGATGCCCAGCGCACAAACCCGCGATACCGCGATGGCGCAGCTGTGGACGGCAGGCCTGGGCGTCACCCGCCTGTTCATCCACGTATTGCCGGGCTACCCGGCACTCACCCCGCTGTTACAGCAAGGCGCCGATATCCCCCGCGCGCAAAGCTTCGCCGCCCAGACACTGTCGATCAGCAATAGCCACTGGCTGACGGACGAGCTGTTCGAGCAAGTGCTGGATCATCTGCGGCGGATTCTTAAACGCTAGGCCCAGCTTTGATCGATACGGGTCAACAAGCGCGCATTCAGCTCATTCTGCTGCTGTTGCCAGATCACCACCTGGTTTTCCGGCAGCTCTTCCTGGCCGTCCGACGCACTCAGCCAGCGCTTGAACTTGCTCTGGTAGTGGTAGGCGGACACGTCGCCGGTAATGTCCGCGCCAATAATGCTGCCGTGGCAGGCGTCGATCAGCGCATTCAAATGCTTCTCCAGAAACTCGCCCTGGTCCCAGTTGGTATTCACCACCTGCGGGCTCAGCACGTCTTTGTCGATGGAGAGATACACCGGCAGCGAAGGGTCGAGCTGCGCCAGGAACGCGCTCATCAACTCGTCCGCACTGGTGAATGCACGATTGCTGCGGCCTGCGCCGATCCAGTTCAACCAACGGGTATCGACGTTGGTGTTCCAGTAGGTCAGCTTGCGTTTCACCAGCGGCGACCAGTGATTCTCCCAGGCGTGCTTGAGGGAAATGTCCGGCGAGCCAATGCCCAGCACGTGAACGTGTTCGACCTGCGGCAGGCGGCTGGCCCAGTAGACCCAGGACCCACAATGGATGCCAAACGGATAACGCATGTTGTCCGGGTGGTTATCGCAAATGATCAACTGGATCTTTTGCTGGGTGGGAAGACGGTTCAACAACAGCTGGCTGAGGTGGTGATAATCACCGCTGCCGGTAAACACACAGCCGTAATCGCTGGGCATCTGCGCGTGCAGGGCGTTCTCCAGCTCCTTGAACTGCGCCCAGCGGCAGCCGAAACGGATCTTCTCCTGCCAGGCTTGCAACGGCAGGGTAAGGGCGCCGGGAATGTTATTCACGGCCCCGTCAAAATCGAGGATCAATGCGGGACGGGCCTGGCTCATGCGGTTTGCTCCTGCTGCCACTGGGTATCGCTTTCAAAATGGTGCCGGAAACGGTTCATCACTTTGCGCAGCAGCGGGTTCCTCACCCACACCAGATGGCGGGTAAACGTGAACTTGGCGCCGAGGCTGGACTTGACCTGTGGGTCGGTCCACCCCGCGACATAAAACTGCAGGCCCTTTTCCAGGGCGAACTCCAGGTTCACAAACCAGCTGACGAAGTACAGGTTGTGCTCCAGCGCCAGCGGGTAGTTCAGGCCGATGTACTTGTCGAGCAACTTGCCGTCTTGCTGGTAGCACAGGTTATAGCCAACCAGTTCGTCTTCGTCCCAGTAGCAGAACACATGCCCGCCGCTGTCGGCATCGGTGAGCAACTGGATGAAGAATTCGGGCGTGAGCAAGTCGAAGTGGATTTCGCTCTGTGCGTACACCGCCTTGTACAGCCGATACAGTTCCTGCTGCCATTGCTCATCGCTGAAGCGGGCATCGCCGGTGTCCAGGATCTCGATGCGCAGCTCATCACGGCTGCGTAGCTTGCGGCGGATATTGCGGCGACGGCTGTGGGACAACCGCGACAGATACTCATCCGTCGAGCTGAAGTCGATCGGTACATAGGCCAGCGCCTGGCCCTCTACATTGATGAATCCGCGCTGGGTGCAGGCCTCGATCAACGCGTGTGCGTAGCGATTGTCCTCAACGCTGAGCAGCGGAGAATCCAGCGGCACATCCTTGACGATGGTGAGCTTGCGTTGCGGTGCACACTCCTGTTGCAGCCATTGCGCCATGTCCTGTGGCGGTACGTTCAGCGGGAACGGGGAATATTCGCTGACCGTGGTGCCGATAAAACAGGTGTCGATATGCAGCCATGACTGCCACAAACGGTACCCGGGCCAACTGCGCAGGCGGCTACGCAGCTCATCGTCGGCGGTGGTCTGCAGGTCGAACCGGGTAAAAAAGTACGGCAGTCCCTGTGCTGACAGCTGGGCAGTGAAGCCCGCCGGCGGGTATCGCAAAAAATTGCTGATCAGCGATGGCGTTTCCATGCAGCAGGCATAAGGCACCTGTGCACGGCTGGGATCTGTCATAAATTGCATTCCGAAAGTGATAGCAAAGGCGCGCCCGGATGACGGGGTGAATCATCGCGCCGCTGGTTTCATGTAACAGAGTAAACATAATACTCCGCCCACCCGCGGCCCACTTCAGAACCCCCACTTCATGCAGCTCAGGTTCAGGGAGCACGAACCCGAGAGCATTTTCCGCAGCGCTCGCCAAACCCACTAAACTGCCCGAATCTTCACGGTGACCGACTAATAAGGGACAACCCATGAAACGCATCCTGACCGCGCTGGCCATCCTGCTCGTAGCCCTTATGGTTGGCGCCGGCTGGTACGTGTACAGCAAGCAGCCGACTCGCCAGGGCACGGTGGAGCTGGCCCATCTGCAAGGTTCGGTCACGGTGCGCTACGACGACCGAGGCGTGCCGCATATCCGCGCCGAGAACGAGACTGACCTGTACCGTGCCCTCGGCTACGTACATGCCCAGGACCGGTTGTTCCAGATGGAGATCATGCGGCGCCTGTCCCGTGGCGAGCTGGCCGAGGTGCTGGGACCCAAGTTGCTGGAAACCGACAAACTGTTCCGCAGCCTGCGCATTCGCGAGCGTGCCTTGAGCTACGTCGAACACATGGACCATGAGTCTGCGTCCTGGAAGGCCCTGCAAGCCTACCTGGACGGGGTCAACCAGTATCAGGACAGCCACGCCAAACCCATGGAGTTCGACGTACTGGGCATCCCCAAGCGCCCGTTCACCGCCGAAGACACCATCAGTGTCGCCGGCTACCTGGCCTACAGCTTTGCCGCAGCCTTCCGCACCGAACCCTTGCTGACCTACGTACGCGATCAGTTGGGCAACGACTACCTGAAGGTCTTCGACCTCGACTGGCAGCCCAAGGGCGCGCTGAACCTGGCGGCCGGTGACTGGAAAGACCTCGGCGCCATTGCCCAGTTGAGCGAACAGGCCATGGCCGACAACGGCCTGCCCCAGTTCGAAGGCAGCAACGCCTGGGCCATCAGCGGCAGCCGCACCAAGAGCGGCAAACCGTTGCTGGCGGGTGACCCGCATATCCGTTTCTCGGTGCCGTCGGTGTGGTACGAGGCGCAGCTGTCGGCGCCGGGCTTCGAGCTTTACGGCTATCACAACGCGCTGGTGCCGGTGGCGTTCCTGGGCCACAACAAGGATTTCGGCTGGAGCCTGACCATGTTCCAGAACGATGACCTCGACCTGATCGCCGAGAAGGTCAACCCGGACAACCCCAACCAGGTCTGGTACCACGACAAGTGGGTGGACATGACCAGCAGCGAGCAACAGATCGCGGTCAAGGGCCAGGACCCGGTAACCCTGACGCTGCGCACCTCGCCCCACGGTCCGATCATCAATGACGTGCTCGGCGAGAATGCCGGCAAGACGCCGATTGCCATGTGGTGGGCATTCCTGGATACCGAAAACCCGATCCTCGACGGTTTCTATCAGCTCAACCGTGCCGATACCCTCGCCAAAGCGCGTGCGGCGGCGGCCAAGGTCCAGGCGCCTGGCTTGAACATCGTATGGGCCAATGCCAAGGGCGATATCGGCTGGTGGGCGGCGGCGCAATTGCCGATCCGCCCGGCCGGGGTCAACCCGGGGTTTATCCTCGACGGCAGTACCGCCCAGGCGGACAAGCTCGGTTTCTACCCATTCAGCGCCAACCCCCAGGAAGAAAACCCGGCCCGCGGTTATGTGGTGTCCGCCAATGCCCAGCCCGCGTCACCCACCGGCATGCCGATCCCCGGGTATTACAACCTGGCAGACCGTGGCCAGCAGTTGAACGCGCAACTGAGCGACAACAGCGTGAAATGGGACGTGGACAACAGCCAGGCCTTGCAGCTCGGCACCACCACCGCCTACGGGCCACGGCTGCTGGCACCGCTGCTGCCGGTGCTGCGTGACGTGGTCAAGGACCCGGCGCAGTTGAAGCTGGTGGAGCAACTGGCAGCCTGGAAAGGCGATTACCCGCTGGACTCCACCAGTGCCACGCTGTTCAACCAGTTCCTGTTCAACCTCACTGACGCGGCGTTCCACCCGAAACTGGGCGATGGGATGTTCAAGACCTTGCTCACCACTCGGGTAGTGGACGCAGCCTTGCCGCGCCTGGCCGCTTCAGCGGATTCGCCGTGGTGGGATGGCCACCGCGCCGAGACCGTCAAGCTTGCCTGGGACAACAGCCTGCAACACCTCAAGGCGACCTTTGGTGACGACCCATCGCAGTGGCAATGGGGCAAGGCCCACACCCTGACCCACGGCCATCCACTGGGCTCGCAGAAGCCGTTGGACAAGATCGTCAACGTAGGCCCGTTTGCCGCTCCCGGCACCCATGAAGTGCCCAACAACCAATCCGCACAGATCGGCCCGGCGCCGTGGCCGGTGACGTACGGGCCGTCGACCCGACGCCTGATTGATTTCGCCGATGCCCCACATGGGCTGACCATCAACCCGGTCGGGCAGAGTGGTGTGCCGTTCGACAAGCACTATTCCGATCAGGCGGAAACGTACATCGAAGGCGGGTATGAGCAGGCGCATTTCAATGATGAGGAAGTGACGGCGAATACCCGCAGTACGCTCAAGCTGTTGCCGGCCCGGACACCGCAATAACTGAAGAAACAAAAAACCAATGTGGGAGCGGGCTTGCTCGCGAATGCGGTGGATCAGTCAATACATCTGGTGACTGACACTCCGCATTCGCGAGCAAGCCCGCTCCCACATTTTGATTTGCGTTGTTGCTTCTAGCGGGTACGCAGCCGCCCCGGCGCCTCACCGTAGGTTTCCTTGAATTTCTTGCTGAACGCCGCCTGGGATTGATACCCCGCCTGAGCGGCAATATCCGTCAGGCTCAGCCGCGACTGATGCAGCAGGTTGAACGCCAACTCCATGCGCAACTGCGTCAGCAACACCCACGGCGACACGCCCGCCACTTTGACAAACCCACGCATGAACGTCGCCCGGGACATCGAAGCGGCGCTGGCCAGGCTGTCGATGGTCCACTCATGCCCGGGATCCGCCAGCATCGCCTGCCAGGCCTTGCCCAGGCGTTTGTCGGTCAACAAGGCAAAGGTGCCCGCCACCGGTGCTTGCTGCGTCAGCCATGCCCGCAGGATCAGGGTGAACAACGCCGACGACAGCGCATCAATGAAAAACCGCGCCCCCAGCCGCTGCCCGTCCGCCTCGCTGCGCAGCAGTGCGATCAATGCCGCCAACTGTCCATCGGCCTGCCACTGCCGGCTGGACACCACCAGGTAGTCCGGCAACGCACTGAACAGCAACGACTGGCGGTTGTAGCGAAAGCTGCCGCAGAGCATGTCCACGTCCGGTTGCTCACCGCCCAGGCGATGGATCGGCAGCAAGCCGCCTTCGATCACGGTCTGCGCCACCGGCTTTACCCGCGCGCCCTGGCTGCGCACCAGGTGCGTCGCGCCACCGGGCATCAACAGGATGTCGCCCTCCTCCAACGTCACCTGCTGCCCGCCGGACAATTCGGCGCGGCAGGTGCCCGCCAGCACAATGTGATACGGCGCCACGCCCAGCGGCTCGGGCTCGTGTTCCATGGCCCAGGCGCCCTGGAACTGGCAACGCAAGTCCAGGCTGCCCCGCAGGTTGGCCAACGCGATGAGGGTGTCGATGGAGTTCATTTGCGAGCATCGGTCAAAAAGGTGAGTGGATCGAACAAAAGCGCCAAACCTGAACCGCGCACACTGGCTTCACACCCAACCCGTTCAGGAGTTAACACGATGTTCAATAACTGGTCCGACTTGCTGCCTACCGTGAAGAAAGCCTTTGGCGCGCTGGGCAAGAGCAACCCGAAGATGGTCAAAGCCTACATGGCGCTGGGGGAAGCAGCCGAGGAAAATGACGTCCTCGATGCCAAGACCCGCGAGCTGATTTCCATCGCCGTGGCCATCACCACCCGCTGTGACGGCTGCATCGGCGTGCATGCCGACGCGGCGATCAAGGCCGGCGCCACCCGCGAAGAAGTGGCCGCGACCCTGGCCACCGCGATCTCGCTGAATGCCGGCGCGGCGTATATCTACTCGCTGCGAGCCCTGGAAGCCTATGACACGCTCAAACCGGCGCCGCAAAATTAAGCCGGAATTGTTGCGGCGTCACGCCCAGCCGGCGATTGAACACACTGCGCATGTGCTGGGCGTCGCGAAAGCCGCATTGATACGCCACGGTCTTGAGCGGTGCGTGGGTGCTTTCGAGCATCACCCGCGCCGCATCCACCCGCGCCCGCTCGACGAACTCCGCCGGAGTGATCTGCGCCTCCCGGGCAAATACCCGCGAGAAGTTGCGCGCGCTCATGTTGGCGGCTTTGGCCAGGTCGGCGATGGTCAGGTCGCCCGTCAGGTTGGCCAATACATACAGCTGCACCAGCGCCACCGCCGAGGTAGCTTCCGCGTGGGGTGTCAGGAACGGGCTGAACTGCGACTGCCCGCCGGAACGCTGGGTGAACACCACCAGGCGCTTGGCCACGCTGAGGGCGACTTCCGGGCCGTGGTCCTGGGCCAGCAGGTACAGCGACAGGTCGATGCCCGCCGTCACCCCGGCCGAGGTGTAGAGGTTGCCGTCCTGCACATAGAGGCGGTCGGCTTCGACCTGGGCCGATGGGCATAAGGCGGCCAGGTCGGCGGCATCGCCCCAGTGGGTGGTGACGGTGCGCCCGTCCAGCAACCCGGCGCGGGCGAGCATGAAGGCACCGTTGCAGATGGAGCCGAAGCGCCGGGCTCGCGCACTGGCGTCACGCAGCCATTGATTGAACACCGGGCCGAAATCCTCGAAGGGCAGCTGCGGCCCGCCGGCCATCAACAGCAAGTCGTAAGGCTCGAGGGCCTCGCTGAAATGCCGGTGTGCCTGCAAGGACAAGCCGTTGGAACAGGCCATGTTGCCGTGCCCCAGGCCAATCACCTCCAGCTGGTAATGCGCCTCGGGCGGCAGAAAACGGTTGGCCTCGCAGAACACATCCAGGGGCCCGGTCACGTCCAGTGACTGGACGCCGGGGAAGATCAGGATGGCGACGGTTTTGCCCATGAGCAGGAACACCTTTTTCTAACTGAATAAACACAACCCTTGTAGGAGCTGGCTTGCCGGCGATGCAGACACCTCGGTGTAGCAGGTATACCGAGGTGATGCTATCGCAGGCAAGCCAGCTCCTACATTTGATCGCGCATAGCCTTGGCGCGATATCGCGGCACATTGGCCGGGATCGCATCCTCGCCGCGATGGCCCCTTCGCGGGCGCGCGACCAGACTGGACTCATCGGCGCCAACCCCGGCGCTTTCTTGAGGAGAACGACCATGAGCACCACCATCGCCGGCATCAAGATCCCGGACAGCGCCCTGGCCAAGGCCACCACCGAATACATCCGCGACATCGAATCCGACCTGCTCTACCACCACTCCCGCCGGGTGTTCCTGTTCGGCGCATTGAGCGGCGAGCGCCAGCAGTTGGCCTATAACCCGGAGTTGCTGTACGTCGGCGCGATGTTCCACGACCTGGGCCTGGTGGAAGGTCACCGCAGTGACGACGAACGCTTTGAAGTGGACGGCGCCAACGCGGCGGCGGACTTTCTCAAGCCTTACGGGTTGAGCGATGACGACATCGAACAGGTGTGGTTGTCCATCGCCCTGCACACCACACCGGGGGTGCCCAAGCACTTGCGTCCAACCGTGGTGTTGGTGACGGCGGGCGTGGAAATGGACGTGCTGGGAATGGAGTACGCGGCGTTTACCAGCGTGCAGCGCGAAGCGGTGGTGCATGCGCATCCACGGGGTGAAGGGTTCAAGGAGTGCATCATCTGCGCGTTTGCCGACGGCCTGCGCCATCGCCCGCAGACCACGTTTGGCAACGTGAAGACCGATGTGCTGGTGGATCAGGAGCCGGGGTTCAAGCCGATGAATTTCGTCGAGGTGATTCGCAAGTCGCCTTGGACTGCTTAACCCGAATTGGAATGCAATCAAAATGTGGGAGCGGGCTTGCTCGCGAAGGCAGTGGATCAGTCAATACATCCGGTGACTGACACTGCGCTTTCGCGAGCAAGCCCGCTCCCACATTTTTGATCCGGTTTCTTCAGGGCTACCTGATTAGACCGGTGCTGGAGCCCGACGCGAATCCGCCGGCTTCTCCCAACCATCCGCAGCCGCTTCCTCAATCGCCTGCTGGATCGCTTTCTTGCGGTGCTCTTCCGCACGACGGCTGAAGAACCACACCAGGAACGTCACGATCGACACCGCCAGCAGAATCAGGCTGGCCACGGCGTTGATCTCGGGTTTAACCCCAAGGCGAACCGCCGAGAACACTTCCATCGGCAACGTGGTCGAACCCGGCCCCGACACGAAGCTGGCCAACACCAGGTCATCCAGCGACAGCGCGAACGACATCATGCCGCCCGCCGCCAGCGACGGCGCGATCATCGGGATGGTGATCAGGAAGAACACCTTCCACGGCCGCGCCCCCAGGTCCATGGCTGCCTCTTCAATCGACAGGTCCAGCTCACGCAAGCGCGCCGACACCACCACCGCCACATACGCCGAACAGAACGTGGTGTGGGCGATCCAGATGGTCACCAGGCCACGTTCCTGCGGCCAGCCGATCATCTGCGCCATGGCCACGAACAGCAGCAACAGCGACAGGCCGGTGATCACTTCCGGCATCACCAGCGGCGCCGTCACCAGGCCGCCGAACAGCGTGCGGCCCTTGAACTGGCTGATGCGCGTCAGCACGAACGCCGCCAATGTACCGAGTGCCACCGCCGCAATCGCGGTGTAGCAGGCGATTTCCAGGGAGCGACCGACCGAGCCCATCAACTGGGTGTTGTCCAACAGGCCGACGTACCACTTGATCGACCAACCGCCCCACACCGTCACCAGTTTGGATTCGTTGAACGAGTAGATCACCAGGATCAGCATCGGCAGGTAGATGAACAGCAACCCCGCCACCAGCATGAAGCTTGAGAAACTGACGCGCTTCATATCTTGCCCTCCATCTCTTTGGCTTGGCTGCGGTTGAACAGGATGATCGGCACGATCAGGATCGCCAGCATCACCACCGCCAGGGCAGACGCCACCGGCCAGTCACGGTTGTTGAAGAATTCTTGCCACAACACTTTACCGATCATCAGGGTTTCCGGACCGCCCAGCAGTTCCGGGATCACGAACTCGCCCACCACCGGGATAAATACCAGCATGCAGCCGGCGATGATGCCGTTCTTGGACAGCGGCACGGTGATTTTCCAGAAGCTGTTGAAGGTGCTCGAACCCAGGTCCGACGCGGCTTCCAGCAGGCTCTGGTCGTGCTTCACCAGGTTGGCGTACAGCGGCAGGATCATGAACGGCAGGTACGAATAGACCACGCCGATATACACCGCGATGTTGGTGTTGAGAATCTGCAGCGGTTCGTTGATCAACCCGATGGACATCAGGAAGCCGTTGAGCAACCCGTTGTTGCTGAGGATGCCCATCCACGCATAGACCCGGATCAGGATCGCAGTCCAGGTCGGCATCATGATCAGCAGCACCAGCACGGTCTGGATTTCCTTGCGTGCGCTGGCAATGGCGTAGGCCATCGGGTAGCCGATCAGCAGGCAGAGGATGGTGCTGAAAAACGCCATCTTCAGCGAGCCCAGGTACGCCGCGATGTACAACTCGTCATCGCCCAGCATCCCGTAGTTGGCCAGGTTCAGCACCAACTGCAGTTTCTGTTCAACGAAGGTGTAGATCTCGGTGTAAGGCGGGATCGCCACGTCGGCTTCGGCAAAGCTGATCTTCAAGACGATGAAGAACGGCAGCATGAAGAACAGGAACAACCAGAGGAAAGGGATCCCGATGACCACATGCCGGCCACCGGGGGTTATTCGTTGCAGCTGGCGTTTGAACTTCTTCATGTTCATGAGCGAAGTACCACGCCGCTGTCGTCTTCCCACCACACGTACACCTGGTCGCCCCAGGTAGGGCGCTGGCCACGGCGTTCGGCGTTGGCCACGAAGGATTGCACCAGCTTGCCGCTCGGCAATTCGACGTAGAACACCGAATGGCCGCCGAGGTAGGCGATGTCGTGCACCTTGCCGCTGGACCAGTTGTGCTCGCAGGTCGGCATTTCGGTGGTCACCAGCAGCTTTTCAGGGCGGATGGCGTAGGTCACCGACTTGTCTTCCACCGAGGTGGCGATGCCGTAGCCGACGTAGATATCGCGGTCCAGGTCCGGGCACTTGAGTACCGCGTGGCCTTCGGCGTCGTCCACCACCTGGGTGTCGAAGATGTTGACGTTGCCGATGAACTCGCACACCAGGCGGCTGGTCGGCGTTTCATAGATGTCGATCGGGCTGCCGATCTGGGCGATCCAGCCCAGGTGCATGATCGCGATGCGCTCGGCCATGGTCATGGCCTCTTCCTGGTCGTGGGTCACCATCACGCAGGTCACGCCCACGCGCTCGATGATCTCCACCAGTTCCAGTTGCATCTGCGAACGCAGCTTCTTGTCGAGTGCGCCCATCGGCTCATCGAGCAGCAGCAGTTTCGGACGCTTGGCCAGGGAACGCGCCAGCGCCACCCGCTGACGCTGGCCGCCAGACAGCTGGTGCGGCTTGCGCTTGGCGTACTGGCTCATCTGCACCAGCTTGAGCATCTCGGCCACACGGGCGTCGACCTCGGCCTTGGGGATCTTGTCCTGCTGCAGGCCAAACGCGATGTTCTGGGCCACGGTCATGTGGGGGAACAAGGCGTAGGACTGGAACATCATGTTGATCGGCCGCTCGTACGGCGGCATGTCGGTGATGTCCACACCGTCGAGGTAAATGCGTCCTTCCGTTGGGCGCTCGAAGCCTGCGAGCATGCGCAGCAAGGTGGATTTGCCCGAACCCGATCCGCCGAGCAAGGCGAAGATTTCGCCTTTCTTGATTTCCAGGGACACATCGTCCACCGCAATCGTCTCGTCGAACTTCTTCGTGACCCGGTCGATTTTGACCAGCACCTTTTTCGGTGTCTGGTCGCCCTCGAGGGCTTTCTTATAGGCGCCGGAGGCAACTGCCATTTACGAAACTCCCAGAATAAAAAGAGTGCAGCTCGCCCAATACGGGCCAGCCTTGGATAGTTTAAGCGTTAAGCCTTACTTGCCCGTCTTGACCTTGGTCCAGCTACGGGTCATCAAACGTTGCACTTTCGGGGGTAGCTCGAAGTTGACAAAAGTCCGGTCGAGAACCGCCTGCGGTGGGTAAACCGCTTCGTCGGTGCGTATCGATTGCTCCATCAGTTTGTCCGCCCCTGGGTTAGGGTTGGCGTAACCGACGTAATCACTGACCTGAGCGATCACTTCAGGTTTCAGCAAATAGTTGATGAAGGCGAGGGCCTCTTTGACGTTGGTGGCATCCTTGGGGATGGCCAGCACGTCAAACCACAGGTTGCCGCCTTCTTTCGGAATCACGTAGGCGATGTTCACGCCTTTGCCCGCCTCGGCTGCACGAGCCTTGGCCTGGAACACATCACCGGAGAAGCCGGCCGCCACGCAGATGTTGCCGTTGGCCAGGTCCGAGATGTATTTGGAAGAATGGAAGTAGGTCACGTAGGGACGCACTTTCAGGAGTTTCTCTTCAGCCTTCTTGTAGTCTTCAGGGTTGGTGCTGTTGGGGTTGAGGCCCATGTAGTTGAGCACCGCCGGCAGCATTTCATCCGCCGAGTCCATGAACGACACACCGCACGTGGCCAGCTTCTTCATGTTTTCCGGCTCGAACAGCACGGCCCAGGAGTCGATATGGTCGACGCCCAATACTTCCTTGACCTTGTCGACGTTGTAGCCAATACCGTTGGTTCCCCACAGGTACGGCACGGCGTACTGGTTGCCCGGGTCGTTCTTTTCCAGACGCTTGAGCAGCGCCGGGTCGAGGTTGGCGTAGTGGGTCAGTTGCGACTTGTCGAGCTTCTGGAACGCGCCGGCCTTGATCTGCTTGCCGAGGAAGTGGTTCGACGGCACGACCACGTCATACCCGGTACGCCCGGCGAGCAACTTGCCTTCCAGGGTTTCGTTGGAATCAAACACGTCGTAGACCGGCTTGATGCCGGTGGCCTTTTCAAAGTTGGCCAGGGTGTCCGGGCCGATGTAGTCCGACCAGTTATAAATATGCACAGTCGGCGCGGCCTGCACGCTGACAGCCAGCGTGATACCTGCACCCACCAGCAAGGCTTTGCGAAATAAAGAAATTGGCAAGTGGAGGTCCTCTTAAATAGTTGGGCCCGAAGTTGTTGCCCGGCAACAAAACCGGCGCGCAACTTACCCTCGATAAACCGATCCGGCAAAACTTTCTGTCATTTAATTGTTTCGCTAACCACCGCGCGCATCGCGGCAGTTAGCAAAACAGGTATCAAAGCGGCTTTACTTGCCCGATTTGATTTTGGTCCAGCTGCGGGTCATTTCCCGCTGAGTAGCAGCCGGCAAGTCAGCAATGGCATACAGCTTGGCTTGCACGTCCGCTGGCGGATAAATGCCTGGGTCGCTGGTGATGTCTTTGTCGACCAACGCGGTAGCTTTCTCGTTACCGTTCGGGAAACGTACGCTGTTGGTAATGCCCGCCATGACTTCCGGCTTCAGCAGGTAGTTCATGAACTTGTAGGCAGCGTCGACGTTCTCGGCATCTTTAGGGATGGCGACCATGTCATAGAAGCTGCCGGCACCTTCTTTCGGAATGTCATAGGCAACCTTGACCTTGCCACCGGCTTCAGCCGCGCGGGACTTGGCCTGTTGCACGTCACCCGAATAACCCACGGCTACGCAGATGTTGCCGTTGGCCAGGTCGGAAATGTACTTGGACGAGTGGAAGTAGCCGATCGAAGGACGCAGCTTGAGGAACAGGGCCTCGGCTTGCTTGAGGTCTTCCTTCTTCTGGGTGTCGGTCGGCAGGCCCAGATAATGCAGTGCCACTGGCAGCATTTCGGTTGGCGAATCGAGGAAGCTCACACCGCAGCCTTTGAGCTTGGCGAGGTTTTCCGGCTTGAGGATGGTGTCCCACGAGTCGATCTTGTCGATGCCCAGCGCGGCCTTGACCTTCTCCGGGTTGTAGCCGATGCCGATCGAGCCCCACATGTACGGGAAGGCGTGCTTGTTGTCCGGGTCGCTGATGGACACGGCTTTAAGCAGGGACTTGTTCAGGTTGTCGTAGTTCGACAGCTTGGACTTGTCCAGTTCCTGGTAAACACCGGCCTTGATCTGCTTGGCGAGGAAGTTGTTCGACGGCACGACAATGTCGTAGCCGGACTTGCCTGCCAGCAACTTGGCTTCCAGGGTTTCGTTGGAGTCGAACACGTCATAGACCACCTTGATCCCGGACTCTTTTTCAAAGTTCGCGATGGTGTCCGGTGCGATGTAGTCGGACCAGTTATAAACGTGCAGCACTTTATCGTCGGCGTGTGCCGCGCCTGCCATGGCCCCCATCAGGGACAAGGCCAGGAGGGTCTTGCCAGCGTTCTTCAAACCTAATGCCTTCATTCGGTCATGCTCCAATTTTTTCTTTTTTGGGCCACGTTCGTTCTTTAATTACAACGTGTTTCGCAGCCCGTCTAAGGGCGACAAAACAGGGCGACAGTCTGGCAAGTTCAGGGGCCGGCTTTCAACCAATGCCCCGCTTTTCTAACACCCCAGAAGCAGCGCCCGACAGGCGCTGCGTTCTGAGCCTAGCATTTAGCCCTGCAATGCCGCCAAAGTCAGGTCCAGGCAGTGCCGCGCCTTGGTCACCAACTCGTCTATCTCGGCCTTGCTGATCACCAACGGTGGCGAAATGATCATGGTGTCGCCCACGGCGCGCATGATCAGGCCATTCTCGAAGCAGAACGTGCGGCAGATCATGCCAACACCACGGCCTTCATAACGCTTGCGCGTTGCCTTGTCCTGAACCAGTTCGATGGCACCGAGCATGCCCACACCGCGAACTTCACCCACCAGCGGGTGATCAGCCAGTTCCCTCAAACGCTTTTGCAAATAGGGTGCCGTTTCGTCGTGCACGTGCTTAACAATTTGTTCATCGCGCATGATGCGGATGTTTTCCAGGGCTACCGCTGCCGCCACCGGGTGACCGGAATAGGTGAAGCCGTGGTTGAAATCACCGCCTTCGTTCAGCACGGCGACCACTTCGTCGCGCACGATCAGGCCGCCCATCGGGATGTAGCCGGAGGTCAGGCCCTTGGCGATGGTCATCATGTCGGGCTTGAGGCCGTAGAAATCGCTACCGAACCACTCACCGGTGCGGCCAAACCCACAGATCACTTCGTCAGCCACGAACAGGATGTCGTACTTGGCGAGGATTTCCTTGATGCGCGGCCAGTAGCTGTCTGGCGGCACGATCACGCCACCGGCACCCTGGATCGGCTCGGCAATAAAGGCACCGACGTTGTCCACGCCCAGTTCCAGGATCTTCTCTTCCAGCTGGTTGGCCGCCCACACGCCGAATTCTTCCGGGCTCATGTCGCCGCCTTCGCCGAACCAGTAAGGCTGGGCGATGTGGACGATGCCCGGGATCGGCAAGTCGCCTTGTTCATGCATATAAGTCATGCCGCCCAGGCTGGCGCCGGCCACGGTTGAACCGTGGTAGCCATTCTTGCGGCTGATGATGGTTTTCTTGTTCGGCTGGCCTTTGATCGCCCAGTAGTGGCGGACCATACGCAGCATGGTGTCGTTGCCTTCGGAGCCGGAGCCGGTGAAGAACACGTGGTTCATGCCTTGTGGGGCGATATCGGAGATGGCTTTGGCCAGTTCCAGCACCGGCGGGTGGGCGGTCTGGAAGAACAGGTTGTAGTAAGGCAGTTCTTTCATCTGCTTGGCGGCCGCATCAGCCAGTTCATCGCGACCGTAACCGATCGCCACGCACCACAGGCCGGCCATGCCGTCGAGAATCTTGTTGCCTTCGCTGTCCCACAGGTAAACGCCGTGGGCTTTGGTGATGATCCGTGGGCCTTTCTCTTTCAATTGCTTGAAGTCGCTGAACGGCGCCAGGTGGTGATCGCTGCTCAAGGCTTGCCATTCACGGGTTTGCGGGTTGTTGCTGGACATACCAATCTCCTAGATGTTTCAGGTGAGGACGCGCCGTTTGAAGGGCGCGCCCGGCGCATCAGACGGCGAAGAGCAGGAATTCCCGCTCCCACGAACTGATCACGCGCTTGAAGTTTTCATGCTCGGCCCGCTTGACCGCGACGTAGCCTGTGATGAATTTGTGACCCAGGTATTTCTCGATGGTCTTGCTGTTTTCCATGCGTTCCAGGGCGTCTTCGATGGTCAGCGGCAGGCGCAGGTTGCGGCGCTCGTAACCACGGCCCACCACCGGCGCGCTTGGGCTGATGCCTTCGACCATGCCGATGTAGCCACACAGCAGGCTGGCAGCGATCGCCAGGTACGGGTTGGCGTCGGCACCGGGCAGGCGGTTTTCCACCCGACGGTTTTGTGGGCCGGCGTCCGGAACCCGCAGGCCAACGGTGCGGTTTTCTTCGCCCCACTCCACGTTGACCGGCGCCGAGGTGTCGGGCAGGAAGCGGCGGAACGAGTTGACGTTAGGCGCGAACAGCGGCAACAGCTCGGGGATGAATTTCTGCAGGCCGCCAATGTGGTGCAGAAACAGCTCGCTCTTGGTACCGTCTTCATTGGAGAACACGTTCTTGCCGGTGGCGATATCGATGATGCTCTGGTGCAGGTGCATCGCGCTGCCGGGCTCGCCGGTCATGGGCTTGGCCATGAAGGTGGCCGCCACGTCGTGCTTGAGCGCCGCTTCGCGCATGGTGCGCTTGAACACCAGGATCTGGTCGGCCAGGGACAGTGCGTCGCCGTGACGGAAGTTGATTTCCATCTGCGCCGTGCCGTCTTCGTGGATCAACGTGTCGAGGTCCAGCTCCTGTAGCTCGCACCAGTCGTAGACGTCTTCGAACAACGGGTCGAATTCGTTGGCCGCTTCTATAGAGAAGGACTGGCGGCCAGTCTCCGGGCGACCGGAACGGCCAATCGGCGGTTGCAGCGGGAAGTCCGGGTCTTCGCAGCGTTTGGTCAGGTAGAACTCCATCTCCGGCGCCACGATGGGCTGCCAGCCCTTGTCGGCGTAGAGCTTGAGGACTTTCTTGAGCACGTTGCGCGGCGACAGCTCGATCGGGTTGCCTTGCTTGTCGTAGGTGTCGTGGATCACCTGGGCCGTAGGCTCTATGGCCCAGGGCACGAGGTACACCGCGTTCTCGTCCGGGCGGCAGATCATGTCGATGTCGGCCGGGTCGAGCAATTCGTAATAGATGTCGTCTTCGACATAGTCGCCGGTCACGGTCTGCAACAGAACGCTTTCGGGCAGGCGCATGCCTTTTTCGGCGATGAACTTGTTGGTCGGCGAGATCTTGCCCCGGGTGATGCCGGTGAGGTCGCCAATCATGCATTCGACTTCTGTGATCTTGTGGTCTTTCAACCAATCGGTGAGCTGGTCGAGGTTGTTACTCATAAATGCCTCTGGGCTGTGTTTCCTGACATCCATTAAAGGTCAGGCGTAAGTTGACGCAGCATCCGCGTCGCGTTGCATCACCCGCTTTCGACAGGCATTGCCAAATGCCTGGAAGATTGCGAGGTAGTGCGGGTTAGAGCTTACCTGCCATTCGGGGTGCCATTGCACTCCTAAAGCAAAAGCCTTGCCCGCGGGCACTGAAAAGCCTTCGATCAGGCCATCCGGCGCGGTGGCCTCGACCTGGAAACCGGCCGCCAGGCGATCAATGCCCTGTGAATGAATCGAGTTGACCTGGATCGTCGACGGCAAGCCCAGGCTTGCCAATACCCCATTCGGGGAGATGGTTACCGGATGTGCCGGGCCGTACTGGATGTCCAGCGGTTGGGTGTCGTCTTCGCGGTGATCCATCATGCCCGGCACTTCATGAACCTTCTGGTGCAGGCTGCCGCCAAACGCCACGTTCATTTCCTGGAAGCCACGGCAAATCCCCAGCACCGGAACGCCGGCCGCTATGGCTGCACGCAGCAGCGGCAGGGTGGTTTGGTCCCGTGCAGAATCATGAGCAGTCCCGGGCGCGCTGGCCGGACCGTCGTAGTGAAAGGGTTCGATATTGGAAGGTGAGCCGGTAAATAGAATGCCGTCCAGGCCGTCAAGAATATTGGCCGGGTCGAGCAGATCCGCCAGGGACGGAATAATCAACGGCAAGCCCTTGGCAGCGGTGGCCACTGCACGGACGTATTTGTCGCCACTGATGTGATAAGCATGCAGACCGACCTGTTTGGAGCAGGCGGTGACGCCGATTAACGGCAGGCGAGACATGAAGCACCCCGGTATTATTGCTGTTATGGGTTTGAATCGAGCTTAGCCTTGTTCATTTTTTTACACAACACCCCCGTAAAAAATACAACACGGCCCGCTCAAACGTGCTGGTTCCAAGAGCCCCAATCCCAAAAAATTGCCCCAAAAAGCCCCAAAAAAGCCCTCACGGCGCTTTTTTAGGGCAAAAAAGGCCTCGCTTGACTTCGGCATGCCGTTCGGGTTGACTGAAACCCGAAGAGATCAATGATTGATATTTTTAACAACAAAGGTGTTGCATCATGTCGGTACCCCCGCGTGCCGTTCAGCTTAACGAAGCGAACGCGTTCCTTAAGGATCATCCTGAGGTTCTGTACGTAGACCTTCTAATTGCGGATATGAATGGTGTGGTGCGCGGCAAGCGCATCGAACGCACCAGCCTCCACAAGGTTTACGAGAAGGGCATTAACCTGCCTGCCTCTCTATTTGCCCTGGATATCAACGGCTCAACGGTGGAAAGCACCGGCCTGGGTCTGGACATCGGTGATGCTGACCGAATCTGTTATCCAATCCCCGACACCCTGTGCAATGAACCCTGGCAAAAGCGCCCAACCGCGCAACTGCTGATGACCATGCACGAACTCGAAGGTGAACCTTTCTTCGCCGATCCTCGCGAAGTACTCCGCCAAGTTGTAAGCAAATTTGACGACCTCGGTCTGACCATCTGCGCCGCATTCGAGCTGGAGTTCTACCTGATTGACCAGGAGAACGTGAATGGCCGGCCACAACCGCCCCGCTCGCCGATCTCCGGCAAACGCCCGCACTCGACACAGGTCTACCTGATCGACGACCTCGACGAATACGTCGACTGCCTCCAGGACATTCTGGAAGGTGCAAAAGAGCAAGGCATCCCTGCCGACGCCATCGTCAAGGAAAGTGCCCCGGCGCAGTTCGAAGTGAACCTGCACCACGTTGCCGACCCTATAAAGGCCTGCGACTACGCGGTACTGCTCAAGCGCTTGATCAAGAACATCGCCTACGACCATGAGATGGACACCACCTTCATGGCCAAGCCTTACCCGGGCCAGGCAGGCAACGGCCTACACGTGCACATTTCGATCCTGGACAAGGACGGCAAGAACATCTTTGCCAGCGAGGATCCCGAGCAGAACGCCGCATTGCGTCACGCGATCGGCGGTGTGCTGGAGACCCTACCCGCCCAAATGGCGTTCCTGTGCCCTAACGTCAACTCCTACCGTCGTTTCGGCGCACAGTTCTACGTGCCGAACTCGCCGTGCTGGGGCCTGGATAACCGCACCGTGGCGATTCGCGTACCGACCGGCTCGTCCGACGCCGTACGTATCGAACACCGTGTGGCCGGGGCTGATGCCAACCCTTACCTGCTGATGGCTTCGGTATTGGCGGGCGTGCATCACGGCCTGACCAACAAGATCGAGCCTGGCGCACCGGTGGAAGGCAACAGCTACGAGCAGAACGAACAGAGCCTGCCGAACAACCTGCGTGATGCCCTGCGCGAGCTGGACGACAGCGAGGTGATGGCCAAGTACATCGATCCTAAATACATCGATATCTTCGTCGCCTGTAAGGAAAGTGAGCTGGAGGAGTTCGAACACTCCATCTCCGACCTTGAGTACAACTGGTACCTGCATACCGTGTAAGCGGTTGCCGGGCTAAAAAGAACGCCGCAGGCCTTTGGCCTACGGCGTTTTTTTATGGCTGTTGTGGCGAGGGAGCCTGCTCCCGCCGGGCTGCGAAGCGGCCCCAATAAGAACACCGGGTTCTTTCAGGCGGAACCGAGGTGCAGGTCTTGGGCCTGCTGCGCAGTCCAGCGGGAGCAAGCTCCCTCGCCACAGGGTATGGATCATCCAGTGGCTCTGCGTACAATGCCCGCTGCCCTGTAGGAGACTTCAATGAATCGCCCTGCCACTCCTCGCAAACCCCGCGCCCGCAGCCAGGCCCGGATCGACGCGATCCTCGATGCCGCCCGCACCTTGCTGGCCGCCGAAGGCGTGGCCAGCCTGTCGATCTACAGCGTGGCCGAGCGGGCGCAGATTCCACCGTCATCGGTGTATCACTTCTTCGCCAGCGTGCCGGCGTTGCTGGAGGCGCTGACCGCTGACGTTCATGCGGCCTTTCGCGCGGCCATTCAGGCGCCCATCGATCATGATTCACTCAAGCACTGGCGCGACCTGTCCTGCGTGGTGGAGCAGCGCATGCTCAGCATCTACAGCAACGACGCCGCCGCCCGCCAATTGATCCTGGCCCAGCACGGGTTGACCGAAGTGACACAGGCCGACCGCCAGCACGACCTGGAGCTGGGAAACCTGATGTTTGAGGTGTTCAACCGGCACTTCGAGGTGCCGAGCCTGCCCGCCGATGTCGACGTGTTTGCCCTGGCCCTGGAACTGAGCGACCGCGTCTACGCGCGCTCGGTGCATCAGCATGGGCAAATCACCCCGCGCATGGCCGAGGAAGGCATGCGGGTGTTTGATGCGTATGTGGGGCTTTATCTGCCGGGGTTCTTGCCCAAGCGGGTGGCTGCGCTCTGATTTTTTGTTGCCTGTCCGGGCCTCTTCGCGAGCAAGCCCGCTCCCACATTCGACCGTATTCCAAAGGTAGAACTCGGTCAAATGTGGGAGCGGGCTTGCTCGCGAAAGCAATCTTGAGAACGACAAAAACCCCGACAGGCTTTCACCTTCGGGGTTTGTGCGAACCATTGATCACAACTTGGCGATCGACACCTCGGTGGATTTCACGAAGGCAATCACTTCACTGCCGATCACCAGTTCCAGCTCTTTCACCGAGCGGGTGGTGATCACGGAAGTGACGATGCCGGACGCGGTCTGTACGTCGATTTCCGACAGCACGTCGCCTTCGACGATTTCCTTGATGGTGCCTTTGAACTGGTTACGCACGTTGATGGCTTTGATAGTCATGGTCGTTCTTCCTGTGTAAGACAAGTGAGTTATTGAGCCCAACGCAATTGCGTAGGCAGCGGTGAAACAGGTTCGGGTTCCGGCGGGGTGCCGGGCAGCGACAACACACGGTTAAGCACTTCGGTTTCCAGCGCCGCCAGGCGGTGGGAGCCACGCACCCGCGGACGTGGGAGTTCCACGTGCAGGTCGAGGCCGATTTCGCCGTCTTCGATCAAAATCACCCGGTCGGCAATGGCCACGGCTTCGCTGACGTCGTGGGTCACCAGCAACACGGTGAAGCCGTGCTTCTGCCAGAGGTTCTCGATCAGTTGCTGCATCTCGATCCGGGTCAGGGCATCCAGCGCCCCCAGCGGTTCGTCCAGCAGCAACAGGCGCGGTTGGTGGATCAGGGCGCGGGCCAGGGCCACGCGCTGCTTCTGGCCACCGGACAACGCCGCCGGCCATTCATTGGCGCGCTCGGCCAGGCCGACCGCTTCCAGCGCTTCCAGTGCCTGCGGGCGCCAGTTGCCCTTGAGGCCAAGACCCACGTTGTCGATGATCTTTTTCCACGGCAGCAGGCGCGCTTCCTGGAACATCAACCGCGTGTCTTCAATCGCTTCGCTCAGCGGCGCGGAGCCGGCGAGCAGTTCGCCGCCGCTGGCTTTGTCCAGCCCGGCCAGCAGGCGCAGCAAGGTACTTTTGCCGCAGCCACTGCGGCCCACGACCGCCACGAATTGACCGGCAGGAATATGCAGGTCGATTTCCTTCAGCACTTCCCGCGAACCGAAAGCCTTGCGCAACTTGCGCACTGCCAGGGGAATGCCCCGCAGCAGGCGTGGAGGTTGTTGAGCGGTCATGCCGCACCTCCTTTATTCACTTGATAAGCCGGGTGCCAGCGCAGCCAGACTCGCTCCAGGCCTCGCGCCGCCAGGTCTGCCAGCTTGCCGAGGACCGCGTAAAGCACGATCGCCAGGACCACCACGTCGGTCTGCAGGAATTCCCGGGCGTTCATCGCCAGGTAGCCGATACCGGAACTGGCGGAGATGGTTTCCGCGACGATCAACGTCAGCCACATAAAGCCCAGCGCGAAGCGCACGCCCACCAGAATCGAAGGCAAGGCGCCCGGCAAAATCACTTGGCGAAACAGGCTGAAACCGGACAGGCCATAACTGCGGGCCATTTCCACCAGCGCCGGGTCGACGTTGCGGATGCCGTGGTAAGTATTGAGATAGATCGGGAACAGCGTGCCGAGGGCGACCAGGAATATCTTCGCCGTCTCGTCGATGCCGAACCACAGGATCACCAGCGGGATCAGCGCCAGGTGCGGCACGTTGCGGATCATCTGCACCGAGCTGTCCAGCAGGCGTTCACCCCAGGTCGACAGGCCGGTAATAAAACCCAGGGTCAGGCCGATGCTGCCGCCGATCACAAAGCCCAGGCCCGCACGCCAGCCGCTGATGGCCAGGTGGGTCCAGATTTCGCCGCTGCGCACCAGGCTGACACCCGCTTCGATCACCGCGCTGGGTGCCGGCAGAATGCGCGTCGACAACCAGCCGGCCGAGACGGACAGCTGCCATACCGCCAGCAACAGGATCGGCAGCGCCCAGGGCGCCAATCGATGACTTAACTTTTCAAGGTTCATGGCGGCGCCTCAGCTCTGGGACGCAGCTTTGGGAAGAATGTCGTTGGCGACCATTTCGCCGAACGGGCTGACGTAGCCGGCGCCTTTCGGCAACTCGGGACGCTCGATGTCCAGATGCGGGAACAGCAACTCCGCTACGCGATACGACTCTTCCAGGTGTGGATAGCCGGAGAAGATAAAGGTGTCGATACCGAGGTCCGCGTATTCCTTCACCCGCGCGGCCACGGTCGGGCCATCGCCCACCAGTGCCGTGCCGGCGCCACCGCGTACCAGGCCTACGCCCGCCCACAGGTTGGGGCTGACTTCCAGGTTGTCGCGGCTGCCGCCGTGCAAGGCGGCCATGCGTTGCTGGCCTACGGAATCAAAGCGCGACAACGACGCCTGGGCGCGGGCGATGGTTTCATCGTCCACATGGGAGATCAGTTTGTCGGCGGCCTGCCAGGCTTCGGCGTTGGTTTCACGCACGATCACATGCAGGCGAATGCCGAAGCGCAGGGTACGTCCGAGCTTGGCGGCCTTGGCGCGAACCTGTGCAATCTTTTCCGCCACCGCAGCCGGAGGCTCGCCCCAGGTCAGTACCATTTCCACTTGTTCGGCTGCCAGGTCCTGGGCCGCTTCGGAGGAGCCACCGAAATACAGCGGCGGGCGCGGTTGCTGGATCGGCGGATAGAGCAACTTGGCGCCTTTGACGCTGATGTGCTGGCCGTCGTAATCGACGGTCTCGCCTTCCAGTACGCGGCGCCAGATGCGGGTGAACTCCACCGAGGCCTGGTAACGCTCTTCATGGCTCAGGAACAAACCGTCGCCGGCCAATTCATCCGGGTCTCCACCGGTCACCAGGTTGAACAACGCCCGGCCGCCGGACAGACGATCCAGGGTCGCGGCCTGACGCGCAGCCACCGTCGGGGAAATGATCCCGGGGCGCAGCGCGACAAGGAATTTCAAGCGTTGGGTCACCGGGATCAGCGACGCCGCCACCAGCCACGAATCCTCGCAGGAGCGGCCGGTGGGGATCAGTACCCCGCCGAAGCCAAGGCGGTCGGCCGCCTGGGCCACTTGCTGCAAGTAGCCGTGATCAACGGCGCGAGCGCCTTCGGCGGTGCCAAGGTAATGGCCGTCGCCGTGGGTAGGCAGAAACCAGAAAATATTGAGGCTCATGGAGTTGTCTCCTGAAGAAGTCGGATTACGGCGCTTTGGCAACGGCGGCAGGTGGTGTCCAGATCACGTCCTTGATGCTCAAGGGTTTGGGGATCAATTTGAGTTGGTAGAAGCTGTCGGCGATTTTCTGCTGCGCCGCGATCACTTCAGGCGTCAGGAACTGCGCACCGTAGCCCTGGCGTTTTACCGAGGTCAGGGTGATGTCGGCCGGCAGGCCCAGCAGCGGAGCAACTTGTTCGGTGACTTGTTCCGGGTTGGCCTTGGACCATTCGCCCACGGCGCGGACTTCTTCCACCAGCGTCTTGATCACTTCAGGGTGTTTTTCGGCGTACGGCTTGGTGGCCAGGTAGAACTGATGGTTGTCGGCAATGCCGGTGCCGTCACGCAGGGTGCGGGCTTGCAGTTGCTTCTCGGCGGCTGCCTGGTACGGGTCCCAGATCACCCAGGCATCGACGCTGCCACGCTCGAACGCGGCGCGGGCATCGGCGGGCGGAAGGAACACGGTCTGCACGTCGGTGTATTTCAGGCCGGCATCTTCCAGGGCACGTACCAGCAGGTAGTGCACGTTGGAGCCTTTATTGAGGACGACTTTCTTGCCCTTGAGGTCTTGCACCGATTTGATCGGCGAGTCTTTCGGTACCAGGATCGCTTCGCTGGTAGGCGCCGGCGGTTCATAGGCGACGTAGAGCAGATCGGCACCGGCAGCCTGGGCGAACACTGGCGGGGTTTCACCCGTCACGCCGAAGTCGATGGAGCCTACGTTCAATCCTTCCAGCAGCTGCGGGCCGCCGGGAAACTCGGTCCACTGCACTTGCACGCCCTGCTCGGCCAGGCGCTTTTCCAGCGAACCCTTGGCCTTGAGCAGCACCAGGGTGCCGTATTTCTGATAGCCGATCCGCAAGGTTTCGGCGGCCTGGGCTTGAACAATGGCACCGAAGGACACAGCCGCAGCAAACAGTGCGACCAGACCACGACGCAAGATGACAGTGCGCATGGCGCTCTCTCCAAATATACGATTAGGGGGTTGGCTGCACCTGCTTGGCCGTTGGCGGCTGAGTAAGGTGAGTAGTACTTGTCGAATTCAGGTAAAGCTGGGTAAGGCTTAAATGCTCCAGCGAGCACTCAACAAACGTTCATTCAACACATTGGGGTCAAGGGGTTTCGGGCGGCGGGCCATGGCGCTGTAGAACGTCTCCAAAGCCTCGCTCAAGCGTTGTTCCAGCACCGGCACCAGTTGCGCCTGGGCGCTGCCTTCGCCGTAGGCGATCTGGCTGTCTTCGGCGAAAATCCCGTGGAGCAATTCCTGGGCTTTCAATGCCGACAGCACCGGCTTCAGCGCGTAGTCCACCGCGAGCATGTGGGCGATGCTGCCGCCGGTGGCCATCGGCAACACTATTTTGTGGGCCAGGGCGCGTTCAGGCAGCAGGTCGAGGATGGTTTTCAGCGCGCCGGAAAACGAAGCCTTGTACACCGGCGTGGCAATCACCAGGCCATCGGCGTTCGCCACTTGCTGCAACAGGTCGATGATTTTCGGGCTATCGAACCGCGCGTGCAGCAAGTCTTCGGCCGGGAAGTCCCGTATCTGATAACTCACCACTTCCACGCCTTGTTGCTGCAACCAGTTGCGGGTGTGATCCAGCAAGACCCCGGACCGGGAACGTTGGCTGGGGCTACCACCAAGTGTTACGACCAGCATGTAGGAAATTCCTTTGGAAAGTGTCGGCGGTTCGCTATGTGGCGATGGCGCCAAGATGGGACAGACCATATCAGCCAATTTATATATCTATAAATCTTATTTTTTCATTTGTTTATTCTTTAAATGCATATGCTGCCGACTAAATCGCAGGCATAAAAAAAGGCCGTCGAAACGGCCTTAAAACCCCTGCTATGTGAGACTTGAAATGCGCGCAAGTGTGGGAGCGGGCTTGCTCGCGAAAGCGGTGTGTCATTCAAAGATGCATCAACTGACAGTGCGCATTCGCGAGCAAGCCCGCTCCCACATGTGGTTGTGTGTCAGCGATTCGGTTGAGGGGTGAGCCGCAGGTACGGCTTCACCGCCCGGTAACCCTTCGGAAAGCGTTTCTTGATCTCTTCCTCGTCCTTGAGCGACGGCACTATCACCACTTCGTCACCGTCCTGCCAGTTGGCCGGGGTCGCGACTTTGTGGTTGTCGGTCAGTTGCAGCGAGTCGATCACCCGCAGGATTTCGTGGAAGTTGCGACCGGTGCTGGCCGGGTAGGTGATGGTCAGGCGAATCTTTTTGTTCGGATCAATCACGAACAGCGAACGCACGGTAAGGGTGTCACTGGCATTCGGGTGGATCAGGTCGTACAGGTCGGAGACCTTGCGGTCAGCGTCGGCCAGGATCGGGAAGTTGACGATGGTGTTCTGGGTTTCGTTGATGTCTTCGATCCACTTGTGGTGGGAGTCCACCGGGTCCACCGACAGCGCAATGGCCTTGACGCCCCGCTTGGCGAATTCATCCTTGAGCTTGGCGGTGAAACCCAGCTCGGTGGTGCACACCGGGGTGAAGTCCGCCGGGTGGGAAAACAGCACGCCCCAGCTATCGCCCAGCCACTCGTGGAAGCGAATCTTGCCGGCGCTGGAATCCTGTTCAAAGTCGGGGGCGATGTCGCCCAGTCTGAGGCTCATGGTGTGGCTCCTGATGAGTGCTTATGGAGCCCACTGTGCCTGTGTCGCGGATTATTTAAAAAGAATAAATATCGATTTATCTAGACGATAAAGGAATATTAAAAATCTGTTCATTGGACTTGGCAACGGGCGTGGATCAACATCTGCTTCAAGGTTCGAGAAGGCCTTGAGACGCTGTACAAAGAGGGGTTCAGGACGGGCTTGCGGGGGTTGAGCCCGGCTTGAAAAGTAAAGCACCCTGCCCGGCATTGCGCCGGGCAAGGTTTTACGCTCTTACTTGAACGCGTAGGTGTAGCTGAGGATTACGCGGTTTTCGTCCTGGGAACGGGTGTTCGCCAGGTCGGTACGCCACATCGCGTTTTTCCAGGCAACGCCCAGGTTTTTCAGCGGACCTTCTGGAACAACGTAAGCCAGGGTCAGGTCGCGTTCCCACTCGTTACGCTCGCCGACGGTGGTGTCGATGTTGCTACCTTTGAGGTAAACCACACCGGCAGTCAGGCCAGGTACGCCGATCTTGGCGAAGTCATAGGCGTAGCGAGCTTGCCAGGTACGTTCGCCAGCACGGGCAAACTTCTGGATTTGCATGTCGGTGATGGTGCTGTTAGACGAGCCGTCACCTTGGTTCAGCCAAGGGAAGTCGCTGTCGCCCTTGGTGTACTGGTAGCCAGCACCGAAGGTGTGACCGGCAACCGAGTACAGCGCCAGGTAGCTGTACAGGTCGTTGTCGACCTTACCTTTGACCTTGGTGGCGTTGGTCGGATGATCCGAGTAGTAGCCGGAGGTGTAGTAACCGGCAGTATCACCGTTGGCACCGTTGTCACGGCTGCGGTAGTAGCGCAGGTCACTTTTCAGGACGCCAGGACCGATCGCCCAGTTGTGGACCAGGCCCAGGAAGTTCTGAGAGTAGAAATCCTTCAGCTCGCCGAAGTAGTACGAAGCGGTCAGGTCTTTGTTGATTTTGTAGTCAGCACCGGCGTAGTAGAACTTGTTGACGAAGTTACCAGCGTCGTAGTTCGAGCTGCCGTTGGCACCGGCCAGGGACAGACCTTCATTGTTGCTGGAGTTACGGCCTTTGGAGTGCTCGATCTGACCAGCAGTCAGGGTCAGGTCCTTGAACTCGTTCGAAGAGATCTCGCCGCCCTGGAAGGTTTGTGGCAACAGACGACCGTCGTTGGTCTTGATCACCGGGTTGTTCGGCTGCAAGGTACCGATCTTCAGCACGGTTTGGGAGATCTTGACCTTACCGGTCACGCCCAGGCTGGCGAAATCGTGAACGGCCTTGTTGCCATCACTTGGGAACACGGTGCCGCCGGAAGCAGTACCAGTGTAGTTACCGTGATCAGCGCGGCTGGAATCCAGACGCACGCCGTACAGGCCGATGGCGTCAAGACCGAAGCCCACAGTACCTTGGGTAAAACCCGAGATGAAACGCAGGTCGAAACCCTGACCCCATTCAGCGTTTTTGCTGCGGGTGTTCGAGGTAGCCGATGGCTTCAGATCGCGGTTGTCGGTGTTGATGTAAAAGTTACGTACGCCCAGCGTGATCTTGCTGTCATCGATAAAACCAGCGGCGCCTGCTTGTTGGGCGATTGCCCCCAAAGCTACGGCCAACGCCAATGTTGACTTCTTCATGTACCGCTCCTCTCATTTCTAATTTTTGTATTTCTTAGGTCTCGGGTCTGACGCCCTCGATCCACAGATGCGCGATTAGCACCGGATAGTGACTGACAAGTCAATCGTAACCTTGTGTGTCTACTACTTTCGTCTAACCGCAGTTAATTTGGTCCTTGCAGGGTAATGAGTTTTTCATACACCCAAAAAGAATTGTTTCGTCCTTTTTCATACCATTCAGGAATAACGCTTTCCATGGGACGGTCAAGCCGACAGGCGATGCCGCTCCATAAGCGTTTTCCGAAAGAGTATGTCTTTGCGCTTTTTTAGATCGTTTTGTGTTGACCAAACGGGGTCATACGTCACTCACGATCAAAAACGCGACGCCATCATGGCCAAACGCACATCATTCCGTCAATTTGTTACAGTTTTTGTATCGATGAAACTTTTCTGCCGTCCCAGCAATCCACCTCACCGTACCCGGTGATAATGTCACTTTGATGTCAGTTATATGTATAAATTGGCAAACCCTGTGTTCAGGGCCGATGCGTCCGCCGAGGAGCATGACTCGCCGAAGTGACAGGCGAGAGGATTGCCCCCTCGCCCCTTCAGGCTTACAACGCCTTTTCGAAAATCTTCGAATTACGCTGATAGTTGTATAACGACGCCCGCGCCGACGGCAGGCGATCCACCGTGCTCGGCACAAAACCACGTTCGCGGAACCAGTGGGCGGTACGGGTCGTCAGCACGAAGAGCGTCTTCAAACCCTGGGCCCGGGCACGGGTCTCGATGCGCTCCAGCAGCTCGTCACCGCGACCGCCATGACGGTACTCCGGGTTCACGGCCAGGCACGCCAGCTCGCCTGCGTCGGAGTCGGCGATCTGATACAGCGCCGCACAGGCGATGATCATGCCTTCACGTTCCACCACGCTGAACTGTTCGATTTCCCGCTCCAGCACTTCCCGGGAACGACGCACCAGAATCCCCTGCTCTTCCAGCGGGCTGATCAGGTCCAGCAACCCGCCGACGTCTTCAATCGCCGCTTCGCGCACCAGTTCGAACTGTTCCTGGGCCACCAGCGTACCGCCGCCGTCCCGGGTGAACAGCTCGGTCAGCAAGGCACCATCTTCGGCATAACTGACAATGTGGCTGCGCCCTACGCCGCCACGGCAAGCCTCGGCGGCCGCGTCCAGCAATTCGGCTTGGTAGTTGTTGCCCAGGCGTTGCAGGTGCGCGGGCACCTGTTGCGGCCGCAATTCACGCACCAGGCGGCCGTGCTCGTCGATCAGGCCGAGATCGGCACCGAACAGCAGCAACTTGTCCGCGCCCAGGTCGATGGCCGCGCGGGTGGCGACGTCTTCACAGGCGAGGTTGAAGATTTCGCCGGTAGGCGAGTAGCCCAGCGGCGACAGCAGCACGATGGAGCGCTCGTCCAGCAGGCGGTTGATGCCCTTGCGGTCGACCCGGCGCACTTCGCCGGTGTGGTGATAGTCGACGCCTTCAAGCACACCGATCGGGCGCGCCGTCACCAGGTTGCCGCTGGCCACACGCAGGCGCGAGCCCTGCATCGGCGAGGACGCCATGTCCATCGACAACCGCGCTTCGATGGCGATACGCAGATGGCCGACCGCATCGATCACGCACTCCAGGGTTGCGGCATCGGTGATGCGCAAGCCTTCGTGGTAAGCCGGGGTCAGGCCGCGGGCGGCGAGGCGGGTTTCAATTTGCGGGCGCGAACCGTGGACCAGCACCAGTCGCACGCCCAGGCTGTGGAGCAGCACCAGGTCGTGGACGATATTGCCGAAGTTCGGGTGCTCTACACCATCGCCCGGCAGCATGACGACAAAAGTGCAATCCCGGTGGGCATTGATGTAAGGCGAAGCGTGACGAAGCCAATTGACGTATTCGGGCATAAAAACCTGGGCCTGTAATAAAAAGCAGCCAAAAATGGATGAATCGCAAAAACGCACAGCGGGCTGTTGGTTATCGTCGGAACAGGCTTGGCGACACGCTCGCTCTCCTTCTATGTACGGATGGGCAGGGGTTAATTTATGCAGGTGTCAGGCAGTAATGTTGAATCAGTTCACGCAATAGACGCACTGTAGGCGTCAAGCGTGACATTTCAAGGTACTCGCCTGGCTGGTGGGCGCAGGCGATATCGCCAGGGCCAAGCACCAGGGTCTCGCAACCAAGGCGCTGAAGATAAGGCGCTTCGGTGCCGAACGCCACTGCTTCGGCGCGATGACCGGTAAGTCGTTCAGCTACCCGCACCAACTCTGCATCCTCGGCCTGCTCGAACGGCGGCACTTCGGGGAACAGCGGCGCATAGTCGATCTTCACCTGATGGCGCTCGGCCAAGGGTTCGAGCTTCTGCCGGATGGCAGCGCGCAGCACCTGGGGATCCATGCCCGGCAGGGGCCGCAGGTCGAATTCCAGGGAGCATTGGCCGCAGATGCGGTTGGGGTTGTCGCCACCGTGGATGCAGCCGAAGTTCATGGTCGGCTGCGGCACGCTGAACTGCGGATTGCGGTATTCGCGCTGCCAGGCCAGGCGCAGGCCACGCAGTTCGCCAATGGCGTCATGCATGGCTTCGAGGGCGCTGTGGCCCAGGCTTGGGTCCGACGAATGGCCGCTGCGCCCGAGGATATCGATGCGCTCCATCATTACGCCCTTGTGCAGGCGGATGGGTTTGAGGCCGGTGGGTTCACCGATCACCGCCGCACGGCCCAAGGGACGACCCGCCTCGGCCAGTGCACGAGCACCGGCCATGGAGCTTTCTTCATCGCAGGTAGCAAGAATCAGCAGCGGCTGCTTGAAAGGCTGGTCGAGCAACGGCTGGACGGCTTCGATCACCAGGGCGAAAAAGCCCTTCATGTCACAGCTGCCCAGTCCTACCCAGCGGCCGTCGACTTCCGTCAGCTTGAGCGGATCGGTCTGCCATAGGGCGCCGTCGTACGGCACGGTGTCACTGTGGCCCGCCAGCACCAGGCCGCCAGGGCCGGTGCCGAAACTGGCCAACAGGTTGAATTTGCCTGGGCTGACCTGCTGGATGTCGCAGGCAAAGCCCAGGTCTGCCAGCCAGGTGGCGAGCAAATCGATGACCGGGCGGTTGGATTGGTCGAGAGAGGCCTGGGTACAACTGACCGAAGGCGCGGCAATCAGCGCGGCGAATTGTTCTTTCATGGACGGTAAAGGCATGCGCTGTCTCTCAACTTCCCGGACGAACCCCATCATAGAGCTATCTGAGTGACACAATAAACCGTTGCGGCACGTTGCCGGGCTCAGTCCTGTACACTGCACGACCTTGGCAGCCACTCTTTTCCCCGGCTGCGCTCCCGATCCTGGATTTTCCGGCCATGCAGAAAGAAACCGAAATCAAGCTCCGTGTCAGCCGCGAAACCCTCGCCGCGCTGCGTGAGCACCCGTTACTGAAAAAACGCAACAAAAGTGGCTGGGAACGCCGTGAGTTGATGAACCAGTACTTCGACACCCCGGAACGCGACCTGGCCCAGGCCAAAGTGGCCCTGCGCCTGCGCAAAGACGGCGACGAAGTGATCCAGACCCTCAAGACCCGTGGCCAGAGCGTCGCCGGCTTGTCGGAACGCAATGAGTACAACTGGGACCTGGCCAAAGCCAAGCTCGACGTGAAGAAACTCGACGGCGAATGCTGGCCCGAACAACTGGCCGAGCTGGACAAAAAGACCCTCAAGCCGATCTTCACCACCGATTTCGTCCGCGAACGCGCTGAAATCGCCTGGGGCCGCGGCAAGGCCAAGGTGGTGATCGAAGCCGCCCTGGACCTGGGCCACGTGGTTGCCGGCAAGCAGAAAGAAGAAATCTGCGAGCTGGAACTGGAACTGCGCGAAGGCGACCCGGCCGCCCTGCTGGAGCTGGCCGCTGAACTGGCCGCGACCCTGGCGCTGATGCCGTGCGATATCAGCAAGGCCGAGCGTGGCTATCGCCTGTTCGACGCCAACAGCTACTCCCTGAGCCTGCCGGCACCGGTGCTGCACGCCGAAATGCCGCTGGACGACGCATTTGCTGCCGTCATGTGGCATCTGTTGGGCAGCAGCCAGCGCCTGGCCGAGCAATACCGTTTCAACGGCCACTGGCGCCTGCTGCAGGACTGGGTGGAAAACCTCGGCGAACTGCGGGCCCTGCTCGGCAGCCTCGGCCAGGCCGCACCGCGTCAGTCCACTAGCGAATTGCGCGCCGCACTGGACGCCTTGCTGGAAGACTGGCGTCCGCTGGTCCAGGCCGGTGACGACGATGAAGACATCCGCAAGGCCGCGCCGGAGCAGTTCGCCGAAGAACTGGAAGACGTGCGCTGGGGTTTGTTCTCCCTGACCACTTCCCGCTGGCTGCTGGCCCGCACCTGGGCCGCGGATCGCAACGTGCGTGGCAATCGCCAGGGCGCTGCACAGCTGGCCAACTGGCTGCCGCGCCTGCTGGCCGATGACGCCGTTGCCCTGCAACTGCCGCGCTACCAGCAACAGCCGGAAGACCTGGCCGAGCAACTGCCGCGTATCGAACGCATCCTGGCCTGGCTGCACCATGCACGCCAGGTGCTGGATATCGCCGAGCTGGACCGTTTGTATGGCGAGCTGAACAAGCTGGCGCACCTGGCCAACCAGCCGATCACCGATGAGTCGCTGGATGCGCGGATGCATCAGGCGATTGCGGTGTATCAGAATCGCGCTTGGAAAACCCTGCTGCGCCTGTAAAACCCTTGTGGCGAGGGAGCTTGCTCCCTCGCCACTCAAGTCAGGCCATGGCAACTATCAGCGCAACACCGGCAAACTCGTGGTGGACTTGATCTCCGACAAGGCCACTATCGAGTTGACCTCCTGAATCCCCGGCACCATCGACAGCTTCTCAAAGAAAAACCGCTCATACGCTTCAATGTCCGACGTGACGATCCGCAGTAAAAAGTCCACCGCGCCCATCAGCACATAACATTCCAGCACTTGCGGAAAACCGCGAATCGCCTCGGTGAACTCAGTGAAGTTGGAACGGCCGTGGGCGTTGAGTTTCACCTCGGCAAAAATCTGCGTATTAAGGCCGATTTTCTTGCGATCCAGCAGGGTGACCTGGCCGCGAATCACACCCTCCTCTTTCAGCCGCTGAATCCGGCGCCAGCACGGCGACTGCGACAGGCCGACCTGTTCGGCGATCTGCGCGCTGGAGAGCGAAGCGTCTTCCTGCAACAGCGCGAGAATGCGCCGGTCGTACACGTCCAGTTCAGCGTGCATAAAAATACCCATTAATCATGATTTAAAGAATTACATGATTCTCTTATAAGCCAATACAGGCTGTTTTAGATAAGAAATCTCCCGCGACGAATGCAAAAATTTCTCCAGTCGAATCCGGAGAATCATCATGCACGTCGTCGAAGCCTCCCACCCCGCCCAACGCGTTGACGCCTGGGCCGTCAGCAATGCCCACTGCCAGGCGCACTATCAAATCCTCGCCGAGGCTGAACCCGACGTGTTGTGCCGGGTGCTCAACTATTTTGCCCTGCAGTTCCTGGTGCCACGTCAGGTGAGCGTGCAGCGTGAAGACGACCTGCTGGCGATCGATATCGTGATGGATGGCCTGAGCTGGCACCGGGCCCAGGTGATCGGCGAAAAACTTCGTAACCTGATCAGTGTGTGCTCGCTGGAGCTGCGCCCGGCAGATGCTGCGCGGCCTCTGGCGGTCCAGGCGGCCGCTCAGTAAAAGCCTGCAATAAACCCCGGAGGCCGAGGCGCAAAGGGTGACTAGCCTGAGGACTACGCCTAATCGTTGCCCAGGAACGTCACCATGTCCGTTGCGCCAAATCCGCAGGATCGCTGGCTGGAAATCCATCAGTTGTTGCCTGCCCTGATCGACCAGGGCCTGGTGCCCGCCGACCTGGCTCTACCGGCGAACAGTGGGCTGCATCCCCTGGAATGCATTGCCCGCCAGGGGCCGTCTCTGGAAATGCTGACCGAATGGCTCGCCCGCCACTGCGGCCAGCCCTACCTGCGTATCGACCCGTTGAAAATCGACGTCGCGGCGGTGGTGCCGCTGATGTCCTATGCCTTTGCCCAGCGCCACAAGATCCTGGCCGTTGCGGTCGACGCCCACAGCGTTACCGTCGCCAGCGCCCAGCCTTTCGTGAGCAGTTGGGAAGCCGGCCTGGCTCAGGTGTTGAAGCGCTCCATCAAGCGGGTGCTGGCCAATCCCCAGGAGATCCAGCGCTGCACCGTGGAGTTTTACCGACTGGCGAAATCGGTCAGCGGCGCCATTGATCAAAAAACCTCCGGCGCGCCGAATATCGAACAACTGCTCAATCTCGGCGCCAACGACCAGGAGCCCGACGCCAACGACGCGCACATCGTCAACATCGTCGACTGGCTGTTGCAGTACGCCTTTGGCCAGCGGGCCAGTGATATCCATCTCGAACCCGGACGCGATCAGGGGCGCGTGCGTTTTCGCATCGACGGGCTGCTGCATGATGTCTATCAATTCCCATCCCAGGTGACGATGGCGGTGGTCAGCCGCCTGAAAAGCCTGGGCCGGATGAACGTGGCGGAAAAACGCAAACCCCAGGACGGCCGGGTGAAGACCAAAAGCCCCACGGGCGGGGAAGTGGAACTGCGCCTGTCGACCTTGCCCATAGCCTTCGGCGAAAAGCTGGTGATGCGAATTTTTGACCCACAGGTGCTGCACAAGGATTTCCAGCAACTGGGACTTTCCAACGACGACCTGCAACGCTGGCAATCCATGACCGGCCAGGCCAACGGCATCATCCTGGTCACCGGCCCTACCGGTTCCGGCAAGACCAGCACGCTGTACACCACGCTCAAGCAATTGGCCACTCGCGAGGTCAACCTGTGCACCGTCGAAGACCCGATCGAGATGGTGGAGCCGGCCTTCAACCAGATGCAGGTGCAGCACAACATCGACCTGACCTTCGCCAGCGGCATCCGCGCCCTGATGCGCCAGGACCCGGACATCATCATGATCGGCGAGATTCGCGACCTGGAAACCGCAGAAATGGCGATCCAGGCCGCCCTGACCGGGCATCTGGTGCTGTCGACGTTGCACACCAACGATGCGCCCGGCGCCATCAGCCGCTTGCTGGAACTGGGCATTCCCCATTACCTGATCAATGCCACGCTGCTGGGGGTGATGGCCCAGCGCCTGGTCAGGCTGTTGTGCCCGCACTGCAAGCGGCAAGCCGGGCAGGTCCATCAGGCAGTGGGTTGCGGCGAGTGCCGGGAAAGTGGCTATCGGGGTCGAGCCGGGGTCTACGAGATCATGCTGATGAACGATCGCCTCAAGGCCCTGGTCAGCCCGGGCACCGACCTCCAGGCCCTGCGTCTGGCGGCCCTTGACCAGGGAATGTGCAGCTTGCGGTCCGCCGGTATGCGCAAGGTAATGGCAGGACTGACAACACTTGAAGAGGTACTGCGAGTGACGCCTGGGGATTCAGAAACAAATCCTTTGATCGATGGCGCGGTAATCCGTCCTTATCCGTGACAACACCGTTACAATCGGAAAAACCTCGCTTTACCGTCACCAGACAAGGAATCGTTATGCAGATCGGAACCGTACTGCTTCTTTTTGTAGGCTTGGCCGTCGCCATCCTCTTCATGGGTTTCAAGGTGGTCCCGCAGGGTTACCAGTGGACAGTCGAGCGCTTCGGCCGCTACACCAACACCCTCAAGCCCGGCCTGAACATCATCATTCCGGTCATGGACCGCATCGGTCGCAAGATCAACGTGATGGAAAGCGTGCTGGATATCCCACCCCAGGAAGTCATCACCGCTGACAACGCCACGGTGCAGATCGACGCCGTGTGCTTCTTCCAAGTGGTCAATACCGCCCAAGCGGCCTACGAGGTGAACAACCTCGAACACGCCATCCGCAACCTGTTGCAAACCAACATCCGTACCGTGCTCGGCTCCATGGAGCTGGATGCGATGCTCAGCCAGCGTGACGGCATCAACGAAAAACTGCTGCGCACCGTCGACGAAGCCACCGCACCGTGGGGCATCAAGATCACCCGGATCGAGATCAAGGACATCAGCCCGCCTGCCGACCTGATGGCCGCCATGTCCGGCCAGATGAAGGCCGAGCGGATCAAGCGTGCGCAGATCCTTGAGGCCGAAGGCCTGCGAGCCTCCGCGATCCTGACCGCCGAAGGCAAGAAGCAGGCGCAGATCCTGGAGGCCGAAGGTGGTCGTCAGGCCGCCTTCCTGGAATCCGAAGCCCGCGAACGTCAGGCCGAGGCCGAAGCCCGCGCCACTCAAGTGGTATCGGAAGCCATCGCCACCGGTAACGTGCAGGCCATCAACTACTTCGTCGCCCAGAAATACATCGACGCACTGGGCAAGCTGGCCTCGGCCAACAACAGCAAGGTGATCCTGATGCCGCTGGAAGCTAGCCAGGTGATTGGCGCAGTCGGCGGCATCGGCGAAATCGTCAAGGCAACCTTCGACAACAAGAAAGCCTGAGGCACGCACCATGTGGGAATTCCTGCAGCACCTGTCGTTTTGGGACTGGCTGGCACTGGGCACGGTGCTGTTGATCCTTGAAGTGTTCGGTGCCGGTGGTTATCTGCTGTGGATGGGCATCGCCGCGGCAGCCGTGGGCGTGATCAAGTTCCTGGTGCCGAGCCTGGGGCTGGAGTGGCAACTGCTGCTGTTCGCCGTGCTGTCGATCCTCACGGCGGTGTACTGGTGGCGACGCCAGCGCAGCAGCGCCAAGGTCAGCGACCAGCCGGGGCTGAACATGCGCGGCTCCGAGTTGATTGGTCGCACCTTTGTGGTGCATCAGGCCATCGTCGAGGGCCGTGGCAAGATCAAGGTGGGTGACGGTGTGTGGATGGCATCCGGGCCGGACGCGCCGGCTGGGGCACACGTACGTGTCATTGGTCAGGAAGGCGTGATTTTGCAGGTTGAAACTGTTTAGTCATCCATGGAACTCGGCTGGGCTATCTACAATCAAACTGTTCAGATAACCCAGTCGGAGTCACCCATCATGCGTCTAAAATATGCTGTCGCAACCCTCGCTGTGCTTTCCCTTCCCGTCGGTTCAGCCATGGCCGACAGCTTCTGGCGTAATGTCATCTCATCGGGTGCCACGACCGGCTCGACGTACCTGACCTTCAAGGACCACAAAATGGTAGTCGCCGCCCAGGACGACGCCGGTAGCTTCGTCGCCAGTGACGGCAACATCCGTGGCCCATACCTGGAAGCTGCGATGCAGAAAGTCCGCGCCGATAACCCTGGCCTCAAGGCCACGGATATGGACCTGGCGAACGCTATCCTGGCAAAAAACGCCATTGCTTCCGAGTAATACCGCCGCATAAAAAATGCCGTTCCTCGAGAGCGGCATTTTTTTGCCCTGATTTCCTACGCCAGACGCTGGCGATTCCGCATCTGAACAGGAAAAGTCCTGTCGAGTTGCAGGCGCGCCCGGCAACAAGCTATCGATTCCCTTCAGACTGAGTGAATCGATGACCATGCAAAAACTCTCCTACGCCCTGCTGCTCGCCGCGGTTGCCACGCCTTATGCCCAGGCAGAAAGCTGGTACGGGTCGGCAAAGCTCAACAGCGCCCGGCAGAATCTCTCAAGCTCACTGCTGACCAGCCCACGCGTAACCCACCGGGTAGAAGCCCCCGACAGCAGCAAGACGTTCACCGGCTCATTCGCCGTGGGCTATGCCTTTGCCGATGGCTGGCGCCTGGAGGGGGAATACACGATGCCCAGCCACTCGACCTTCAAATCCCATTGGGCACCGTTCAATGCCAACGTCAACAGCCTGCGCACCGACAGCCAGCGCCTGATGCTCAACGGTTATAAAAACATCCCGATCAATGAATGGCTGTCGTTCTACGGTATGGCGGGAGTCGGCGTGGCCCAGGTTGACGCCGAGGGTTACCAGGCCAACGACACCCGCCGTTTCGCCAGCAATCGCCAATACAACTTCGCCTACAGCGTTGGCCTGGGGCTGGATGCCAAGGTCAGCGAAACCCTGACCCTGGGTACCGGCTGGCGTTACGTGGACATGGGCGGGATCGAGACCGGCTACAACACGTTCGCCAATCGGATCAACGCCCGGGACGAACAACTCAAAGGCAAGCTCAAAGAGCAGAACGTGTTTCTTGAGGCACGCGTTGCCTTCTGACACCGATGCTGAAATGCCGCTCCCGAGGCGGCATTTTTTGTTTCAGGCGGGACGATTCATTCACAGACGACAGGCTATATTCAGTCGAGCCGTGCAACCATGCCCGGCATTGATATGCTTTTTCTCATCGCCTTCTGAAACGGATGCCTTCAACGTCATGAGCCAACTGCCCTTTCTGCCGTTCTCCAAGCCCACCATTGATGAAGCCACCATCTCGGCGGTAGGCGACGTACTGCGCTCCGGCTGGATCACCAGCGGGCCGAAAGTGCAGGCGTTCGAGGCGCAGTTGTCGGAATATTTTGGGGGGCGCCCGGTGCGTACCTTCAACTCGGGCACCTGCACCATGGAGATTGCCTTGCGCATCGCCGGTATCGGGCCTGGTGACGAAGTCATCACCACCCCGATTTCGTGGGTAGCCACGGCCAACGTGATTCTGGAAGTCGGTGCCACGCCGGTGTTCGCCGACATCGACCCGGTGACCCGCAATATCGACCTTGCCAAGGTGGAAGCCGCGATCACACCGCGCACCAAGGCAATCATCCCGGTATACCTGGCGGGCCTGCCGTTGGACATGCCATTGCTCTACGCGCTGGCCAACAAGTACAACCTGCGCATCGTCGAAGATGCAGCCCAGGCCCTGGGTTCCAGCTGGGATGGCCAACGCATTGGCGCTACCGGCGATTTCGTATCGTTCAGCTTCCAGGCGAACAAGAACATCACCTCGTCCGAAGGCGGCTGCCTGGTATTGAACAACGCTGAAGAAGCGCGCCTGGCGGAAAAATATCGCCTGCAGGGCGTGACCCGCACCGGCTTCGATGGCCTCGACGTGGATGTGTTGGGCGGCAAGTTCAACATGACCGACATCGCAGCAGCCATCGGCCTGGGCCAGTTTGCCCATATCGAGAAGATCACTGCCCACCGCCAGGAACTGGCGCGTCACTATTTCGAATGCTTCGGCAGTGATTTTGAAGCGCAGTACGGTGCGCAATTGCCACCGGCAGACTTCGAAAACAGCAACTGGCACCTGTTCCAGCTGGTACTGCCGGAGCGTCAGGACGGCCTGCCCGCACGCGCCACGTTCATGGAGCAGATGCAGGCCCATGGCGTCGGCATTGGCTATCACTACCCACCGATCCACCTGCTGAGCTTGTACAAGGCACAGGGATTCAAGGAAGGCATGTTCCCGGTAGCGGAAAAAGTGGGGCGTTTGATTGTGTCGTTGCCGATGTTCACGGCGATGACGAAGGCGGACGTAGAGCGTTCGGTAGCGGCGGTAAAAGCAGTATTGAAACGCGGATAAAACCTTTGCGGGAGCCGATTGCCGGCTCCCGCAGCGGGATCACTCGCCGATGGCAGCCTTGTAGCCGGCAGCGTCCAGCAATTTTTTCAGTTCATCCGGGTTGCTTGGCTTGAGCTTGAAGATCCAGGCGCCGTAAGGGTCGGAGTTCAACAGTTCTGGCTCGCCGCTCAAGGCGTCGTTCACCGCGATCACTTCGCCAGCAATTGGCGAGTAGATATCCGAAGCGGCCTTAACGGATTCAACTACACCCGCCTGCTGAGTCGCCTCAAATACGTTGCCGACTTCGGTCAACTCGACGAATACCACATCCCCCAATGCTTCCTGGGCATGGTCCGAGATCCCGACGGTCACGGTGCCGTCAGCTTCCAGACGGGCCCATTCGTGACTTTCGGCAAAACGCAGGTCGGCAGGGATATCGCTCATAGTCTGTGTCCTCAAGGAAAAATGTCAGCGGCCATTGGCCCGCCGGAAAAGTTAGATCAATGTTTTGCCATGGCGCACGAACGTCGGTTTGACCACCCGAACCGGGTACCACTTGCCGCGGATTTCCACCTCGGCCCGGTCAGCAGTCGCCGACGGCACACGCGCCAGGGCAATGGATTTGCTTAGCGTAGGAGAGAAACTACCACTGGTGATCTCTCCTTCGCCAACATTGGCGATACGAACCACCTGGTGAGCGCGTAAAACCCCGCGCTCTTCCAGCACCAGGCCGACCAGCTTGGACTTCACACCCGCAGCCTTTTCGGCTTCCAGGGCGGCGCGGCCGATGAAATCCCGCTCGGCCGGCTCCCAGGCGATGCTCCAGGCCATGTTGGCTGCCAGGGGCGAAACGTCCTGATGAATATCCTGACCGTAGAGGTTCATGCCGGCCTCAAGGCGCAGCGTGTCGCGGGCGCCGAGGCCGATGGGCGAAATGCCTGCGCCTACCAGGTCGTTGAAGAACGCCGGGGCCTGATCGGCCGGCAGGACAATTTCAAGACCGTCTTCGCCGGTGTAACCGGTGCGCGCGATAAACCAGTCGCCGTCAGCCAGGCCTTCAAAGGGCTTGAGCTGATGGATCAGGGTGGCGCGGGACTGGGTCACCAGTTCAGCGATCTTTTGCCGGGCATGGGGGCCTTGAATGGCGAGCATGGCCAATTCGGGCCGCTCGCGGAGCTGGGCCTGATAGCTGCCGAGCCGAGCCTGCATCCAGGCCATGTCCTGGTCACGGGTGGCGGCGTTGACCACCAGCCGGTAACCGCCCTCGGTACGGTAGACGATCATGTCGTCCACCACGCCGCCCTGCTCGTTGAGCATGGCGCTGTATAACGCGCGGCCGCAGCCGTGCAATCGGTCAACATCATTGGCCAGCAAATGCTGGAGCCATTCCTTGGCCTGGGGGCCTGTGATATCGATCACGGTCATATGGGATACATCGAACACCCCGCAGTCGCGTCGCACCTGATGGTGCTCCTCAACCTGCGAGCCGTAGTGCAAAGGCATATCCCAACCGCCAAAATCGACCATTTTCGCGCCAAGGGCGAGATGCAGGTCATACAGAGGCGTGCGCTGTCCCATGGGTTTCTCCTTCCGGGCGTGGCGAAGGTGCGGACGGTCGCCGTTCGGGCCGCACGCCTTGAAATACAAGGCCTGTAGCCGCGTTCAGCAACCCGATCTGAAAGATCGACCGCACCGAATGCCGCGCATTGTAGCCTCAAGCCGTAGGACTGGCACCTAACCGATTCGTCGCGCCGAACGTCGGATCAACCCGATGACCGGTAACAGCCCTACCAATACCAGGGTCAGGGCCGGCAGCGAAGCCCGCGCCCACTCCCCTTCGCTGGTCATCTCGAAAATCCGCACCGCCAGCGTGTCCCAGCCGAACGGGCGCATCAGCAGGGTCGCCGGCATTTCCTTGAGCACATCGACAAACACCAGCAGCGCCGCGCTCAGGGTGCCCGGCAGCAAAAGTGGCAGATACACTTTGCAAAACAGTCGCGGCCCGCTGACCCCAAGACTGCGGGCGGCTTCCGGCAAGGATGGACGGATTCGCGCCAGGCTGTTTTCCAGCGGCCCGTAGGCCACCGCAATGAAGCGCACCAGATACGCCAGCAGCAAGGCCGACAAACTGCCCAGTAACAGCGGTTTGCCGGCGCCCCCCAGCCAGCCGGAGACCGGGATCACCAGTTCACGATCCAGGTAGCTGAACGCCAACATGATCGACACCGCCAGCACCGAGCCCGGCAGCGCGTAACCCACGTTGGCCAGGCTGATGCCGGAGCGGATGGCCCGGGTGGGCGCCAGGCGATGGGCGAACGCCAGCACCAGGGCCACGCTGACGGTGATCAGGGCAGCCATACCGCCCAGGTACAGGGTATGGACGATCAAACCGGCGTAGCGCTCGTCCAGGTCGAAACGGCCACGCTGCCAGAACCAGGCCACCAGTTGCAGCATCGGGATCACGAACGCGCAGGCGAACACCAATCCGCACCAACCGCTGGCCAACGCCGCCTTGAACCCGCGCAGATGGTAAAGCGCCTTGCCGCGAGGTCGCTCGTTGCTCGGCCGGCTGGCGCCCCGGGCACGGCGTTCGCCGTACAGCACCAGCATCACCACCAACAGCAACAGGCTGGCCAGTTGCGCGGCACTGGAGAGGCTGAAAAAGCCGTACCAGGTCTTGTAGATGGCGGTGGTAAAGGTGTCGAAGTTGAACACCGAGACGGCACCGAAATCCGCCAGGGTTTCCATCAACGCGAGGGCCACGCCCGCACCGATGGCGGGACGCGCCATGGGCAGGGCCACCCGCCAGAACGCTTGCCACGGCGACTGCCCCAAGACACGCGCCGCTTCCATCAGGCCTTTGCCCTGGGCGAGGAACGCGGTGCGTGCCAGCAGATAAACATAGGGGTAGAACACCAGCACCAGCACGATGATCACACCGCTGGTCGAGCGCACACGCGGCAGGCGCAAGCCTGTACCAAACCATTCGCGCAGCAGGGTTTGCACCGGGCCGGAGAAGTCCAGCAGGCCGACGAAGACGAAGGCGAGCACATAGGCGGGAATCGCGAAGGGCAGCATCAACGCCCAGTCCAGCCAGCGCCGGCCGGGGAATTCGCAGAGGCTGGTCAGCCAGGCCAGGCTGACGCCCAGCAGCGTAACGCCCACACCGACGCCCAGCACCAGGGTCAAGGTGTTGCCCAGCAGGCGTGGCATCTGGGTTTCCCACAGGTGGGACCAGATCTGGTGGTCGATGGTCTGCCACGACAGCAACAGCACGCTCAACGGCAGCAGCACCAGGGCGGCGACGGTGAAGACCGGCAGGTACCAGCGGCGTTGGGCGGGATGGGCCAAGGAACAGATCTCTGGGGATAATATTTTTAACTCGCCACAAAACAGTGTGGGAGCCGGGCTTGCCCGCGATGCACGCACCTCGGTGTGTCAGTCACACCGCGGTGATGCTATCGCAGGCAAGCCAGCTCCCACACTGTGTTGCGGTGTTTTTAAACGTGCACTTAGTTCCAGCCAGCGCGATCCATCAAGCGAATCGCCTCAGCCTGACGCTTGCCCGCCACTTCCACCGGCAATGTGTCAGCCACAAACTTGCCCCAGGTCGCGACTTCAGCCGACGGCGGCACCGCCGGATTGGCCGGGAATTCCTGGTTCACATCCGCAAAGATCTTCTGCGCTTCCGGCGTGGTCATCCACTCCACCAGCGCCTTGGCTGCTTCCGGGTGCGGCGCATGCTTGGTCAGGCCGATGCCCGACAGGTTGACGTGCACCCCGCGGTCGCCCTGGTTCGGCCAGAACAACTTCACCGCCAGGTCCGGCTTCTGCTTGTGCAGGCGGCCGTAGTAGTAGGTGTTCACGATGCCCACGTCACACTGCCCGGCGTTGATCGCTTCCAGCACGGCAATGTCATCGGAGAACACGTCGGTGGACAGGTTGTTGACCCAGCCCTTGACGATTTCCTCGGTCTTGGCCGCGCCGTGGGTTTCGATCAGGGTGGCGGTCAGCGACTGGTTGTAGACCTTCTTCGCGGTGCGCAGGCACAGGCGGCCTTCCCACTGTTTGTCGGCCAGGGCTTCGTAGGTGGTCAGGTCGCCCGGTTTCACGCGATCGGTGGAGTAGGCGATGGTCCGCGCTCGCAGGCTCAGGCCGGTCCAGGCATGGGCCGAAGAACGGTATTGAAGGGGAATATTCTTGTCGATCACCGCAGAGGTGAACGGCTGCAGGATGCCCATCTGCTCGGCCTGCCAGAGGTTGCCGGCGTCAACGGTGAGCAGCAGGTCGGCGGTGGCGTTTTCACCTTCGGCCTTGATGCGCTGCATCAACGGCGCTTCCTTGTCGGTGATGAACTTCACCTGCACGCCGGTCTTCTTGGTGTAGGCATCGAACACCGGCTTGATCAGTTCATCGATGCGCGAGGAGTAGACCACGACTTCGTCGGCCGCCTGCACGGTGGTGCTGCCGATCAGTGTGAGTGCCAGGGCAGTCAGGAGGCGCTTGGGTGCCAACATGGGTGCGGTCTCTCATTTGCGAAAAGAGGGCAAATGATAAGGACTCACATTTGGTAACGCTCGACGCAGCCGTTACCAAATGTTGCGCACCCCTCTCAGGCCTTGGCCAGCTCCGGCAAATCCCCGGACAAGCCCAAGGCCTGACGCACAAACAACGCCTTGGCCTCCGGCATCTGCTCAACCACCTTCAGCCCTGCATTACGCAGCCAGCGCAACGGCAGTTGATCGGCCTGGAACAACCGCTCAAAGCCTTCCATCGCCGCCATCAGCGCCAGGTTGTGCGGCATGCGCCGACGCTCGTAACGGCTGAGCACCTTCACATCCGCCAGGCGCTCGCCGCGCTCGTTGGCCGCCAGCAGCACCTCGGCCAGCACCGCCGCATCGAGGAAGCCCAGGTTCACGCCCTGCCCCGCCAGCGGATGAATGACGTGGGCCGCGTCGCCAATCAATGCCAGGCCTTCGGCCACGTAACGTTTGGCGTGGCGCTGACGCAACGGCACGCACAGCCGTGGATCGGCGCTTATCACGCTGCCCAGGCGGCCTTCGAAGGCATTTTCAAGTTCACGGCAGAAGCTTTCATCGTCCAGCGCCATCAAGCGCTCGGACTCACTCGGGGTGGTCGACCAGACGATCGAACACCAGTCTTCCTGCCCGTCCCGCACCAGTGGCAGGAACGCCAGCGGGCCATTGTCGGTAAAACGCTGCCAGGCCGTCTTTTGATGCACCTGGCTGCTGCGCACACTGGTGACGATGGCGTTGTGCAAATAATCCCACTCACGGGTAGCGGTGCCGGTCAGGCGACGTACTGCCGAGTTGGCACCGTCCGCCGCGACCACCAGTGGCGCGCGCAAGGTGCGGCCATCGGCGAGGGTCAGCAGCCAGTCATCGCCGGAGCGGCGCATCTGTTCCAGGCGCGCATTGGCCAGCAGGCCGAGGTCGCAGTCGTGCAGGCGGTCGAGCAAGGCATCCTGGACCACACGGTTTTCGACGATATGCCCCAGCACCTCGGCATGCACGCTGGCCGCCGAGAAGTGGATCTGCCCGGTGCCGCTGCCGTCCCACACCTGCATCTCGCCGTACGGGCTGGCACGTCGCTCGACAATCCCGTCCCACACGCCAAGGCGCTCGAGGATGCGCTGGCTGGCGGCCGACAAGGCGCTCACCCGCGGTTCGAACGCAGCATGAGGGTCGAACGGCTTGACGCTCAGGGGGCTGCCGTCGAGCAGCAGCACCTGCAGGCCACTGCCCTGCAACGCCAGCGCCAGGGCGCTTCCGACCATTCCGGCCCCGACAATCAGCACATCTGCGCGCATGTCCATGCTTTAAGCCTGTCTCGATTGCAGCTTGCGCCGCACGTAAAGGGTTTTGTCGACTCGCGCCACCAGGGTGCCGGAGCCGTCATGAATCTGTACCTTGAGCTGCGGTAAATACTTGTCGCCGCTGGCGGTGTGCTGGCGGATCTCGTCCAGCAACGCTTGGTCGATGGAAAATTCGGCGAACACCGGGCCTTTGCCCGGCGAGATAAAGTCGATAGCGGCAGCCTTGTCCCAGACAATGTAGTCGCGGCCCAGGTTCTCCATCAGCATCAGCATGTAAAACGGGTCGACCATCGAATACAGGCTGCCGCCAAACTGCGTGCCGACGTAGTTGCGGTTGTACCAGCCCAGGCCCATGCGCACCTTGACCTCGCGGAAATCGCTGCCGATGTGCAACACCCGAATTCCGGCCCCAAGGTACGGCGGGTACAGGGTCATGATCCAGCGCAACAGCCGCGCCTTGCCCAGGCGTCGGGTCAGCCACTCACGCATCGGGACGGGTACCCAGGCCCATGGCCTGGCGCGCGAACCAGCGCTTGGCCGGCGGCAGCAAGTCGAGGCCCAGCAAGCCCATGTTGCGGCCCAGCGCGACCAACGGTTGCGCACTGCCAAACAGGCGGGTGACCTGATCGGAGAAGCCGACGGTGAGTTTCTGGTCCATGCGCTGACGCTCGCGGTACGCCTGCAGTGTCGCCAGGTCGCCCGGAATCGCCGGCCCGGCCAGCAGCGCCTCGGCCAACGCGTAGGCATCCCGCAGGGACAGGTTGAAGCCCTGACCGGCAATCGGGTGCAGGCTGTGGGCGGCATTGCCAAGTACGGCCAGATGAGAGCGCACTTGTTCTTCCGCTTCCACGAGCGTCAGCGGGTACAGGTGGCGCGCACCGACTTGCTTGAGGGTGCCCAGGCGGTAGCCGAACACGCCCTGCAGTTCACTCAGGAAGCTGCGTTCGTCCAGCTCGGCCAGGCGCTTGGCGTCCATGCCGATGCGGGTCCAGACCAGCGCGCAACGGTTGTCCGGCAACGGCAGCAAGGCCATCGGGCCTTCGTCGGTGAACCGCTCGAACGCCTCGCCGTTGTGGGCCTCGCTTGGGGTGATGTTGGCGATCAGCGCGCTCTGGTTGTACGGCCGCTTTTTAACGCCGATGCCCAGTTGCTCGCGCAAACCTGAGCGACCGCCATCGGCCAGCACCGCGAGGTCGCACTCCAGCACGGTTTCGTCATTGAGGGTCAGGCGGTAGCCATCGGCAAGCGGCTCCATGCGCGTAACTTCCGCCGGGCAACGCCAACTGACCACGTCCTTGTCCAGCCCTTGCCACAGGCATTGGCCCAGCCAGGCGTTTTCCACCACGTAGCCAAGCGCCGGCACGCCCTCTTCCATGGCCGACAGGCGCGCGGTAGAGAAGCGGCCACGGTCCGACACATGAATCTGTTTGATCGGCTCGGCGCGGCGAGAGATTTCCTGCCACACGCCCAATCGTTGATAAATCTGCCGCGCGCCAAAGGACAGCGCTGAAGAACGCGCGTCATAGCTCGGCTGGTAGCTGTCGCCAGGCGCAAACGGCTCGATCAGCACGATCTTCCAGCCCCGGGCCTTGGCCCCGGCCTGCAAGGCCAATGCGAGGCTGGCACCCACCAGGCCGCCGCCGATAATCGCCAGGTTGACCCGGCTCATCGGGCGCTCGCCATCAATGCTTCGATCTCGGCGACGGACTTGGGCACGCCACCGGTCAGAATTTCACAGCCTTGCTTGGTCACCACCACGTCGTCCTCGATGCGTACGCCAATGCCACGCCATTTCTTCGCCACGTTCTGGTTGTCCGGCGAGATGTAAATCCCCGGCTCCACGGTCAGTGCCATGCCGACTTCCAGCACCCGCCACTCGCCGCCGACCTTGTATTCGCCCACATCGTGCACATCCATCCCCAGCCAGTGGCCGGCGCGGTGCATGTAGAAGGCTTTATAAGCTTCACTGGCGATCAATTCGTCGACATCACCCTGCAACAATCCCAGCCTCACCAGCCCGGCAGTGATCACTTGCACCGTCGCCTCGTGGGCCTGGTTCCAATGCTTGTTCGGGGCGATTTCGGCAAAGGCGGCTTCCTGGGAAGCCAGCACGATTTCATAAATCGCCTTCTGCTCGGCGGAAAACTTGCCGCTCACCGGCCAGGTGCGGGTGATGTCGCTGGCGTAGCAGTCGATCTCGCAGCCGGCGTCGATCAGCACCAGGTCGCCGTCCTTGAGCAGCGCGTCATTCTGCTGGTAATGCAGGATGCAGCTGTTGCGCCCCGAGGCGACGATGGAACCATAGGCCGGCATCTTCGCCCCGCCCTTGCGAAACTCGTAGTCGAGCTCCGCTTCCAGGCTGAACTCATGCAACCCGGCGCGGCTGGCCTGCATCGCCCGTACATGGGCCGCGCAGGAAATCCGTGCCGCCTCGCGCATCACCTTCACTTCTGCCGCCGATTTATACAGGCGCATGTCGTGAAGCAGATGATCCAGGGCAACAAATTCGTTCGGTGGCTGGGCGCCGAGGTGCGCTTTAGAGCGGATCACGTTGATCCACTCCATCAGGTGCCGGTCGAATTCGGCATTGCTGCCCATGGCCGAATACACCCGGTCACGGCCTTCGATCAGGCCGGGCAGGATGTCGTCGATATCGGTAATCGGGAAGGCGTCATCCGCGCCAAAATCGCGGATCGCGCCTTCGGTGCCCGCTCGCAGGCCGTCCCACAGTTCGCGCTCGGCATTGCGTTCGCGGCAGAACAGCACGTACTCGCCGTGTTGGCGGCCAGGCATCAGCACGATCACCGCTTCCGGTTCGGGGAAGCCGCTCAAGTACTGGAAGTCGCTGTCCTGGCGGTAGACGTGCTCGACGTCACGGTTGCGGATGGCTACCGCGGCCGCCGGCAGGATGGCGATGCTGTTGGGTTCCATCTGCGCCATGAGCGCCTTGCGGCGCCGGGTGTATTCCGCTTTGGGGATATGGATCATGGGCAGATGGGCTTCCTTTCTTAGTGCAGCGACGGCTTGGGTGCAGCGGGCTCAGCCGATTTACGGGTCTCGGTGAACAGCAGCAGCGGCGCGACGCGCAGGTATTCCATGACTTCCATGTAGTCGCTTTCGCCGTCTTCGGACTCTTCCAGGGCGTCTTGCACCTGAGAGATGGCGGCCAGGTCCTGCAGCACTTCCTGGGCATCGGTGCTCAGGTCGAGGCCGCCGGCGTTCACGCCGAAACCGTGGAGGAAGCCTTGGCACCATTGGCCCAACGCGGCGGCGCGCTCGGTGAGCGGCGCGTCATCGGTAGGCAGCAGCAGGACGACGGTGACGTCATCACCGGTCAGCTCGCCTTTAACCATCTCTTGCAGGCCGATGAGCGCATTGCGCACGTTTTCGGTAGGCTCGGTTTCCAGCAGCTCGGCGACGTCGGCCAGCCAGTTGTCGGCATCAAAGCCGACACCGGTGCAACTGCGGCCCAGCAGCACGCCGTGCAGTTCGGCAGGCGAGCAAGGATGACCGCTGGAACTCAGCAGTTTGGAAAAAGCATCGTACGGGGAGTTCTGAATGGGCATGGTGAGCTAGGCGCCAGACGGCGCAATGTCTAGAATGAAGCGCTGTATCCTAGCATCGGCAGACGTACCAAGACTATCGAGGGCGTCAGATCGTTTATCCAGCAGTTGCCATTCATCAGACAAAATCCAGTGGAACCCAATGGAAGACACCGACCTGCAAGCGCTGATGGCCAGACTCGAGCTGCTAATTAACCGGGTCGAGCAACTTAAGAGCCAAAACGGACTCCTATTAGCTCAGGAAAAGACCTGGCGCGAGGAACGCGCTCACCTCATTGAAAAAAACGAAATCGCCCGGCGTAAGGTCGAATCGATGATTTCGCGCCTGAAGGCCCTGGAGCAAGACTCATGAGTTCAAGCAATAGCGTCACCGTGCAGATTCTCGACAAAGAATATTCGATCATCTGCCCCCAGGAAGAACGCAGCAACCTGGTGAGCGCTGCCCGCTACCTGGACGGCAAGATGCGCGAAATCCGCAGCAGCGGCAAAGTCATCGGCGCCGATCGCATCGCCGTGATGGCCGCCCTGAACATTACCCACGATCTGCTGCATAAGCAGGAACGGCCTGACGTGCAGGCCAGCGGCTCGACGCGCGAGCAGGTGCGCGACCTGCTGGAGCGGGTCGATCTGGTACTTTCTACCGATCCAGAGCCACCCAAGGGCTGATTGCGGCGTCGGTTTCGGGTATACTCGCCCCACTCCCTGGCGTGCTTGCCAGTCGGCGATGTCCCTGAGCCGATTCGCACTACCCTGGAAGTTACACGTTGGGCTGGTGTGCATGTCCGCTAGACGGAAAGCCTTAAAGCCTACTGTTTCTTCCACCTTGAACTTTCGGGTTCAAGGGCTAAGTCGACAGCGGTTCTGTCGGGGAGCCTGATTCCCAAATCCAATGCCAGTCCCAGGACTGGCATTGTTTTATGAGCCGAAAACCATGACCGAACCTGCGCCGCTTTCCCGCCCGCAACTTCGACGCATGCTGCGCAAAGCCCGCCGCGCCCTGACGCCAAGCGAGCAACGCCAGGCCGCCCTGGGCCTGTATCGGCAACTGGCACAGCACCCGCTGTTTCGCCGGGCCAAACACCTATCCTTATATCTACCGACGGACGGTGAAATCGATCCGCGCCTGCTGCTGCGCGCTGCACAGCGCCGGGGCAAGGCGACGTACCTGCCGGTGCTCAGTGCATGGCCGCGAACCAAGATGGTGTTCCAGCGAGTGCGCCCCGGCGAAAAGCTGAGGCCCAACCGTTTTCGCATCCTCGAGCCCCAGGTAAATGCCGGCCGGCAACGCAAGGTCTGGGCGCTGGACCTGGTGCTGCTGCCACTGGTTGGCTTTGATGATGTGGGCGGACGGTTGGGCATGGGCGGCGGGTTTTATGACCGCAGCCTGGCCTACATGGCCCGCCGGAAATCCTGGCGCAAGCCGACGCTGTTGGGCCTGGCCCATGAATGCCAGAAGGTCGAACGATTGGCACAGGCAAGCTGGGATGTACCGCTTGAGGGCACAGTCACCGATAAGGATTGGTATATAGCAGAGACGCTACTGGAATCAGCAGCGCCTTGAAGACGGGTCAGCGTTTGAACGGTTGCGGCTGTTGCTGTGCGAGTTCAATCGGTGCGTCAGTCTTGTTCGACCACAAGCTCTGCGCATAGCCGGTGGTCACAACGCCCAGGCCGAACAAAATAACCAAAATCCATAGTAAATCCGGTTTGCGTTTCATCGATTGCCCCCCTTCAGGCATCTTGCACACGATGACAGCAACGTTCCATTAGTAGTCCGTGCCAGCTGCGTCAAGCTCAAAACCCCGGCATTCTGCGTTAACGTGAACCAACACGCAAACCTTGACGCCAACCGACTGTCGGTTTGTCATAAAATTGCAGGACAACTTTCCCAATCGACTTTTGAGGAGCGAAAACATGGCCTATTGGCTGATGAAATCCGAGCCCGATGAACTGTCCATCAAGGGCCTGGAAAAGCTCGGCGAGGCCCGGTGGGACGGGGTGCGCAACTACCAGGCGCGGAACTTCCTGCGGGCGATGGCGGTGGGTGACCAGTTCTTCTTCTACCACTCCAGCTGCCCGGAACCGGGGATTGCCGGCATCGGTAAAATCGTCGAGGCAGCCTACCCGGACCCGACCGCGCTGGAGCCCGACAGTCATTATTTCGACGCCAAGGCCAGCCCTGAAAAAAACCCGTGGAGCGCGATCAATGTTGCCCACGTCGAGACCTTTGCGAAGGTCCTGGGGCTGGGCTATCTGAAACAGCAAACCGCCCTCGCCGAGTTGCCCCTGGTGCAAAAAGGCAGCCGCCTTTCGGTGATGCCGGTCACCGCCGAGCAATGGGCCGCCGTACTCGGCCTGCGCTGAAACAGCAGAACCCTGCGGTCACGCCCATGGCGCATGCATCTGCGCGCCAACCGGGTTAGGCTGGCGCTTCATTTGACCCGCATCAAGGGCCTCCGGGCAGGATCGGTCAAACTAGGACGCTAACGCCGCAGGATGCACCCATGTCGACGAACCACCGTACCTCCCATCTTTTCGCCATTCCATTGATTGTCTTGCTGCTGGCCGCCGGCGGCTTCGGCTATTGGCAATCCACCCAGGACCGCCTGCCCGAAGGCTTGAGCATGGGCAATGGCCGGCTGGAATCGACTGAAGTGCAGATCGCCGCCAAGATCCCCGGTCGCCTCGCCGAAGTGCGGGTGGACGAAGGCGACAAGGTGCTCAAGGGCCAACTGCTGGCGCGCATGGACACCCGTACCCTGGAAGCCCAGCGCGCCCAGGCCGAAGCTGAAGTGCTGCGGGCCAGGGAGAATTTCGCTGCTGCCGAAGCCAATGTGCAACTGCGCCGGAGCGAACAACTGCTGGCTAGCCAGGAACTCAAGCGCACCCAGGAGCTGTACAAGCGCGGCTTCGCCAGCGGCCAGCTGATCGACCAGCAGCAGGCCCGGCAAAACACCGGCAACGCTGCCGTGGTCGCCGCCCAGGCCCAGGTCAATTCGGTAAAGGCCGCCATCGGCGCCGCCCAGGCCCAGGTCGCCCAGCTCACCAGTGAAATCGAAGACAGCAGCCTGCGGGCGCCTATCGACGGCATCATCCAGCTGCGCCTGGCCGAACCCGGCGAAGTGCTCGGCGCGGGTGGCCGCGTGTTGCTGCTGATCGACCCCAACGACCAATACATGAACCTGTATCTGCCCGCTTCGGTAACCGGCGCCCTGACCGTCGGCAGTGAGGCGCGGATCGTCCTCGACGCCCTGCCGAAGCAACCGCTGCCGGCGAAAATCAGCTTCGTCGCCGCCAAGTCGCAGTTCACCCCCAAGGAAGTGGAAACCCGCGACGAACGCCAGAAGCTGGTGTTCCGGGTCAAGCTGCGCCTGACCCAACCAAGCGCCGTGCCCCAAGCCAAACCGGGCATGCCCGGCGCCGGCTATGTGCGCACCGCTGACCTGGACTGGCCGGCCAACCTGCAATGAACGGCCTGGCGCTGCACGCCACGGGGATCAACCATCGCTACGGCAAGCAACAGGCGCTGATCGACATCGCCTTCAGCCTGCCCGCCGGCACACGCTGCGGGTTGATCGGCCCGGACGGCGCCGGCAAGTCGAGCCTGCTGGGCTTGATCGCCGGGGTCAAAAAGCTTCAACAAGGCGAACTGCAAGTACTCGGCGGCTCCATCGAAGACCGCCGCCACCGCAACAGCCTGTACCCGCGCATCGCCTTTATGCCCCAGGGCCTGGGCGGCAACCTGTACCCCGAGCTGTCCATCAGCGAAAACATCCGGTTCTTTGCCACGCTGTTCGGCCTGTCGAAGGCCGATTGCGACCAGCGCATGCACAACCTGCTGCTGGCCACCGACCTCGCACGCTTCGCCGAGCGACCTGCCGGCAAGCTCTCCGGCGGCATGAAGCAGAAACTCGGCCTTTGCTGTGCACTGATCCACGACCCGGACCTGTTGATCCTCGACGAACCCACCACCGGCGTCGACCCGCTGTCCCGTCGACGCTTCTGGGAACTGGTGGAAACCGTACGCAGCGAACGCCCGCAGCTCACACTGCTGGTGGCCACCGCCTACATGGAAGAAGCCGAGCAGTTTGAACACTGCCTGATGCTCGACCGCGGCAAGCTGATCGCCGACGGCCTGAGCAGCGAACTCGCCGCTGCGACGCCCAGCGGCAAACTGGACGAAGCCTTCACCCATTTCCAGGGCGACAGTGCCCATAACAACGAACCGCTGGTGATTCCGCCCCGGCAAAGCGATAACACCGAGATCGCCATCGAAGCCCACGACCTGACCCTGCGATTCGGCGACTTCACGGCAGTCAACAAGGTCAGCTTCGCGATTGGCCGGGGCGAGATCTTTGGTTTCCTCGGCTCCAACGGCTGCGGCAAGACCACCACCATGAAAGTCCTCACCGGGTTGATGCCCGCCACCGAGGGCGCCGCCACGCTGCTGGGCAACCCGGTCAACGCCAAGGACCTGGCCACCCGCAAGCGCGTGGGTTTCATGTCGCAAAGCTTCTCGCTGTACGGCGAACTCAGCGTGCGCCAGAACCTGGTGCTGCATGCGCAGTTGTTCGACCTGCCCAAGGCCGAGAGCGGCCAGCGCATCGACGAGTTGATCAAGCGTTTTGACCTGGGCGACGTTGCCGAGCAGCCGTCCGGCGAGTTGCCGCTGGGCCTGCGCCAGCGCTTGTCCCTGGCGGTGGCGGTGCTGCACCGCCCGGAAGTGCTGATCCTCGATGAGCCGACCTCGGGCGTCGACCCGGCCGCGCGGGATGACTTCTGGCGGCTGCTGATCGAACTGTCCCGGGAACAGGGCGTGACGATCTTCCTGTCCACCCACTTCATGAACGAAGCCCAGCGCTGCGACCGCATCTCGCTGATGCACGCGGGCAAGGTGCTGGCCTGCGACACGCCGGACGCGCTGCAACAGCAGTTCCACGGAGAAACCCTGGAAGCGGCGTTCGTCACCTGCCTGGAACAGGCCCAAGGCGCGCCCGAAGCGGCCACCGCGCCCTCCGAAACCGTCAGCGAACCCATGGCCCCACCCGTCAGCAAACGCGGGTTCAGCGTCGCCCGCCTGTTGGCCGTGGCCAGCCGCGAAGGCAAGGAACTGCTGCGGGACAAAGTGCGCATGGCCTTCGCCCTGTTGGGGGCGATTTTCATGATGGTGATCTTCGGCTACGGCATTTCCCTGGACGTGGAGAAACTCGCCTTCGCCGTCTACGACCAGGACCAGACGCCGCAAAGCCGGGCCTACTTGGAAGCCTTTCGCAGTTCGCGCTATTTCGCCGAACAGTCGCCGATCACTGACTCCAACGAACTGCACAAACGCCTGCAGCGCTCGGAGATCAAACTGGCGCTGGAGATTCCGCCAGGATTCGGCCGCGATCTCTACGCCGGCCGCCAACCCGCCGTGGCCGCCTGGCTCGATGGCGGCATGCCGTTCCGTGCGGAAACCAGCCGCAATTATGTCGAGGCCGTGCACCAGGCCAACCTCCAACAACTGGCCGAACTGAACAGCACACCATTGAATCAGCAAGCCGCCGCCAAACTGGAAACCCGCTTTCGCTACAACCAGGACGTGGTCAGCGTGAACGCTATCGGCCCCGGCGTGATGGCGCTGATCCTCGCGTTTATCCCAGCGATGCTCACGGCCCTGGGGATCGTGCGCGAGAAGGAACTGGGCTCCATCACCAACTTCTACGCCACACCCCTGACCCGCCTGGAATTCCTGTTGGGCAAGCAGGCGCCGTACCTGGCCGTGAGCCTGATCAACCTGGGCCTGCTGGTGGCGATGAACCGCTGGCTGTTCGGCGTGCCGTTCAAGGGCAGCGGCGTGACCCTGGCTTTCGGCGGCCTGCTGTATGTGCTGGCCACCACCAGCATGGGCCTGCTGATTTCCGCGTTCACCCGCACCCAGATCGCAGCGATCCTCGGCACCATGATCATCACCAGCCTGCCGACCATCCAGTTCTCCGGGCTGATCGTGCCGCGCTCGTCCCTGGAAGGCGCCGCCGCGTTGATGGGCATGTTGTTCCCGGCGGGCTACTTCCTCGACATTGCGGTGGGCACCTTTACCAAGGCCCTGGACCTGCGTCAGCTATGGCCACAGTGCCTGGCGCTGTTCGGGTTTTTCCTGGGGTTCACCGGGCTTAGCCTGATCATGCTCAAGAAGCAGGAGGCCTGAGATGCACAAGTTCGCCCATATCCTGCGCCTCGGCATCAAGGAACTGACCAGCCTGCGCCACGACAGCGTGTTGCTGCTGTTCCTGTTCTACGCCTTTACCGTCGCCATCTATATGCCCGCCGCCGGCTCGGTGATCGGTGTGCACAACGCCAGCGTGGCCTTTGTGGATGAAGACCACAGCGCGCTTTCCCGGCAACTGGCCGAAGCACTGCAACCGCCGGAATTCCAGGCGGCGGTGCCGTTGCCGTACGACCAACTGGACAAGGTGATGGACAGCGGCCAGTACACCTTCGTGATCAACGTACCGGCGAATTTCCAGGCCGACCTGTTGGCCGGGCGCCAGCCGGGGGTGCAGGTCAACGTCGATGCCACGGCCATGAGCCAGGCATTCATGGGTGCCGGGTATATCGGACGGATTTTCCAGCGGGAATTGCTGACCTATGGCAACCAGGCCGATGCCGCCCAAAAGGCGCCGGCGCTGCTGACCACCCGGGCGCTGTTCAATACCAACCTGGAAGGCGGCTGGTTTCTGGCGGTGATCCAGATCGTCAACAACATCACCATCCTCGCCATCGTGCTGACCGGCACCGCGCTGCTGCGTGAGCGCGAACACGGCACCCTCGACCATTTGCTGGTGCTGCCGCTGACTGCGCTGGAAATCATGCTGGCGAAAATCTGGAGCAACATGCTGGTGGTGGTGCTGTGCACCTGGCTGTCGCTGGAAGTGGTGGTGAAAGGCTTGCTCGGCGTGCCGCTGGCCGGGTCGCTGACTTTGTTTTTGCTGGTGACGGCGCTGTACCTGTTTGCCAGTACTGCCCTCGGCATCTTCCTCGCCACCCTCGCCCGCTCGACGCCGCAGTTTGGCCTGCTGGCGATCCCGGTGATTATCCCGATGCTGCTGTTGTCCGGCGGCAGCACGCCGCTGGACAGCATGCCGCAGTGGTTGCAATGGGTGATGCAGGGCTCGCCGTCGACGCACTTTGTGAGCCTGAGTGCGGCGATTCTGTTCCGGGATGCGGGTGTGAATGTGGTGTGGCCGGACTTGCTGGCGCTGGCGGGGATCGGGTTGCTGTTCTTTGCGGTGGCGTTGGCGCGGTTCAGGAAGAGCCTGGCTTCCTGAGGTGCCTGTCAGGGCCTCTTCGCGAGCAAGCCCGCTCCCACACTTGACCGAGTTCTAACATGAGAATGCGGTTAAATGTGGGAGCGGGCTTGCTCGCGAAGGGCGCGAAGCGACCGGCTTACTGGATGATCAGGTTGTTGAACAACAGATCCTCAACCTGCGGCTTGCCGGTTTCGTCGTTCATCACTTGCTGGGTCTGCTTCAGGGCTTCCTGGCGCAGTTTTTCCTTCCCATCAACGCTGCTCATGGTGTCGTTGGTCTGCTGGGTAAACAACGCCACCAACTGGTTGCGAATCAGCGCATCGTTGGCTTTCACGGCAGCGGCTGCCTCGGGACCGGTGACCCGCAGGGCGATATCCGCCTTGAACACCCGCAGCTTCGCGGTGCCATCCAGGCCGTAGTTACCGACAAACGGCGGGCTCAGGCTGATATAGCTGACCTTCGGCGCTTCGCCTTCTTTGGCTTCTTCGGCCTGGGCGGCCATCGGCAGTGTCAGGGCCAGCATCAACAGGATCCACGCTTTCACAGTTCATTCCTCAATTCGGTTGCCCAGTAGCATAACGCTAGCAGCCCTGAGCACAAGCTTATGGCGACTTATCAGGCCGGGGCATGCTCGTTGACCCGTCGCCCTGCCCACCTACACTTATCGGCCAACACGCCAAAAGGAATAGTCCGATGAAAGCTGTGCTGTGCAAAGCCTTCGGCCCCGCCGAAAACCTGGTGCTGGAAGACGTCGAAAGCCCGGCGATCAAGAAGAACGAAATCCTGTTGGACGTGCATGCGGCCGGGGTCAATTTCCCGGACACCCTGATCATCGAGGGCAAGTACCAGTTCAAGCCGCCCTTCCCATTTTCGCCGGGCGGTGAAGCGGCAGGCGTGATCAGCCAAGTCGGTGAGAACGTCAGCCACCTGAAGGTCGGTGACCGGGTGATGGCCCTGACCGGCTGGGGCAGCTTCGCCGAGCAGGTCGCGGTGCCGGGCTACAACGTGCTGCCGATCCCGCCGAGCATGGACTTCAACACCGCCGCCGCCTTCAGCATGACCTACGGCACGTCGATGCACGCCCTGAAGCAACGGGCCAACCTGCAACCCGGGGAAACCCTGCTGGTGCTCGGTGCCTCCGGCGGCGTCGGCCTGGCTGCGGTGGAAATCGGCAAGGCCATGGGCGCCCGGGTGATCGCCGCGGCCAGCAGCGCCGACAAGCTGGCAGTGGCCAAGGCTGCCGGTGCCGATGAGTTGATCAACTACAGCGAAGCCAGCCTCAAGGACGAGATCAAACGCCTTACCGGCGGCAACGGCGTGGATGTGATCTACGATCCGGTGGGCGGCGACCTGTTTGACCAGGCCATTCGCGGCATCGCCTGGAATGGCCGGCTGCTGGTGGTGGGCTTTGCCAGCGGGCGCATTCCCGAGCTGCCGGTGAACCTGGCGCTGCTCAAGGGCGCGGCGGTGGTCGGGGTGTTCTGGGGGTCGTTCGCCCAGCGCCAGCCGCAGGACAATGCCGCCAACTTCCAGCAACTGTTCGGCTGGTTCGCCGAGGGCAAGTTGAAGCCGCTGGTGTCCCAGGTGTACCCGCTGGAGCAGGCGGCGCAGGCGATCAACGACCTCGGCCAGCGCAAGGCTGTGGGCAAGGTCGTGGTGCAGCTACGCTGACTATTGTTTCATTTTGTCCGCGGAGTGCCTGGGCCCATGATCGGCCGAGGCACTCACTCACTGGCAGGAATGAATAATGGTCACACCGCTGCGCGCGCTGTTTCTGGGGTTGTTGATGATGGTGTCGGCTCACGCCTTTGCCCATAAAGAGGGCAAGGATGTACGCGGGCTGAACAACGTGACGGTGCTGATCGTGCGCCATGCGGAAAAACCCGATGAAGGTCCGTTGCTGAGCCCCAAGGGCGAACAACGGGCGGCGGCCTACGCCAGCTATTTCGACCCGCTGCTGTTGAACGGCATCTCCGTGGTGCCCCAGCGGCTGATCGCCACCAGCGACAGCAAGGAAAGCTCCCGCCCGCGCCTGACCCTGACACCCCTGGCCCAGCGCCTGCAGCTCCCGCTTGAAACACCCTACTCAGACGATCAAGTCGGCAAGCTGGTGAAATCCCTGCGCAAGTCCAACCAGGCGCAGACCGTGTTGATCGCCTGGCATCACGGGCATATCGACAAGTTGATCGAGGCCTTCGGCGGTGACGGCGCGGCGCTGACCGGCATGAAGAAATGGCCGGAAAATGTGTATGACTGGCTGATCGTGTTGCGCTTCGACGACCAGGGTCAACTGGTGGAATCCCGCAGCCAGAAGATCCAGGAACACCTGCTTCCAGGTGATATCGCAGCCGCCAACGGCAACTGAACCGAATCACTGCCTGTGGTGAGGGAGCTTGCTCCCTCACCACAGCTTCTTGGCATTCCCGCCTGAAAACGCCCCTCACTTGCCTCTAAGCGACATGTTCGTAAAAGAACATGCAATTGCACTCAATTCCTATGCCCGCAGATAAGAGGCGGTGCTATTTTCGGTAACGAAACTGTAACATTCGCATCCGCAGTCAAAACAAGAAATCTGGAGCTCTTGAATGTTTGCTTTCTTCCGTCCTGCCGCACATCAGGCGCCCCTGCCTGAAGAAAAAATAGATAGCACGTACCGACGCCTGCGCTGGCAGATCTTCGCCGGTATTTTCTTCGGTTACGCCGGGTACTACCTGCTGCGCAAGAACTTCTCCCTGGCCATGCCGTACCTGATCGACGAGGGTTACACCCGTGGCCAGCTGGGCCTGGCAATGTCGGCGATCGCAATTGCCTACGGCCTGTCCAAGTTCCTCATGGGGCTGGTGTCCGACCGCTCCAACCCGCGCTACTTCCTGCCCTTCGGCCTGTTGGTGTCCGCCGGGGTGATGTTCATTTTCGGTTTCGCACCTTGGGCTACCTCCAGCGTGACCATGATGTTCATTCTGCTGTTCATCAACGGCTGGGCCCAGGGCATGGGCTGGCCGCCAAGTGGGCGGACCATGGTGCACTGGTGGTCGCAGAAGGAACGTGGCGGTGTGGTTTCCGTATGGAACGTGGCGCATAACGTCGGCGGCGGCTTGATCGGCCCGCTGTTCCTGCTGGGCATGGCCTGGTTCAACGACTGGCACGCGGCGTTCTACGTCCCGGCTACCGTGGCCCTGCTGGTGGCGGCGTTTGCCTTCATCACCATGCGCGACACCCCGCAATCGGTGGGCCTGCCGCCCATCGAGCAATACAAGAACGATTACCCGGAAGGCTACGACGCCAGCCACGAGGACGAATTCAGCGCCAAGGAAATCTTCGTCAAGTACGTGCTGCGCAACAAAATGCTCTGGTACATCGCCTTCGCCAACGTCTTCGTCTACCTGCTGCGCTACGGCGTGCTGGACTGGGCACCGACGTACCTCAAGGAAGCCAAGCACTTCGACGTGGATAAAACCTCGTGGGCGTACTTCTTCTACGAGTGGGCGGGCATTCCGGGCACGCTGCTGTGCGGCTGGATGTCGGACAAGATCTTCCGTGGCAACCGTGGCCTGACCGGCATTGTGTTCATGGGCCTGGTCACCGTGGCGACCCTGGTTTACTGGCTCAACCCGCCGGGCAACCCGATGATCGACATGATCGCGCTGTTCTCCATCGGCTTCCTGATCTACGGCCCGGTGATGCTGATCGGCCTGCAGGCGCTGGAACTGGCACCGAAAAAAGCCGCCGGTACCGCAGCGGGCTTTACGGGCTTGTTCGGTTACCTGGGTGGTTCAGTGGCAGCGAGTGCGGCCATGGGCTACACCGTTGACCATTTCGGCTGGGACGGTGGTTTCGTATTGCTGATCGGCGCGTGCCTGCTGGCCATCGCGTTCCTGATCCCCACCTTGTGGCACACCAATAGCGTCAGTGCCGCACGTTAATCGTCGGAACAGCCTTTGGAACACCGCTTGAGCCGCGCCTCCAGATTCTTGTCTGGCATGGCGTGGCTACGCAGGGCGTTGACGGTCTGCTCGACATAATCGCGCGTAGTGCCGTAACGCCCGCAAGCGCTTTGCAACACGTGATTCAGCACGATGTCGGGCAAATTGCCGGCATAACTGGGCAGGTGCCGTTCCAGGACAAATCCCAATGCCTGCACCTGGCTGCCATCTTCCAGACGACAGCTGAGCCAGTGCGGCCGGTACGAGGGATACGGCATCTCGCGCTGCCACAGGGCATACAGCGAGGCCTCCAGTTGATCTTCCGGCAAGCGGTAGGCAAACCCGCTGCACGAGCCGCCGCGATCCAGGCCAAACACCAACCCCGGTATTTCCGGCGTGCCCCGGTGCTCATGGGACCACAGGTACAAGCCCCGGTGATAACCGTGGACCCGCGCCCGCATCCGCTGTGTCGACGAACATTCAGGCCGCCAGATCAGCGAACCGTAAGCGAATAGCCAGACCGGCCCACCCTTGTGCAGCGCCATGGTGGCTTGCATCGAGCTCATCAACTGTTCGTGAGTGAGTTGCGGCCCCAGATCGAGCCGCGGAGGGTAAGCCAATTGCAAAAGATCAGATTCAATGGCGGTCATGGCAGATCGCTTAGGTCTCCTTTGTTGTTACGAGAAGCTGTTACCAGTTGTAAGCAACTTTACCGTAATAGAACGCGCCGCTGTAACCGTACGGCGAAAAAGTGCTATAGGCCAAATTGCCACCACTGCTGGCGTAGGCATTGAGTTTTTCCGGGTATTTGTCGGTGACGTTGTCGCCGCCAACGGTGAAGGTCCAGTTTTTCAGCTTGTAGTCGGCTGACAGGTCCAACAGCCAGGCGGCCTTGAAGCGCTGGTCGTTGGTCGGGTCGGCCTGGTAGCTGGTGAATGAACCATAGCGCACCAAATTACTGTGCAGCGCCCAGTTGCCGAAACTCAGGTCGTTGCCCAGGCTCAGCTTGTGCTGTGGCGTGGTATCGCCCAGCAGGCCGATGCGCTCGCGACGGTCGACCCGAACCAGGCTCGCGCCCAGGCTATCCAGCACGGACGGGTTGGCTTTTACGTCGGTGACCTTGGTGTGGTTGTAGTTGTAGCCCACGGTGCTGTTCCAGCGCACACCGTTGTCCAGTTGGTAGCGATAGTTGGCCACCAGGTCGACGCCATTGGTGGTGGTGTCGGTGGCGTTGGTGAAGTAGCGCACCGTGGTGTAGTTGATGTTGCCGACGCCATTGGCCTGCAGATACGCGAGCGCAGCCGGGTTCTTGCTCAGGTCCAGATTGGAGGACAGGCTGATGCGGTCGCTGATGTCGATACGGTAGACATCGGCGGTCACGGTCAGGTTGTCGGTCGGCTCCAGCACCAGGCCGAGACTGTAGTTGCGGGACTTCTCGGCTTTCAGGTCTTCAGCGCCGAGCAGGCGCGCCACCTGGCTGTTGGCCGGGAAGGTGCCGGCTTCCTGGATGGTGTTGCCGATCAGTTGCGACGAGGTGTAGGCGAAGTTTTGCTGGGCCAGGGACGGCGCACGGAAACCGTTGGAAACACTGCCGCGCAAGGCCACTTGCGGAGTGAAGTCGTAGCGCGCCGAGAGCGAGCCGCTGACGTTGGAACCAAAATCACTGTAGTCCTCGTGGCGCACGGCGGCGGAGGCACTGAGTTTTTCGGTGAAGTTGGTTTCCAGGTCCAGGTACTGCGCCCAGTTGTGGCGTGTGCTGGTGCCGGCGTCGGAATCACGGAAGCCGCCCAGGCCCGAACTGCCGGTCTGGTAGTAGGACGCCGGGTCGCCCGCCTTGATCTGGTAACCCTGGTCCAGGTATTCGCCGCCAAACGCCACCGACACCGGATACGGCAACCAGCCCAGGCTGAATTCCCGCGACAGGTCCAGGCTGAGTTGCTTCTGGTCATTGACCAACGTGCCGTTGTCGAACTTGCGCGGCGTGGCCAGGCCCAGCGAGGTGTTGATGGTTTCGGTACCGATCTGGTACTGGTTCTTGCCGTAGTTGACCGACACATCGTAGTGCCAGTCATAGGCCAACAAGCCGCGCAGGCCGACCGCCAGGGACGTGTCTTCCACGTCACCGCGAATCAACGGCAGGTAACCATTGGGGTTGAGCGCAGGAATGTTGTTGCTCGCGTTACTGGCCCGGTAGAACGCCGCCGTCTCGCCGCGGGTCTTGCTGTAGCCGCCAAACGCATAGAACTCGGCCGCATCGCTGAAGGAATATTCCGAGTTGAGAAACAGCTTGCCCTGGTCAGTGGCCGGCTCGCCCTGGCGGAACACCCGCTGGCCGTAGGTCGTCGAACCAACGCTGCCCGGACGCAGGTCCTTGCCGGCGCGGTTGGTGTAATCGTTGTCGGCGCCTTCGGCAGAGATGTTGATAAACCCGTTATCGCCCAGCGCCACACCGGTGTTGCCGCTGAGGTTGCGCTGGATACCGTCGCCCTTCTTGTACTCACCAAACTTGCTGGTGATCGAGCCGCCGTTGTCGTCATGCTTGAGGATCACGTTGATCACCCCGGCAATCGCATCGGAGCCGTAGCGGGCCGATGCGCCGTCACGCAGCACCTCGATATGGTCGACCGCCGACAACGGGATCGCATTCAAATCCGCCGGCGCCGAGCCACGCCCAACCGCACCGCCGAGATTGACGAAGGCACTGGTGTGGCGGCGCTTGCCGTTGACCAGCACCAACACCTGGTCCGGTGACAGGCCACGCAGCTGCGCCGGGCGCACCAGTTCGGCACCGTCTACCAGGCTCGGGCGTGGAAAGTTGATGGAAGGAATCAATCGGGCCAACACCGCGCCCAACTCATCAGAGCCGGTGCTGCGCAAGGTGTCGCCGGAAATCACATCGATAGGTGACAACGAGGCACTGGCGGTGCGCTCTTGGGCGCGGGTGCCGGTGACAATGACTGTATCGAGTTTGGGTACATCGGCAGTGGCCGTTTCGGCGGATGCCACTGGACTGAATCCCACAGCGGTCAGCAAATTAGCCGACAAAATCGCCGTGTACAGCAGGTGCTGCTTGTTGCTCCCCATACCGCTCCCCTTGGAATCAAAAGCCAGAACGTCAATGCTCTGAGCTCGTACGATCGATCCGTGTGGCGGACGGTGGCGGTCATTTATTGGTTATTGGCAGAAAGTCGGTAGTCCGTTGGCATATAGCTTAATGATATTTATGTAACAAATTAAATACCTTTAAAGAATAAGCGAATGCATAAGCCCAGGCCGCTCCGCTCATCAGGATTGGCTGCCTCAATCCCTGTAGTTTCAGCGCAGGTTCAGCCTGGGGGCACGCTGAGCCTTCAAAATAGGCGCCTGTCACGACCCACCTGGCCGCCAACCGAATCGACTACCGAGGTCACTCCATGAAATACCGACTGCCCAGCCTGTTGTTCCTGGCACAGGCCACCACCGCCCTGGCGGCGGAAGTGCCGACCCAGGACGAAAAAGGCTTCTGGTATGCCCAGACGAGCGTCTACACCCGGCATTTTGCGCCGGACAAGGACCACAACAACAACCAGGACCTGATCGGCCTGGAGCGCAATGAAGCGTCAGGCCTGGTGTATGGCGGGGCGACGTTTCGCAACTCGTTCAGCCAGCGTTCGTACTACGCCTATGCCGGCAAACGCTACGACATGCCCGATTACCCGGTGTACTTGAAGCTGACAGGGGGTTTGATCCAGGGCTATCGCGGCAAGTACCGCGACAAGATTCCGCTGAATGGACTGGGGGTAGCGCCGGTGATCATCCCCTCGGTGGGCACCCACTACGGGCCGGTCGCCGCCGAGCTGGTGTTGCTCGGGTTCAATGCGGCGATGGTGACCACGGGCGTTCGTTTCTGATCGAGCCGCTGAAAGGCTTCTGTGGCGAGGGAGCTTGCTCCCGCTGGGTCGCGAAGCGGCCCCTGAAGTTCATGCGATCTTAAAGATAGAACACAGCGACTGTTTCGGGGCCGCTGCGCAGCCCAGCGGGAGCAAGCTCCCTCGCCACACGTTAAGGGCGGGGTGCGTAGGCAAATACGTCAGCACGCATCTGGTGTGCATCCATGCCGGCCTCGACCAGCGCATCCAGAGTGCCGTAGATCATCGCCGGTGAACCGCTGGCGTAGACATGCACGGCCTTGAGGTCGCTGATGTCTTCGCACACCGCTTCATGCAACAGCCCGCAGCGCCCTTCCCAGCCACACAGGTCGCTGACCACTTTGTGCAGGAACAGGTTGGGCAGTTGCAGCCACTGGTCCCAGTGCTCGATATCGTAGAAGTCTTCCGGTCGACGTACCCCCCAATACAGATGCACCGGGTGCTTGAAGCCACTGGCGCGACAGTGTTCGATCAGGCTATGCATCTGGGCCATGCCGGTGCCGGCGGCGATCAGCACCAGCGGCCCGTCGGGCAGTTCCGCCAGGTGGGTGTCGCCAAACGGCATTTCGATGCGGGCCATCTGGTTGCGCTGCAACTGCTCCAGCAGGCTGCGGGCGCTGTCTTCCCGGGCCAGCACGTGCAATTCCAGCTCGCGCCCGGCGTGGGGCGCCGAGGCCAGGGAGAACGCCGACTTCTCGCCGTTTTCCCGCTCGATCATCAGGTATTGCCCGGCGTGGTAGCGCACCGCCTTGCCGGCTGGTGCCCGCAGGCGTACGCGCCAGACGTCACCGCCCACTTCAACGCATTCACTCAGTTGGCAAGACAGTTTGCGCACCGGCAATTCTCCCGGCGCCAGCACGCCATCCCACAACACAATGCAATCTTCCAGCGGTTCGGCAATGCAGGTATAGAACTCGCCATGGTCACGCACCTCACCGGCTTGCTGCACCCGGCCTTCCACCAGCAGCGCCGCGCACACGTGGCACACGCCATTGCGGCAGGCCTGGGGGCAATCGTAGCCCAGGCGGCGCGCGCCCTCGAGGATCCGCTCGCCGGGCGTCAGTTCAAGTACCGCACCGGAAGGCTGCAGGGTTACACGCATCAATCTATTCCTAATTCTTTCCAGAGCGCATCGACACGGGCAGTGACCGCTTCGTCCTTGACGATCACGCGGCCCCATTCGCGGGTGGTTTCACCCGGCCATTTATGGGTGGCGTCCAGGCCCATTTTCGAGCCGAGGCCCGATACCGGGGAAGCAAAGTCGAGGTAGTCGATCGGCGTATTGTCGATCATCACCGTGTCGCGCTTGGGGTCCATGCGCGTGGTGATAGCCCAGATCACGTCGTTCCAGTCCCGGGCGTTGATGTCGTCGTCGGTGACAATAACGAACTTGGTGTACATGAACTGTCGCAAAAACGACCACACACCCAGCATTACCCGCTTGGCGTGGCCGGGGTACGACTTCTTCATCGTCACGATGGCCATGCGATACGAGCAGCCTTCGGGCGGCAGGTAGAAATCGGTGATTTCCGGAAACTGCTTTTGCAGGATCGGCACAAACACTTCGTTCAACGCCACGCCGAGGATCGCCGGCTCATCCGGCGGGCGGCCGGTGTAGGTGCTGTGGTAGATCGGCTTGACCCGGTGGGTGATGCGCTCGACGGTGAACACCGGGAAGCTGTCGACTTCGTTGTAGTAGCCGGTGTGGTCGCCGTAGGGGCCTTCATCGGCCATCTCGCCCGGGTGAATCACGCCTTCGAGGATGATTTCGGCGGTGGCCGGCACTTGCAGGTCGTTACCGCGGCATTTCACCAGCTCAGTGCGATTGCCGCGCAACAGGCCCGCGAAAGCGTACTCGGACAGGCTGTCGGGCACCGGCGTGACGGCGCCGAGGATGGTCGCCGGGTCGGCGCCCAGGGCCACGGAAACAGGGAATGGCTGGCCGGGGTGCTTTTCGCACCACTCACGGAAATCCAGGGCGCCGCCACGGTGGCTCAGCCAGCGCATGATGACCTTGTTGCGGCCGATCACTTGCTGACGGTAGATGCCGAGGTTCTGGCGGTCCTTGTTCGGGCCCTTGGTGACGGTCAGGCCCCAGGTGATCAGCGGGCCGACGTCGCCAGGCCAGCAGGTCTGCACGGGGAGCATGCCGAGGTCGACATCCTCGCCTTCGATCACCACTTCCTGGCAAACCGCGTCTTTCACGACCTTGGGGGCCATGGCAATGATCTTGCGGAAGATGGGCAGCTTCGACCAGGCGTCCTTCAGACCCTTGGGCGGCTCCGGTTCCTTGAGGAAGGCCAGCAGCTTGCCGATCTCGCGCAGTTCGCTGACCGACTCGGCGCCCATGCCAAACGCCACGCGGTCGGGAGTGCCGAACAGGTTGCCGAGCACCGGGATATCAAAGCCCACCGGGTTTTCGAACAGCAGCGCCGGGCCCTTGTTGCGCAAGGTGCGGTCGCAAATCTCAGTCATCTCCAGGACCGGGGAAATCGGCACCTGGATACGTTTCAACTCTCCGCGCTGCTCAAGTTGCTGCACGAAATCCCGAAGATCCTTGAATTTCATTAACCATGCCACCCGTAAAATAGGCGTACATCCTACCTGCTCTTACGGTCGCTGGCAGCTTATTGAGCAGCATTGCCGACGACACAGACTCAAAGAGCCGATGCCTGGGTTTCATCGCGCAAGGCTTTGAACAAGGGTTCAAGAAACGCCTCGACATACCGCGAACCAACCGCCGAGAGGTGATTGTCGTCGGTGTACAGCGACTGACCGTCCAGTTCCACCCGGCACCAGTCATTCGCACTGCATAACTTGGGCGCCGGATCCATTACCTTTACCCCGGGATCAGCCGCCGCCATGCGCTCGAATACGCTGCTGATATAGGCCTGGCGCTGGAGGTGCTCATCCAGGGGCATGCCTTCTTTGTCGGTGGGCCGGCCGAGCATCGCCAGGCGACTCAGGCGGTAAGGCGGACTGAATTCCTGCAGGGGGACTTCCTTGACCAGCCACACCCGATGGCCGCTGGCGCGCAATTGCTGCACAAGGGCGCCGAGACTTTCAGCGAAGCGCCGCTCGGCGAAGGCGCGGTCATAGGTTCCGGTCGCCGGGTCCAGCAACGAAGCCTCGGTATCACCATCGCGCTGCCCATAGACATACAGGCTCCAGCGCGCCACCAGCACCACGTCGCTAAAGGTTTCCTTGCCGAGCAGTTGCGTGACCTGCTGGTTAAAGGTCAAGCAGCCCGGAACGCTTTCCTTGCGATTAAACGGCAGGCAACCGGCATAACCTGCCTGGGTGACGCTGACACCGTACTTGCTGGCGCCGTCTCGCAACGCCGGAACCAGCGCCGTGGCATGGCTATCGCCCCAGACCAGCGCGCGCGTCGGCGCGGACTCAGGCCCGAAATGACAAAATCCATGGTGGCGATTTTTCCCACCATCCACCAGGCAGGCCATAAGGTCCGGGCTCCACTCGCGCGCCTGGGCAAACTGCAGCGCCTCGGGCGACAGGCGCCAAGGCAAGCCCTTCGTCAGGACCAGGCCTTTGCCGAGCAGTCCCACCCCAAGCAGCGCGATACCAGCCGCCACCAGGATTTGCTTGCGCCCTGCCAACAGCCGACGCTCACGGAACGGCGCCTCGACAAACCGCCAGGACGCATAACCCAGCACCAGGCTCAACACAAACAGTGCACCAAGCTCCCACGGACCCAGCCCGTCGACACTGGCGTACTTGCCAAACACGTACACCGGCCAGTGCCACAGGTACCAGGAGTAGGAGATCAGGCCAATCCCCACCAGCAAGCGGCTACCCAGCAGCTTGCTCATCAGGGTAGTTTGCTGGCCGTTGGCCCAAATCAGGCAGACCACGCCCGCCACCGGCAACAGCGCTGCGGCGCCGGGAAACGGCGTGCTCGGGTCATACGCGAAGACCGCCAGCAGGATCAGGCCGAGGCCGGCCAGGCTGACGGCCTGCGCCAACGCCGGGCTGGCGCGGTACTCGCGTACCGGCATTACCGCCAGCATTGCACCCGCCAACAGCTCCCAGGCACGCATCTGCAGCAGGAAAAAGGCTCGTTCCGGAGCGTGGGCCACCGCCCATGTACTCATGCCGAATGACACCAGCAACAACACGAACAGCGCCGTGCGCCAATATTTGAGCCGGCTCGACAGCAGTGTCAGCAGGAGTGGGAAGAGGATGTAGAACTGTTCTTCAACCGACAATGACCAGGTATGCAGCAATGGTTTGATATCGGAGGCCACATCAAAGTAACCGTCCTGACGCATGAAAAACAGGTTGGAGATAAACACCACCTGGTTATGTATCGAGCGCCCCAACTCGCTGTAATCCTTGGGCGCCAGCAGGAACCAGCCCACCACCAGCGCGCCGAGCATCATCACGAACAGTGCCGGCAGGATACGCCGCGCTCGACGGGCCCAGAAGCTGACAAAACTGAAACGGCCGGCCTCACGCTCGCGCCAGATGATCGAGGTGATCAAGTAGCCGGAGATCACGAAAAACACGTCGACGCCGACAAAGCCGCCGGTAAAGCCCGGTACACCAAAATGAAACAGCACAACAGCGAGCACAGCTATGGCACGCAGGCCGTCAATGTCCCTGCGATAAGCGAGAATGGTCATAAAATCTTGTAATTTGCCTGATCGGATGGACAGCGAGTGTAGTCACACACGCGAATTTGTTTCTAAACAGACACACACTAAAGCCAAAACTCCTTTTCCAGAAACAAAAAAAATGGCGCCCCATGGGGCGCCATCCTTTTTGACCGAAGCGTCGTGTTACTTGCGCTTCATCGACAGGAAGAACTCGTCGTTGGTCTTGGTGGTTTTCAGCTTGTCGATCAGGAACTCGATGGCCGCAACTTCGTCCATCGGGTGCAACAGCTTGCGCAGGATCCACATGCGCTGCAGTTCGTCATCGGCGGTCAGCAACTCTTCGCGGCGCGTGCCGGAACGGTTGATGTTGATGGCCGGGAACACCCGCTTCTCGGCGATACGACGGTCCAAAGGCAGTTCCATGTTGCCGGTACCTTTGAACTCTTCGTAGATCACTTCATCCATCTTCGAACCGGTTTCAACCAGTGCGGTGGCGATGATGGTCAGCGAGCCGCCTTCTTCGATGTTCCGCGCAGCGCCGAAGAAACGTTTCGGCTTCTCCAGGGCGTGGGCATCGACACCACCGGTGAGCACCTTGCCGGAGCTTGGGATCACGGTGTTGTAGGCACGGGCCAGACGGGTGATGGAGTCGAGCAGGATCACCACGTCTTTCTTGTGTTCGACCAGGCGCTTGGCCTTCTCGATCACCATTTCGGCAACCTGCACGTGGCGGGTTGGCGGCTCATCGAACGTCGAGGCAACCACTTCGCCGCGCACGGTGCGCTGCATTTCGGTTACTTCTTCCGGACGCTCATCGATAAGCAACACGATCAGGTGAACTTCAGGGTTATTACGGGCGATGTTCGCTGCGATGTTCTGCAGCATGATGGTCTTGCCGGCTTTCGGCGGGGCCACGATCAGGCCGCGCTGGCCTTTGCCGATCGGGGCACACAGGTCGATGACGCGACCGGTCAAGTCTTCGGTGGAACCGTTGCCGGCTTCCATCTTCATGCGCACGGTCGGGAACAGCGGCGTCAGGTTCTCGAAGAGAATCTTGTTTTTCGCGTTCTCGGGACGATCGTAGTTGATCGTGTCGACCTTGAGCAGAGCGAAATAACGCTCGCCTTCCTTTGGAGGGCGGATCTTGCCAACGATGGTGTCACCGGTGCGCAAGTTGAAGCGACGGATCTGGCTCGGCGAGACGTAGATATCGTCTGGGCCGGCGAGATAGGAAGCGTCTGCAGAGCGGAGGAAGCCGAAGCCGTCCTGGAGAATCTCCAGCACGCCATCACCGGAGATTTCCTCGCCGCTTTTCGCGTGCTTTTTCAGCAGGGAGAAAATCACGTCCTGCTTGCGCGAACGGGCCATATTTTCTATGCCCATCTGTTCGGCCAATTCGAGCAGTTCGGTAATCGGCTTTTGCTTGAGTTCAGTCAGATTCATATAGGAATGACGTAATCATTTATGGAGGGGGGGAAATTAAGCTTTTGGCTTAATGAGGCCGCGCCGCAGAGAAGGCGACAGGATCGCGTACTAATCGAAAAGGAGAGCGTCGGCGACGGCTTGCAGGGGGCAGTGGAGAAACCAGTGCGGGGCCGAATGTACCACCTGAGTTTCAGAGCGTCTAGCCCTGTTTCACGAAAAAGCCCCGCAAATTGCGGGGCTTTTTGAGGACGCTTAGATATTGGCGTCGAGGAAAGCTTGCAGCTGGGACTTCGACAGCGCGCCGACCTTGGTGGCCTCGACGTTGCCGTTCTTGAACAGCATCAGGGTCGGGATACCACGCACGCCGTGCTTGGCCGGAGTTTCCTGGTTGTCGTCGATGTTCAGCTTGGCAATGGTCAACTTGCCTTCGTAAGTGGTGGCAATGTCGTCCAGGACCGGAGCGATCATTTTGCAAGGACCGCACCACTCAGCCCAGTAGTCAACCAGCACCGGGCCCTGGGCCTTCAGTACTTCGGCCTCGAAGGTCGCGTCGGTGACGTGCTTGATAAGATCGTTGCTCATGGATGTCTCCGGGTTGTAAGCAAAAAAAACGTTGCCCATCATAGCCGCCCTTCCCGCGTTCAGGAAGCTGCAGCTGATTGACTCTTCCTATGATGGCGCATGAGTTTGGGTATAGCCCAACTCATGGGGTTACGGGAGTGATGAAGGCAATCCCTGTACGCAACGCCGCGTTACGCACATGTTCCTGCATGCTTTTCTGCGCCGCCCCGCTGGCGCGTCGGGCCAGGGCACGGAGGACCTTGCGGTGCTCCTGCCAGGTCTCCATGGCCCGCTCCGGCCGGATGAACGGTAGTTTCTGGCTCTCCAGGAACACCTCGGCACTGGCGCTGAGGATGCTCACCATCGCCTGATTGCCGCTGGCCAGCAGGATGCGCCGGTGGAATTCGAAGTCCAGCCGGGCGGCTGCCTCGAAATCACCGGCCTTCAGCTCCTTGCGCATCGCCTCGACGTTATCTTCCAGGATGTCCAACTCCCCGGTGGTCAGCGTCACCGCCGCCAGCCCCGCCGCAAAACCTTCCAGGGCGTAGCGCAGTTGAAAGATATCCAGCGGCGTCGCCTGCGCCGTAAACGGCCAGGCCAACCCCGGCAGCTCTTCGACTGCTTGCACGAACACGCCTTTGCCCGGCTGCACACTTACCACGCCCAAGGCACTGAGTGACGACAAGGCTTCACGCAAAGAGGCCCGGCTCACGCCCAATTGCAGCGCCAGGTCGCGCTGGGAGGGCAACGCATCACCCGGCCCGAAGCCCTCGTCAGCGATCAATTTGCGGATGGCCTGTAGCGCCACTTCCGGTACGGCTTGGGCGATGGAATTCATAAGAAACTCAGGTTTCCAGTCAACTGAGCGGCTAGTTGTAAAGCTATTCGCAGCGCCCGGCAAGCCACGCCCCAAAGGGGCTCGCGCGGTTTTGACGGCGCTCGAAAAGGGTGCAGAAAACCCAGTAACTGTTCAGACCAGTAAGACCGCCAAGACTCAACAGCCACCGGCTCTGGCGCGAAATACGGCGGTGCTGGCATGGGCTGTGCACTGGCAAAAACCGGAAAATCCTTTCGTCCTTTTCGGAGAGTCGCCATGACCAAGCGTTGCAGCGCCCTGCTCACTGCCCTGTTTGCCAGCCTGATGCTGAGCCAGGCGCCCGCCCAGGCCAACGGTCTGGACGATATCGTCGCCCGTGGCACCCTCAAGGTGGCCGTGCCCCAGGATTTCCCGCCGTTCGGCTCGGTCGGCCCGGACATGAAGCCCCGCGGCCTGGACATCGACACCGCAAAGCTTTTGGCCGACCAGCTCAAGGTCAAGCTTGAACTGACCCCGGTCAACAGCACCAACCGCATCCCGTTCCTCACCACCGGCAAGGTCGACCTGGTGATTTCCAGCCTGGGCAAGAACGCCGAGCGCGAGAAGGTCATCGACTTCTCCAAGGCCTACGCGCCCTTCTACCTCGCCGTATTCGGCCCTCCCGATGCGCCGATCAGCACCGTTGACGACCTCAAGGGCAAAACCATCAGCGTGACCCGTGGCGCCATCGAAGACATCGAGCTGACCGCCGTGGCGCCTAAAGAGGCGACGATCAAGCGCTTTGAAGACAACAACTCGACCATCGCCGCCTACCTCGCCGGCCAGGTGGACCTGATCGCCAGCGGCAACGTGGTGATGGTGGCCATCAGCGAACGCAACCCCAAGCGCGTGCCGGCACTGAAAGTGAAGCTCAAGGACTCGCCGGTGTACGTGGGCGTGAACAAGAACGAGCCGGCGCTGCTGGACAAGGTGAACCAGATCCTGGTCGCGGCCAAGGCCGACGGCAGCCTGGAAAAGAATGCATTGCAGTGGCTCAAAGAGCCGCTGCCGGCTGATCTCTGAGCGCGGTAACGAGGGTTAGCCTATGGCCTATCAATTCGACTTTGTGCCGGTCCTGGCCAATACCGATCTGTTGCTGCGCGGCGCGCTGTTCACACTTGAACTGACCGCCATCGGCGCCGTGCTGGGTGTGGCGCTGGGAATCGTCGGCGCTGTGGTGCGGGCGTGGAAGATCCAGCCGTTCAGTTGGATCTTCGGCGTGTACGTCGAGTTGATCCGCAACACGCCGTTCCTGGTGCAGTTGTTTTTCATCTTCTTCGGCCTGCCGTCCCTCGGCCTGAAAATCACCGAATGGCAGGCGGCAGTGCTGGCGATGGTGATCAACCTGGGGGCGTACTCCACCGAGATCATCCGCGCCGGGATCCAGGCGATCCCCCGCGGGCAACTGGAAGCGGCGGCCGCGCTGGCGATGACACGTTTCGAGGCGTTCCGCCATGTGGTGTTGCTGCCCGCGCTGGGCAAGGTCTGGCCGGCCCTGAGCAGCCAGATCATCATCGTGATGCTCGGCTCGGCGGTCTGCTCGCAGATCGCCACCGAGGAACTGAGCTTTGCCGCCAATTTTATCCAGTCGCGCAACTTCCGCGCCTTTGAAACCTATGCGCTGACAACCCTGGTCTACCTGTGCATGGCGTTGATGATCCGCCAATTGCTGAACTGGATCGGCCGGCGCTATGTCATGAGGAACGCCCGATGAGTGATTTTTCGTTCTGGGACATCGTGCGCAACCTGCTCACCGGTTTGCAGTGGACCTTGCTGCTGTCGCTGGTGGCGTTCATCGGCGGCGGCGTGATCGGCTTGCTGGTGATGACTATGCGCATCAGCACCAAGGCGTTCCCGCGCAATGTCGCCCGCACCTATATCGAGCTGTTCCAGGGCACGCCGCTGTTGATGCAACTGTTCCTGGTGTTCTTCGGCATCGCCTTGCTCGGCGTGGACATTTCGCCCTGGCTGGCGGCGGCGATTGCCTTGACCCTGTTCACCAGCGCCTACCTGGCCGAAATCTGGCGTGGCTGCGTCGACTCCATCGCCCACGGCCAATGGGAGGCGTCCGCGAGCCTGGCCCTGAACCCGCTGGAGCAATTGCGCTACGTGATCCTGCCCCAGGCCCTGCGCATTGCCGTGGCGCCAACCGTGGGTTTCTCGGTGCAAGTGGTCAAGGGCACCGCCGTGACCTCGATCATCGGCTTCACCGAGCTGACCAAGACCGGCGGCATGCTCGCCAACGCTACCTTCGAACCCTTCATGGTCTATGGCCTGGTGGCGCTGGGTTACTTCCTGCTCTGCTACCCCTTGTCCCTCAGTGCGCGCTACCTGGAAAGGAGACTGCATGCCTCTGCTTAGAATTTCCGCCCTGCATAAGTATTACGGCGATCACCACGTACTCAAGGGCATCGACCTGAGTGTCGAAGAAGGCCAGGTGGTGGCGATCATCGGTCGCAGCGGCTCGGGCAAATCCACCCTGCTGCGCACCCTCAATGGCCTGGAGTCGATCAACGACGGCGTGATTGAAGTCGACGGCGAATACCTCGACGCCGCCCGCGCCGACCTGCGCACCCTGCGGCAGAAAGTCGGCATGGTGTTCCAGCAGTTCAACCTGTTCCCACACCTGACGGTGGGCGAAAACGTCATGCTTGCGCCGCAAGTGGTGCAGAAAGTGCCGAAAGCCAAGGCCGCACAATTGGCGCGACAGATGCTTGAGCGCGTTGGGCTGGGGGAGAAGTTCGACGCGTTCCCCGATCGTTTGTCCGGCGGCCAGCAGCAGCGGGTAGCAATCGCCCGGGCTCTGGCGATGTCGCCCAAAGTGCTGCTGTGCGATGAAATCACCTCGGCCCTGGACCCGGAGCTGGTCAACGAAGTGCTCAGCGTAGTGCGCCAACTGGCCAAGGATGGCATGACACTGATCATGGTCACCCATGAGATGCGTTTTGCCCGGGAAGTGGGTGACAAGCTGGTGTTCATGCACCAGGGCAAGGTGCATGAAGTGGGCGACCCGAAAATCCTGTTTGCCAATCCGCAGACCGCCGAGCTGGCCAACTTCATCGGTTCGGTGGAGCGCACGGACTGAGGCATCAGGCCCCGGGCGCCCACTCAAAACCGCCCTGCCCCTCAAATGTCGTTTCATCCCTGACGGCCAGCAAAGCCGCAGGCAGGAAGGTCTCGACGTTGACCAGGGCGGTGAAGCGGCGCCCATGCACCGGCATACCCGCTACGTGTGCAACAAGCCTATGGCCCGGCAGCAATCGTCCGGTCGCCGGCTCTTCAGAAAGGTGCGGCATTACCAGCTCAACGGATTTTCCATCGACTTGAGCGAACTGCAGGCTCAGGGTGAAATGCCCCTGGCGCCCAAACCGAAAGCCCTGCTGGTTGGCGGGTACGCCCGTAAAGCGCAGCGCCATGGATACCGGCACCTCACAGGCCACGCTCAGGCGAAGCGTGCGCTTGCCCAGCGCGATCTGTGGGTGGCCCCGCTCGGCTTGGCGAACCAGACCGTAATCAACCCGGGGCTGGCTCAAGGACACCTGGCAGTTATCTGCCCGCGCCTCATTGGCCAACACCACGACAAACAGCAGCAGGTAAAGGATAAGCCCATGACGCAGGCGTACACCGTCAAAAGGCCCCACCGGCTCAGAGGGTACGGCAGACCGCCGAACCTGTTTCATAGAATTTGTCGTCATTGGATTCTGGCTCAAGGTTCAGTTGCAACAAGCAGGTGCTTGAATCTGGCAAGGAGATGTTCAGCGCTCGCGACTCATCCAGGCTGTTTAGGAAGACCATGCCCTCGCCCACGACGCTGGTCAGGAAAGCATTGTTGCTGTCGAGAACCGAGGCTCCCTGGGGCAAGGGTTGGCCCTGCGCGTCACGGACCTCAAGCAATACACGGCGCACTTTCACTACTTCGAAATCGATCGTGTTGAAAGAACCGCGTCCGGCCGCAAGGACCTTGGTGCCGTTTTTCAGATCGATGCGCTTGGGCAGGGATTGGGTTTGCACCTCGACATTGCTGCTGCGGTAGGCAGGCAGGCTGGCGATCACCGCCTGCCCGCGGTAGTCAGTCCAGACCGGCCCCTGCGGCGTCGAAACCTTGGCTGCCCCGACATTACCCACCGAGACAATTCCAAAAGTGTCCTGGACGGCATAGGGCGAGAACGTCATGCCTCTGTCGTGGGCCACCACGCCGCCCTGCAATTGGCCGGTATACCCGGTGCTCAATGAATCATGTCGCACACCCAACCCTATCTGGGTGTAACGCGGCATGGCATTCACGCGGGCGTGAACAGCCTGTGTACGGCTCGCCTGCTCACGCGCAACCCCCACTTCATAGTTCACATAGTCGTTGACCCGATCGCTGAAGGCGGTCCCAAGATCGAACCTGTCGCCCCGCCGACTGGCATACGAGGTGACGCGGCGATCCCCACCGAACGGCACGGTGACCTGCAACCGAAGCGAAAGCCCCTTATCCGACACATCGCTGCGCTCGTCTCGAACGGTGTTCTTGACCTTGCGCGGTCGAGAGCCGCCCACCCGGGAATCCGCAATCAAAGCCACCTGGGTGCCATTGAACTGCTGGTTCCATGAGGCAAAGACGTGTTCGGCGGAGCGATCATCAAATTGCGAGCTGCGGGAATAACTGACGGAAAAGCCTCCCAGGGACGGGTCGACCCAACTCAAACCTACCGTGTATTGGTCCTTGAAGCGGGCATCCCGCTGGTCACGCCGCGTCGACTGCCCCACTTCCAGTACTTCGCGATAATCCCGCGTCTGGGTAGTGGCACTCGACGTCATTTCAATGCCGGCGAACAGCGGACTTCCCACGGTGACTGAGCTGCGAGCCCCGGTAACTTCGTCCCGGCCATCGCGAGACAGGTTTTGGCGCACGCCAACCGAAAGGTGCTGGAAAAAAACACTGCTCCACACGCCACCCGCCGCCTGGTATTCGTCGGTACTCAACAGGCCGAATCCCAGTGACGAGTTGCGCCCCAATCCCCAGGTCCCACTGCCCATCGCCACGACCGGAGGCTCCCCGGCACCCGGATTTGCCCCGCGCACCTTGCCCAGGGAGAAGTAATAACCGGGCTCTATCGGTACCGCCCCCGCAAAGGACGCGGCAGGGACGGTGAACCCATGCCTGCCACCGCGAGTGCCAATGACACTGACCTCAAGATCGCTGGTGCCATTGAGTATGGGTAATCCGGTCAACGTGAACGGGCCTTCCGGTACCAGTGTGGTATGGATCAACACCCCGGCCTGGCGCACCTCGACCCGGGATGGGCTCTGGGCCAAACCTTCGACCACCACGCTGCTGCCACCCGGACTGCGCGATTGGCCATCCGGCGAGAGCTGGAAACCCGACAGCTGTAACCCACCGAACACCGGGTTGTTGCTGGAAATCTGCCCGACCTGGAAGGTCGACTTCAGGGGCGCGAAATCGCGCTGGGCGTAGGCATTCACATGCTCGCTGCTGCGCTTGCCGTTATCGGAGACGAAGAATTGGCGGCTTCGGACGATCCAGTTGCCGATATTGAATCCCGCCTCGGTGTAGGCCGAAACCGAGCGGGAAGAGCCGCTGTTGAAGCGCTCTTCGAACCCCTGCACATCGTAATTGAACAAGGCTGCCGTGCCGCCCTGGGAGAAACTGCCGACATCCCATTCGGCCTCGCGCATTGACTGAGTAGGCACCACCAGCGATACCTCATCGCTGCCGGGGCGCAACTTGACGATGGTCGCGGGGTAAGCACCGAGAAAGTCATGACACGCCTGATCGGGCGCAATGCCCGGCCGAATAATCGCGGCTGGCAACCGCAACCCGGCCTTGTCCAGCAGGACCGGGGTAAAACACAACTGCCCCTGGTAATCGAAGCGTGCCTCCACCAGGCCCAATGAGGTGCCGTTGACCTGCAGCCCCACCACGTGCACGCCCTCGCGGAATCGCGCAGCACTGCGAAAATAATGGGCAACCTTCGGGTCGATCCCGTTCGCCGACAAGACCGCCAGATCAAAACCCGATCCGAGCTCCAGCGCGTAGGCGGGAAGGCTCCACAGCGTTACCAGGCCGATACAAGTCCGGGAAACCGAGGTTCGAATGGGTCGTAGAGAGAGGCTCCAATCGTTTGCATGGGTAGCATTTCTCATAGACCGCTCAACCCGCCTCGACAACAACGGAGGCTTCGTAGGCGGTTGCCGAATACCCGTAGACCGTCGCGGGTTGAATCTCGACACCGCTGACCTGGGCCACCGCCTCTTCGATGCGGGTCGATAACACTTCGCCAGGCAGGATATAGGTGCGCGGCAATATCGCCGGGTGCCTCGACGGCAGCAGGTGTACCTCCAGCCCCATCCGGACCACGTAGGCACTGTCGTTATGAACCGTCAGCCGATTTCCCCGCAGCTTCCACTTCAGCAACTTCCATGGCTCCTGATGCCGCGGCAAGCCCTGGGGGTGCAGGATCAGCGGTAAGTCCTGTCGAATGGTCACTCCAATGGTCGAGCGCCCTTCGGCGCGCGCCTGCGGAATACCTTCAAAGGTGACGCGCTTCAATCGCTGAGTCTTGAGCGGCTGCTTCAAGGTACTGATAAACCGCACAAGTTGTGTTTCGCCCGGTTCGACACGGGCGATAGGAGGCGTAACGATCAAGAGTGTCTCCGGATCTTCCGGGACGTTTTGAATGACTGTGTGAAGTAAAGCAGGGCCAGCGTCCGTATTTTTTACGTTGATCGTCGCTTCACCGTTCTCTTCATAAAGAATAACAACGGATGTTTCCGGCTCCATCCCATCCGCTCTTACACTGCCAGAAACTAAAAAATAAAGATTCGCACACCAGAACAGAGCATTAACTGCATTTAAAAGACGACTCATCGAACTCTACCCGCAACCAGATAACGCACCGTTGACAATCACGAAATACCTATACGCATATAAAGAGCCAGCACGAAGCCACGCGCGACCGCCTGCTAAATGCTGGCCATGTTTATAGAGTTAGATTCGAGTTACTACCAAAGTAGCAGCTCCATTCAATTGAATATCCCTGCTGAGATCCAGTGCATCGCCGCGATTGATCACAGCCTTGACTACGAGAGTGCCGGTAACGGAAGAGACCGCGGCTGGAGTTGTGTTGTTATTACGGCTCCAGGAGTGCTGGTAAGGAGATTTTTCGACCTTGCCGTCACTGGTGCTCCAGGCACCGCCGGAGCTTGTCCTTCTAAGCGGGTACAGCGTAGCGCCGACAGTGGTCAAGGTGGCGAGCCTGATCGAATAGCCACCGGTATTCCTGGTTCCGACCGCGCCAAGACCAAAGTTGTGGTTGTCGGTGAAGCCGGTTCCCAGGATCCCCCTTACGACACTGTTTGTTTGTGAGTCAGTAACGGACAGTGCCATCTGGGCAGCCGCCGCACCACAGTTGACGTTTAACGGCAGCGACTTTTCCGGCAGAGGATAGAAAGAGGTCAGCGGAATGCTCGACGCATTGATCGTACCGTAATCAACGGTGCCGCCTGTGGCGCCGAGGTTTACCGTGCATGCAGCTGGTTTAATGGTTCCGGTGACTCTCAGGTTCCCGGCACCACTTGTATTTGCTTGAGTACCCATGCTTACCGCCAGGCCAACGACAACTATTGCCAAACCAAATGTTCTGTTCATGTTCATCCTGTCACTGAAGTTCTCAGGTGCATGTGGTTCGCCGGGCTATTCCATGCCCAACTGCTATCAACCTTGATAGGCAAACTACAAATAGTTAACACCACGGCTTAATTGCCGAGTGACAGTCTCTCTCGTAAACACCCGAAGAAAGAATGAGACGACGCCTGAACTAGTGTCAGAGCGGTAAAAAAACAATGTCCCCTTAGATCATCCTTGCAGTAGTCCTGACTTAATTATCGACTGGAACAAATAACCCAGCCATGTAGGCATATTCAGGAAGCCTATTAAAGCTGGAGATTTCCGTTACTCCACTTGCCCTACGGAACAATCGCCAGGCGCATCAAGAATCGCCCTACATATCCTGCAGATTTTCCTCCAAGACACCGATGAGCGAATTCCGGAAGCACTACGCGTTGGCGTCAGCGGTTGATCGTGGCACGATGGCGAGGTTATCGACCGAGACCCCTTAACCATGCCGCAATCCCAAGCCAAGAATCTGTCCCTGATCGCCGCCATCGACCTGGGCTCCAACAGCTTTCACATGGTCGTGGCCAAGGCCCAGAACGGCGAAATCCGCATCCTTGAGCGGCTCGGCGAGAAAGTGCAGCTGGCTGCCGGGATCGACGACGAGCGTCAGCTCAATGAAGAATCCATGCAGCGCGGGCTCGATTGCCTGAAGCGCTTTGCCCAACTGATCAACGGCATGCCCCCGGGCGCCGTGCGGATCGTCGGCACCAACGCCCTGCGCGAAGCCCGCAACCGGGGCGAGTTCATCCGCCGCGCCGAGGAGATCCTCGGGCACCCGGTAGAGGTCATCTCCGGCCGCGAGGAAGCGCGCCTGATCTACCTCGGCGTGTCCCACACCCTGGCCGACACTCCGGGCAAGCGCCTGGTGGCCGACATCGGCGGTGGCAGTACCGAATTCATTATTGGCCAGCGCTTCGAGCCGCTGCTGCGCGAAAGCCTGCAAATGGGCTGCGTCAGCTACACCCAGCGCTATTTCAAGGACGGCAAGATCACCCCGGCCCGCTACGCCCAGGCTTATACGGCGGCGCGGCTGGAGATCATGAGCATCGAGCACGCCCTGCACCGCCTGACCTGGGATGAGGCCATCGGTTCGTCCGGCACCATCCGCGCCATCGGCCTGGCCCTCAAGGCCGGCGGCCATGGCACTGGCGAGGTCAACGCCGAAGGCCTGGCCTGGCTCAAGCGCAAGCTGTTCAAGCTGGGGGATGCCGAGAAGATCGACTTCGAAGGCATCAAGCCTGATCGCCGCACCATTTTCCCGGCGGGCCTGGCGATTCTCGAAGCGATTTTCGACGCCCTTGAACTGCAACGCATGGACCACTGCGATGGCGCCCTGCGTGAAGGGGTGCTCTACGACCTGCTGGGCCGTCATCATCATGAAGACGTCCGTGAGCGCACCCTCAGCTCGTTGATGGAGCGTTACCACGTCGACCTGGAACAGGCGGCGCGGGTTGAACGCAAGGCGCTGCATGCTTTCGACCAGGTCGCAGCGGACTGGGACTTGGAAGACGGCGTGTGGCGTGAACTGCTGGGCTGGGCGGCCAAGGTCCATGAAGTGGGGCTGGACATCGCCCACTACCATTACCACAAGCACGGCGCCTACCTGATCGAGCACTCGGACCTGGCGGGTTTCTCCCGTGAAGACCAGCAGATGCTCGCGCTGCTGGTACGCGGCCACCGCCGCAACATCCCCCGGGACAAGTTTGCCGAGTTCGGTGCCGAGGGCATCAAGCTGATTCGCCTGTGCGCGCTGCTGCGGTTTGCGATCCTGTTCCACCACATCCGTGGTACCCAGGAAATGCCGCAAGTGGTCCTGCGGGCCAATGCCGACAGCCTGGACGTGGTATTCCCGAAGAACTGGCTGGATGAAAACCAGCTGACCCAGGCGGATTTCGCCCAGGAAGCCGAGTGGCTGACGCGGGTTGGGTTCACGCTGAACGTGCGCTGATATGAGTGAGTGACGCGGAGCGTCACAGGATGTATTCCCACGCAGAGCGTGGGAACAATCCAACGCCACAAAACAAATGTGGGAGCGGGCTTGCTCGCGAAGGCGGAGTGTCAGTCAACAGATTCATCGACTGATCCACCGCTTTCGCGAGCAAGCCCGCTCCCACATTTTTGACCGCGTCGGTTTTTAGTTCACCGTCAGAATCGGGCTGCCCAGCTTCTCCAGCAACGTCGCCTGGGCGCTGCGCGGGTTCTGGTTGCCGGTCGGGGTGTTGCGCACGTAGCGCCCGTCCGACTGCAGGCTCCAGCTGTGGGTGTTATCGGTGAGATAACTTTCCAGCTCCTTCTTGACCCGCATGATCAGTTTCTTGCCTTCCACCGGGAAGCAGGTCTCCACACGCTTGTCGAGGTTGCGCTCCATCCAGTCGGCACTGGAGAGGAACATCTGCTCCTCGCCGCCATTGAGGAAGTAGAACACCCGCGTGTGCTCCAGGAAGCGCCCGATGATCGAACGCACGTGGATGTTATGGGATACCCCGGCGATGCCCGGCCGCAGGCAGCACATGCCACGCACCACCAAATCGATACGCACACCCGACTGGCTGGCCTTGTACAGCGCGCGGATGATCTTCGGATCGGTCAGCGAGTTGAACTTGGCGATGATGTGCGCCGGCTTGCCTTCGAGGGCGAACTGGGTCTCGCGGGCAATCATGTCGAGCATGCCCTTCTTCAGGGTGAACGGCGCGTGCAGCAGTTTCTTCATGCGCAAGGTCTTGCCCATGCCGATCAACTGGCTGAACAGCTTGCCGACGTCTTCACACAAGGCGTCGTCGGAGGTCAGGAGGCTGTAGTCGGTGTAGAGCTTGGCGTTGCCGGCGTGGTAGTTGCCGGTGCCCAAGTGGGCGTAGCGCACGATCTCACCGGCTTCGCGGCGCAGGATCAGCATCATCTTGGCGTGGGTCTTGAAGCCGACCACGCCGTAGATCACCACCGCACCGGCCGCCTGCAGGCGGCTGGCCAGTTGCAGGTTGGACTCTTCGTCGAACCGCGCCCGCAGTTCGATCACCGCCGTCACTTCCTTGCCGTTACGCGCGGCGTCTACCAGCGCATCGACGATTTCGGAGTTGGCGCCGGAGCGGTACAGGGTTTGGCGCACAGCCAGCACGTGCGGGTCCTTGGCGGCCTGGCGCAGCAGGTCGACCACCGGGGTGAAGGACTCGAACGGGTGCAGCAGCAGAATGTCCTGCTTGCTCACCACACTGAAGATGTTCTCGCTGTTTTGCAGCAGTTTCGGGATCTGCGGGGTGAACGGCGTGTATTGCAGCTCCGGGTGGCTGTCCAGGCCGGTGATGCTGAACAGGCGCGTCAGGTTCACCGGGCCATTGACCTGGTACAGCTCGGTCTCGCTCAGGTTGAACTGCTTGAGCAGGTAGTCGGACAGGTGTTTCGGGCAGGTGTCCGCCACTTCCAGGCGCACCGCATCACCGTAACGACGGGAGAACAGCTCGCCGCGCAGGGCGCGGGCCAAGTCTTCGACGTCTTCGGAGTCCAGCGCCAGGTCGGCGTTACGGGTCAGGCGGAACTGGTAGCAGCCCTTGACCTTCATGCCCTGGAACAGGTCATCGGCGTGGGCGTGGATCATCGACGAAAGGAATACATAGTTATCGCCAGCGCCCCCCACCTCTTCCGGTACCTTGATGATCCGTGGCAACAGGCGCGGTGCCGGAATGATCGCAAGGCCCGAGTCGCGACCGAAGGCATCGATACCTTCCAGCTCGACGATGAAGTTCAGGCTCTTGTTCACCAGCAGCGGGAACGGGTGCGTCGGGTCGAGGCCGATGGGGGTGATGATCGGCGAGATTTCGTCGCGGAAGTAGCGGCGCACCCAGGTCTTGATCTTGGTGGTCCAATGACGGCGCCGGATGAAGCGCACGTGATGCTTTTCCAGTTCCGGCAGCAGGATGTCATTGAGGATCGCGTATTGGCGGTCCACGTGGCCGTGTACCAGCTCGCTGATGCGGGCCAGGGCCTGATGCGGTTGCAGGCCGTCGGCACCGGCTTGTTCACGGGCGAACGTGATCTGCTTCTTCAGGCCGGCGACACGGATCTCGAAGAACTCGTCCAGGTTGCTGGAGAAGATCAGCAGGAATTTCAGCCGCTCCAGCAACGGATAGGACTCATCCAGTGCCTGTTCCAGCACGCGGATGTTGAATTGCAGTTGTGACAGCTCGCGATGGATGTACAGGCTGCTGTCATCCAGGTTGGTAACCGCAACCACCGGTACCGGCGCGGCAGCGGGCGCTTCGGCCACCACGGCAGGCGGGGCCGGCTCCAGCTCCGGCGGGGTCTCGGTAGCTTGTTCGACCACCGGGTGAGCGTCTTTTACGGCAACTTCTGTGAGTCCTTCGGTATTCATCGAGTGTTCCTGTGAGGGCTAGTGTTGCTCTCTAAGCAATTGGGCAGCGCGGGCGGCGAAGTAAGTCAGGATGCCATCGGCACCCGCGCGTTTAAAGGCAGTCAGGGATTCAAGGATCACCCCTTCACTCAACCAACCATTCTGGATCGCGGCCATGTGCATGGCGTATTCACCGCTGACCTGATAGACAAAGGTCGGCACCTTGAATTCCTCTTTGACCCGATAAAGGATGTCGAGGTACGGCATCCCGGGCTTGACCATCACCATGTCGGCGCCTTCGGCCAGGTCCGCGGCCACTTCGTGCAGGGCTTCGTGGCTGTTGGCCGGGTCCATCTGGTACGAGGCCTTGTTGGCCTTGCCCAGGTTCAGCGCCGAACCCACCGCATCGCGGAACGGGCCGTAATAGGCGCTGGCGTACTTGGCCGAGTAGGCCATGATGCGCACGTTGACGTGGCCGGCCAGCTCCAGGGCTTCGCGAATCGCCTGGATGCGACCGTCCATCATGTCCGAGGGGGCCACCACCTGGGCGCCCGCTGCGGCGTGGGACAAGGCCTGTTTTACCAGCGCATCAACGGTGATGTCGTTCTGAACATAGCCTTCTTCGTCGAGAATGCCATCCTGCCCGTGGGTGGTGAACGGGTCCAGCGCCACATCGGTAATCACCCCCAGCTCCGGAAAGCGTTCGCGCAAGGCGCGGGTGGCGCGCTGGGCGATGCCGTCGGGGTTCCAGGCTTCGGCGGCGTCCAGGGACTTGAGCCCGGACGGCGTGACCGGGAACAGCGCCAGCGCTGGAATCCCCAGTTCAACCCAGCTCGCGGCCTCTTCGAGCAGCAAATCAATGGTCAAGCGCTCCACGCCCGGCATCGACGCCACCGCTTCCCGACGATTTTCACCGTCCAGCACAAACACCGGCAGGATCAGATCATTCACCGTCAGCACGTTTTCACGCACCAGGCGCCGGGAAAAATCATCACGACGGTTGCGACGCAGACGAGTGGCGGGAAACAGGCGGTTGGCGGGGGTAAAGCTCACGGCAGACTCCTGAGCCCGGCTTGACGGGCGAGCGTGACAGTTATAAGCGGCCATTATGACGAAGGAATTACAGTTGTGGTTAGCTCATGCGCCGTAAGGCAACCGACGTGCGACCTGTAGTCGCATTCGTCGTTTATGTAGGAATTGTTCACTTCGTGACACATCTCGATACTTTCATGAATGTTCACGAAGGCGTAGGCTGCGCGTTCATTTCGCCAGCACCCAGACCATGCTTCAACAATTTCTGCATGACTTCGGCTACTTTGCGCTGTTCCTAGGCACCTTCTTCGAAGGCGAAACCATCCTGGTTCTCGCAGGCTTCCTGGCGTTCCGTGGATACATGGATATCAACCTGGTGGTGGTCGTTGCCTTTTTCGGCAGCTACGCCGGCGACCAGTTGTGGTACTTCCTGGGACGCAAGCACGGCCGCAAGCTGTTGGCGCGCAAGCCGCGCTGGCAACTGCTGGGCGACAAGGCCCTGGAGCATATCCGCAAGCACCCGGACATCTGGGTGCTGAGCTTCCGCTTTGTCTACGGTTTGCGCACGGTGATGCCGGTGGCCATTGGTTTGTCGGGCTACCCGCCGGGCCGCTATCTGTTGCTGAACGGGATCGGCGCCGCCGTGTGGGCCGCTGCGCTGGGCGCTGCGGCTTACCATTTCGGCGCGGTACTGGAAGGCATGCTGGGCAGCGTCAAGAAATACGAGCTGTGGGTGCTGGGCGCACTGCTGGTGCTGGGCCTGGGCTTGTGGATCCGCCGGCGCATCAAGAACGCCCGCCTGACCCGCGAAGCCTGTGCCGCTGAGAAGGTTCGCCTGGCGGCAGACACAGCTGCAAAAACCGAAAAGCCTACGACGCCAGTCGAGTAAGCCGGTCTCTGCAACAGTAGAGGCCGATGCCGCTGAGCAAGCTGTAACTGACCAGGCCCAGCCAGCCCAACGCGCTGGCCGGCCACAGCCCCACCAGCGGCGCCAGCCACACCAAAGGCACATTCAGTGCCAGGCGCACCAGCTCAGCCTTCAACGCCCACGGGCGATTCTCCAGCGCCACCCCCAGGGTAAACAACCCCAATGCCATCGCGCTCCAGCCCAACACCAGGGCAGCGGTCGGCAAGCCCTCGCCGAAATTCATCAGGTAGCTGCCAAAACCCACGTACGCGGCAAACTGCAGCGCGATGTAAATCTGTTGGCGCCCATCCAGCGGCACCTCGAACTTGCGGAACTGGCTCAAGTCCGGCTTGGCCATCGGGTACTTTGCCGCCACATCCGCCGGGCGCCAACCGGTGCGCATGAACCAGATCCGCAGCTTGTCCCACCCACTTTCGGTGCGCCGTGCATCACTCCACAGCTGCGCATAAAACTGCAGGTTGGCCCATAGCGGGTTCCAACTGGCCAAGGGCGTGGTCACGCCAAAGATTACCGGCTCGTTATCGTCTTCTTCCTGGAAGGAGCCAAACAGGCGGTCCCAAATAATGAACACCCCGCCGTAGTTGCGATCCATGTAGAGAGCGTTCTGTGCATGGTGGGCCCGATGATTGGATGGCGTGACGAAGAACCACTCGTACCAGCCGAGCTTCGGCACATGCCGCGTATGCACCCAGAATTGATACAACAGGTTGAGGGACGCCACGCTGATAAACACCACCAGCGGCACGCCCAACACGGCCAGCGGCAGGTAAAAGATCCAGCTCAGCAGGAAGCCGGTGCTGGTCTGGCGCAAGGCGGTGCTGAGGTTGTAGTCCTCGCTCTGGTGGTGCACGGAATGCGCGGCCCAGAGGATGTTGCGCTCATGGCCCATGCGATGCAGCCAGTAGTAGCAGAAGTCATAGAACACAAAGGCGAACACCCAGGTCCAGACGCTCTGGGCCGACAGCTCGATGATCGCCAGGTGCTTGAGGGCGAAGGCATAAGTGAGGATGCCCACCCCTTTGGTCAGCAGCCCTGTGGTGGTGGACAGCACGCCGGTGCTGAGGCTGTTGATGGCGTCGGCCACCCGGTAGTTGCGTTGGCCGCGCCGGTAGTCGGCCAGCAGCTCGACCACGATCAAGGCAATGAAAAACGGTACCGCGTAAGGGACGAAGTCCATGGGCAAGTCCGGTCAATTATTGTTACATCTAGAGTAGGTGTAGCGGCTGGATATCCCATTGGCAATGAGTGACAAATGAGTAGACATTTAACGCCATGAATCAGGAGAAATGCCCATGAGCAAAAAGATTGCAGTGATCCTTTCCGGCTGTGGCGTGTACGACGGGGCTGAGGTTCATGAAAGCGTGATCACCCTGCTGCGCCTGGACCAGCGCGGCGCCGAGGTGCAGTGTTTTGCGCCGAACATTGCCCAGTTGCATGTGATCAACCACCTGACGGGGGAGGAGATGCCCGAGTCGCGCAATGTGCTGGTGGAGTCGGCGCGCATTGCCCGTGGCGAGGTGAAGGACATTCGTGAGGCCAACGCCGAGGATTTCGACGCACTGATCGTGCCCGGGGGGTTTGGCGCGGCGAAGAACCTGTCGAACTTTGCCGTGGAAGGCGCCGGGTGCAGCGTCAACCCGCAGGTGCTGGAACTGGCCGAGGCGTTTGCCGAAGCGGGCAAGCCCGTCGGGCTGATCTGCATCTCGCCGGCGCTGGCAGCGAAGATCTATGGCCCAGGCGTGACCTGCACCATCGGCAATGACGCCGACACCGCAGCCGCCATGGACAAGATGGGCGCCACCCACCAGGAATGCGCGGTCGACGACATCGTCGAAGACAAGGCCCGCAAGCTGGTGAGTACCCCGGCCTACATGCTGGGCAAACGCATCAGCGAAGTGGCGTCAGGCATCAACAAGCTGGTGGACCGGGTGCTGGAACTCACCCACGAGAACGATTAGGCCTTCATCAGCCGGGTCAGAATCCGATCCAGCGAATTGGCAAACGCCTGCTTGTCCTTGTCCCCATGGGGCGGCGGGCCACCGCCCATCTGGCCCTGCTCCCGCAGATCGGTGAACAGGTTACGCACCGCCAGCCGCTCGCTCATGTTCTGCGGGCTGAACTCCTTGCCTCGTGGGTCGAGCGCAGCCACGCCATTCTTCACCAAGCGGTCGGCCAACGGCACATCGCTGCAGATCACCAGGTCACCGGGCACGGCGTGCTCCACCAGGTAGTCATCGGCCGCGTCCGGGCCGCTGGGCACCACGATCAACTTCACGCACGAGAAGCTCGGCTTGATCTGGCTCTGCCCGGCCACCAGCACCACTTCGAACTGGCGCTTGAGGGCGAACTTCACCACCTGATCCTTGGCTGCCCGGGGGCAGGCGTCTGCATCGATCCACACGCGCATGGTTAAGCCACCACCCGGCGCTTTTCAGCCAGCCGGCTGCGACCGTACAGCACCACAATCGCCAGGATCGCCACAGCCTGGGCGCTCAGGGAATAGGCATCGGCGTGAATGCCCAGCCAGTCGAAGTCAAAGAACGCGACCGGCCGGGTGCCGAAGATCCCGGCTTCCTGCAACGCCTTGACGCCATGCCCGGCGAATACCACCGACAGCGCGCACAGCAACGCCGCGTTGATGCCGAAGAACAGCGCCAGCGGCAGTTTCGCCGAGCCCCGCAGAATCACCCAGGCCAGGCCCACCAACAGCACCAGCGCCGTGGCGCCACCGGCCAATACCGCGTTGTGCCCGGCAGGGCCGGCCTGCAACCACAGGGTTTCGTAGAACAGGATCACTTCGAACAGCTCGCGGTACACCGAGAAGAACGCCAGCATCGCAAAACCGAAGCGCCCGCCACCGCCTACCAGGCTGCTCTTGATGTAGTCCTGCCAGGCGGCCGCGTGACGGCGGTCGTGCATCCACACCCCGAGCCACAGCACCATCACGCTGGCAAACAGCGCCGTGCAGCCTTCCAGCAACTCGCGCTGGGCGCCGCTGACGTCGATCACATAAGCCGCCAACGCCCACGTCGCCAAGCCGGCCAACAGCGCCAGGCCCCAGCCGACGTTGACGCTGCGCACCGCCGATTGCTGGCCGGTGTTACGCAGGAACGCGAGAATCGCCGCCAACACCAGGATCGCTTCCAGGCCTTCGCGCAGCAGGATCAGCAAACCGGAGATGTAGCTCAGGGACCAGCTCAAGCCATCGCTGCCCAGCAGGCCGGCGGACTCGGTGAGCTTGCCCTTGGCCACATCCAGGCGCTGCTGCACTTGCTCGATCGGCAAGCCGTCCTGCAATGACTGCCGGTAGGCCATCAGGGCCTTTTCGGTGTCCTTGCGCACGTTGGCATCAACGTTATCGAGGGAGCTTTCAACCAGCTCGAAACCTTCCAGGTAGGCGGCTACCGACAGGTCGTAGGCCTGCTCGTGCTCGCCATTGCGGAACGCGGCGAGGCTTTTGTCGAGGGTGGCCGCGGTGTAATCAAGCAACTGCGCCGGGCCACGCTTGACCTGCGGCGGTTGGGCGCGCTGGGCGCGGAAGGTGGCAACTGCGCCGGGACCTTCGGCAGCCAGCACTTCGTTGGGGGTCTGGCGCGCGAGGTCGGCGAGATTGAAGGACTTTTCACTTTTCGCGGCAGCCGGGTCGGCGGTGAAGCCGGCGATATAGGTCGCCAGGTCCCAGCGCTGGCGGTCGTCCAGTTGATCGGCAAACGACGGCATGTCGGTGCCTTCCACGCCCAGACCCAGGGTGTTGTAGATCGCGTAAAGGCTCAAGCGATCGAGGCGTGCAGCGTCTCGCAGGTTGGCGGGCGGCGGCGTCATGCCCACGCTTGCGGGGCCATCGCCGGCGCCTGTGGCGCCGTGGCACACCGAGCAGTTCTGCGCGTACAGCGGCGCACCGCGCGTCGGGTCGGGGGTAATGGCCGGGGCCTGGCTGACTTCATAGGCCACTGCCAACTTGGCGCCCAATTGCCGGGCCTGGTGCGCAACCACCGCGCCGTCCTGATGGGCCGTTACGGCGGCCAGCAGTTCATCCACGCCTTTGATCAGTTCGGCGCGCTCGGGCTTTTCCGGTAGATCGGCCACCAGCCCCTGCAACACCCCGAGAAACTCTACCTGTTCACGGTATTCGGAATCATCGATAACCTTGCCCGCCTCCACTGTCGGGGGGTAGTCCGCACCGATGTAGTCCAGTAAATGCAGGGCTTGGGGCGCGCCCTCGGCAGTTGCAGCCAGCAGGTTGAAACTGCACGACATCAACGCCGGCAGCACCAGCCAGGCAAGAAAACGGAAGGGGGCAATCATGAATGGATCTCAAATGGAAATACGAAGTAACACATTGTCAAACCTTACGGGGTTTGACTCAAGTTGTAAGTGATGTGGGCCTGGGTTTACCAAGAGGCGGATGATGGCCTCGTTACCGGAAAATGGATCCAAAAGGCCATTGTTTTGCCAGTAATCGGGCTTATAATGCCGCGCCTTCGTTATTGCGAAATGGCATTTTCGCTCCTCTTTTTATGAGGAATTGGCAGGATGCAACGCCTTCCTGCCATTGGTGATTCGGCCCGACCAGCACATTCGGCCGATTACGTTCAGGGAAGAAGCTCTCCGATGGCATCTCGCGCCTTTACCTCGCTCGCGCTCGCGGCAGTGACCTTGCTGTCCGGTTGTTCGATGTTTCGCAGCTACGACACCGAGCTGCAAGCCACCAATCAGCAGTTGGCCACCGGCAACGTCGACGCCGCGCTGACGCTGCTTGAGAAGAACAACACCGGCGACGACAAGGACCTTCTCTACTACTTCGAAAAGGGTGAGTTGCTGCGCGCCAAGGGCGACCTGACCGGCAGCCAGGTCGCCTGGCGCAGCGCCGACCTGCAAGTCTACAAGTGGGAAGAGTCGGTCAAGTTCGACACCGACAAGTACCTCGCGCAGTTCGGCGCCTTCCTGGTCAATGACAAGGTCCGCCGCTACGAAGGCTACGACTACGAAAAGGTCATGCTCACCACCCAGATGGCCCTCAACCTGCTGGCGCTGAATGACTTCGACGGTGCCCGCACCGAGATCAAGAAGACCCACGAACGCGAAGCGGTGATTGCCGACCTGCGGGACAAGGAATACCTCAAGAGCGAAAACGAGGCCGAGCGCCAGGGCATCGCGACCCAGTTCAAGGACCTGCGCGGCTACCCGGTGGAGAGCCTCAACGCCCCTGAAGTGGTAGGCCTGAAGAACAGCTACCAGAGCGCGTTCAGCCACTACCTGGCCGGCTTCGTCTACGAAGCCCTGGGCGAAAAAGACCTGGCCGCACCGGGTTATCGCAAGGCCGCCGAGCTGCGCCCCAACACACCGCTGCTGGAACAGGCCCTGCTCGACCTGGACAAATCCAAGGTCGGTGCGGACGAGACTGACGTGCTGATCGTGGTGCAAAGCGGCCTGGCGCCGGCCCGCGACTCGATTCGCCTGCCGTTGCCGATCCCCATCGACGGCCACCTGGTGATCACGCCACTGTCGTTCCCGGTGATCAAGCCCGACACCTCGACCGCGCCCTTCGCGCAGATCGGTGTCGACGGCCGGCAACAGAACCTCACTGCCCTCAACAGCACCACCGCCATGTCCCGCCGCGCCCTGCGGGATGACATGCCGGGGATCATCCTGCGCACCACCGTGCGCGCCGTCACTCGCGGCGTCACCCAGAACAACCTGAACAAGACCAACCCGATGGCGGGCCTGGTACTCGGTATTGCCTCGGCCGTCACCGAAGGCGCCGACACCCGCACCTGGCGCACGTTGCCGGACATGACCCAGGTGACACGCCTGCGCCTCAAGCACGGCGAGCACCAGGTCAGCCTGCCCAACGCCCTGGGCGGCACGCTGGTAACGGTCAAGGCCGACCAGCGCTACCAGGTGATCACCCTGCGGGTGGTCGGCAACCAGGTATTCGCCGGCGGTCTCGCGGCCCACGTGGTGCAGAGCAATCCGCCCCAGGCCGTCGCCACTCTCAAACAACCTTAAGGAGCACGCTATGCGTCATTTCATCCTCGGCGCCCTGACGCTGATCCTGCTGGCCGGTTGCGCCACCCCGCTACCGCCGGAACCCGGAAGCGCCGCGAGCAAGATCGTGGTGATGGGCAAGTTCAAGGGCATCGCCGTCGGCGCCATCCGGGTCGCCCGGGAAAACGGCTTCCTGACCGCCAAGGTGCAGTTGAGCAACATCACCAGCAGCAACCAGATGATGTATTACCGCTTCGCCTGGCTGGGTGCCGACGGTTTCCCGGTGGGTGATGAAGAGACCTGGAAGGTGCTGAACCTCTACGCAAACCAGGCGACCTTCCTGCCGGCCATCGCCAACCTGCCCCAGGCTGCCGACTTCCGCCTTGAAGTGAAGACGCCTTGATCCACCCACTCATTCAGTTTCAGAGAGACATCCCCATGTTTGCACGCTTCTCGTTCCTCGCCGTGGTGGCCGTCCTGGCCAGCGGCTGCGCCAACACCTCGCCAGTCCTGGGCGGTAAAAACATCAGCTACGGCGACAGCAAGGCCGTGGAACTGGTGACCAACGAGTTCGGCTCCACCGACCTGCAGATGATCGCCGAAAGCATGACCCGCTCCCTGGCCCAGTCCGGCATCCTGCAAGGCCGCCCGGTGGTGCAGGTGTATGACGTGAAGAACAAGACCAGCGAGTACATCGATACCCGCGAGATCACCACGTCGATCAAGACCCAGCTGATGAAGACCGGCACCGCCCGCTTCGCCAGCGACAACACTGACATGCAAAGCCAGGTCGACCAGCTGAAGCTGCAGAACCAGAGCGGCCTGTATAAGAAGTCGACCGTCAGCAAGACCGGCAACATGGTCGCCGCCAAGTACCGCCTGGAAGGCTCCATCAGCTCCATCGTCAAGCGCAGCTCGGACTACAAGGACGTGTTCTACAAGTTCAGCCTGCAACTGGTCGACGTCGAAAGCGGCCTGGCCGAATGGATGGACGAAAAAGAAATCCGCAAGACCACGGAGCGCTAAGCAATGCGTGCATGGATCGGCATGATCGGCCTGCTGTGCGCCTTTGGCGCCTCGGCCGCACCGAAGATCGCGGTAACCGACCTGGCCTACGAGGCTCGCGTGGAGGAGTACATCCACCAGGTCGCGGCCAGCAATAATTTCCAGGCCAGCGCCTACAACGCCAGCGGCGCCTCGAGCTACAGCGAATACGAAAGTCGTACCAGCTACATCGAGCAGACCGAGCTGCGCAAGTTCAGCGGCGACATCAAGGGGGAAATCCTCAAGTCGCGGCAGTTCCAGCTGGTGCAGGGCACGCCTTACACCGCGGACGCCAAGGGCGATGTGTATGACGTGATCAAGCGGATCAAGGCCGGTAACTTCAAGGGTGCGGACTACGTGCTGTTCGGCACCTTGTCGGACATCGACTTCACCCAGGACATCAACGCGCTGGACCACACCAACAGCTACTCGGCGGTGCTGGGCCTGACGCTGGTGGCGGATTTCAGCCTGATCAACACCCGCACCTTTGAGATCACCTCGGCGTTTACCGCCATGGGCGAAGGCCAGGACACCAAGCTGGTGAACAACCGTGACGTGCGCGTGAGCCTGAACCGGCCTCGCGTGGTGCGGGAAGTGTCGAAGGCGTTGGGCGAGGATGTGGCGCGGCAGTTGGCCGAACAACTCGGCGGTGGTTATCAGGAAGCACCTGGACAGCCTGCATTGCGCAATAACCTGCCACGGGATGAAGCGCCGAAGATCCTGCGCTGAACGAAAATCCCGCTACCGACATAAAACCAATGTGGGAGCGGGCTTGCTCGCGAATGCGGTGGATCAGTCAATACATCTGGTGACTGACACTGCGCATTCGCGAGCAAGCCCGCTCCCACATTTTTGATCCGGTTTCGTCAGTTACGCCGTTGCGCGATGCAAGCTGGCCAGGAACCCCGCCGCCCCAACGAACAAGCCAGCAAACGTACGGTTCATGCGTTTCTGCTGCTTCGGTGTGCGCAACAGGCGCAACACTTTCGACGCCAGCCCGGTGTAGCCGGCCATCACGATCATGTCCACGCAGATCATTGTCGCACCCAGGATCAGGTATTGGTTCAGCAGCGGCGCCTGCGGGTTCACGAACTGCGGCAGCACCGCCAGCATGAACACCAGGGCCTTGGGGTTGCTGGCGTTGACCAGGAACCCGCGGAACATCATCGCCATCGGCTTGCCGATCGGGCGAATCGCCGCGTCATCGCTCAGGTCGGTTGGCAGCGCGCGCCATTGCTTGATGGCCAGGTACACCAGGTACGCTACGCCAAACCATTTGATCGCATAAAACGCGGTGGAGGATGCGGCAAGAATCGCCCCCAGGCCGCCAGCGACCACGGCGATTTGCATCGCCAGGCCCAGTTGCAGGCCCAGGGCGTTCCAGTAACCGCGCAGGAAACCGTATTGCAGGCCGCTGGACATCGACGCAATGGCACCGGCGCCAGGGGAAAGACTGATGATCCAACTGGCCAGGAAAAAGGCCAGCCATGTGTCGAGCGCCATTACACACCTCAGAGCTTAGTTTGCTGAATGTTTCTAAACTAACGCTGCCGGCTGAGAAATGGCTAGAAAAATTTTGGGGTGCGCCTTTGTGGCGAGGGGGCTTGCTGTGGCGAGGGAGCTTGCTCCCGCTGGAGTGCGTAGCGCTCCCGGCTTTTTTGGGGCTGCTACGCAGCCCAGCGGGAGCAAGCTCCCTCGCCACAGCAAGCTCCCTCGCCACGGCAGCTCCCTCGCCACAGGTTAAGGCAGCACGTCGCTGCCGCGCCAACGGCGCACCGAGCGCTGGAAGAACAGGCTGTTGGGCACTTGCACCATGACACTGCCGGTTCCGGCCTCTTCCACTTCGATCAGCGTGGTGTAGAGCAGGTTGATCGCCACCACCCGGCCTTTGACGCCGGGCTTGTCGACGGTGTCCACCAACTCGACCACATCGCCCAGGCGGAACGGCCCGACGGTGAAGATCAGGATGGCGCACAGCAGGTTGGACAACACCGACCACATGGCGAAGAACGCCACCGCGGCCACCGCCACAAAACCCGACAACGCCGTCCACAACACCGTGGCAGAGACGCCCAGGCGCTCCAGCACGAAGATCAGCGCGCTGCCCATGATCAGCCAGCGCAGGCCGCCGCGCAGCGGCATCAGCAACTGCGGCGGGAACGGATAACGTTCCCCCAGGCGGTTCAGGCATTTGGCGACGAAACGCTGGGCGAGATAGCCGGCCAGCAGGATCAGCAGAATCTGTACGGCCACCCAGATCGGCGCGATCCATTGGGCCGGCAGCGGCAGTTGCAGCGCTTCCATCAGGACAGCGCCTCCAGCTCCGCTTGCAAGGATTCCAGCAGTTCGAGGGCTTCCATCCAGGTCTCCTCCAACTGCGCTTCACGTACCTTGAGCTTGGCCTGTTCGGCCAGCAGGTCGCGCAATTCATCCTTGCGGGCCGGCTCGTAGACGGCGCTGTCACCCAGGCTGGTTTCGATCTTCGCCAGCTTCTCGTGGATCTTGCCCAATTCGGCTTCCAGCTTGTCCGCTTCACGCTTGTGCGGGGCCAGTTGCTGACGCAATGCAGCCGCGGCCTGGCGCTGGGCCTTCTTGTCGGTCTTGTCCGGGTTGACCGGCGTGTTGCTGACCGGCGCGTTGCGCAGGCGGTAGTCCGACAGCCAACGGGCATAGTCTTCCAGGTCGCCGTCGAATTCCTCGACCTTGCCGTCAGCCACCAGCAGGAAGTTATCCGTGGTGCTCTTGAGCAGGTGGCGATCGTGAGACACCACCAGTACCGCGCCGCTGAATTCCTGCAGGGCCATGGTCAACGCCAGGCGCATTTCCAGGTCGAGGTGGTTGGTCGGTTCGTCGAGCAGCAACAGGTTTGGCCGGTCCCAGGCGATCAGGGCCAGGGCCAGGCGGGCCTTTTCGCCACCGGAGAAATTCAGCACCGGCTCGTCGATGCGCGCACCACGGAAGTCGAAACCACCGAGGAAGTCCCGCAGGGTCTGTTCGCGTTCGGTCGGCGCCAGGCGCTGCAGGTGCAGCAGCGGGCTGGCCTTGGCGTCGAGGGAATCCAGCTGGTGCTGGGCGAAGTAGCCCACCACCAGGTTCTCACCGCGCACCAGGCGGCCGGCCAGGGGCTGCAATTCGCCCGAGAGGTTTTTGATCAATGTCGACTTGCCCGCGCCGTTGGGGCCGAGCAGGCCGATCCGCGCGCCAGGGGTGAGCTGCAACTTGACCTTCTCGAGGATGGTCTTGTCGCCATAGCCCAGGCGGGCATCGGAAAGGTCCAGCAACGGGCTGGAGATTTTCACCGACTCGCGGAACACAAAGTCGAACGGTGAATCGACGTGGGCCGCCGACAGTTCTTCCATGCGCTCCAGGGCCTTGATCCGGCTCTGGGCCTGACGGGCCTTGGTGGCCTGGGCCTTGAACCGGGCGATGTAGCTTTCCATGTGCGCGCGCTGCGCCTGCTGCTTCTCGTAGGCCTGCTGTTGCTGGGCCAGGCGTTCGGCACGGGCGCGTTCGAAGGCGCTGTAGCCGCCGCGGTACAGGGTGATTTTCTTCTGGTCGACGTGGGCAATGTTGTCCACCACGGCGTCGAGGAAATCCCGGTCGTGGGAAATCAGCAGCAAGGTGCCCGGGTAGCTTTTCAGGAAGTCTTCCAGCCACAGGATCGCATCGAGGTCCAAGTGGTTGGTCGGTTCATCGAGCAGCAACAGGTCCGAGGGGCACATCAGCGCCTGGGCCAGGTTCAGGCGCATGCGCCAGCCACCGGAGAAGTCGGCGACCGGGCGGTCCATCTGTTCGTTGGTAAAGCCAAGGCCGGCAAGCATCTTGCGCGCACGCGCGTCGGCGGTGTAGCCGTCGGCGCTGTCCAGTTCCGAGTGCAGGCGGGCCTGTGCGGCGCCGTCCTGGGCTTTCTCGGCCTCGGCGAGGTCGTGTTGCACCTGGCGCAGGCGCAGGTCGCCATCGAGCACGTAGTCGATCGCAATGCGGTCGAGGGTGTCGATCTCCTGGCGCATATGGGCGATGCGCCAGTCGGCCGGCAGCAGACAATCCCCGGAGTCAGGAGTCAGCTCACCCAGCAGCAAGGCGAACAACGTGGATTTGCCGGCGCCGTTGGCACCGATCAGGCCGGCTTTGTGACCGGCGTGCAGGGTCAGCTCGGCGTCTTCGAGAAGACGTTGCGGGCCACGCTGTAATGTTAGGCTTTGAAGTCGGATCATAATGGCGGCGGAGTCTACCAGCTTCGTTGGCCGCTGGCTTGGGTGTGAATATGTGCGCTGACCTGTGGAGCTTTGCCCTCTCGACTTACGCCCGCCCGGGCGTCGAGGACGCGTGCCTGCGCTTGCAGGCGCAAGGGGCTGATGTGTGCCTGGTGTTGTGCGGGTTGTGGCTGGAGCAGCGGGGTGTGGCGCCGGAAACGTCGCGCTTGCAGGCACTGCGGCAGATCGCCGGGCCGTGGCAGGCGGAGGTGGTCGAGCCGCTGCGGCAAGTACGCACGCAATGGCGGGCCATGGCGCAGCAGGATGCTGAGCTGGGAGCGTTACGGGAGCGGGTCAAGGCTTTGGAATTGGATGCAGAAAGGCTGCTGCTATCACGCCTGGAAGGTGTGGCGCAGCGTTGGCCGATGGCCGAGGTGAATCATCAAGCATGGGTTGAAGGACTGGCGGCCGAAGCCGCCAACCTTGACCACGACGCGCTGCATCAGCTGCGCGCCGCGGTTACCGGCACTTAGGAAGCGCTGGTTGGGGTGACGCTTGGCGCTGCCGGTGCAGGCGTGCTGCTGGCCGGAGCGGTTGGCGCTGTGGTGCTGGCAGCAGGTGCAGCCGGGGTCGCAGGCTTCGCAGCTGGAGTAGCTGGTTTGGCTGGTGCTGGCTTGGCGGCGGCAGGTTTAGCGGCTGGTTTGGCAGCAGCAGGTTTGGCGGCCGGCTTGGCAGCTGGTTTCGCAGCAGCAGGTTTAGCGGCCGGCTTCGCGGCTGGTTTTGCAGCAGCAGGTTTAGCGGCTGGCTTCGCAGCTGGTTTTGCAGCAGCAGTTTTAGCGGCTGGCTTGGCAGCTGGTTTTGCAGCAGCAGGTTTAGCGGCTGGCTTCGCAGCTGGTTTTGCAGCAGCAGTTTTAGCGGCTGGCTTCGCGGCTGGTTTTGCAGCAGCGGGTTTAGCGGCTGGCTTCGCAGCTGGTTTCGCAGCAGCGGTTTTAGCAGCTGGCTTGGCGGCTGGTTTTGCAGCAGCGGTTTTAGCGGCTGGTTTGGCAGCTGGTTTTGCAGCAGCGGTTTTAGCAGCTGGCTTGGCAGCTGGCTTGGCAGCTGGTTTTGCAGCAGCAGTTTTAGCCGCTGGTTTGGCAGCCGATTTAGCCGGTGCTTTTGCCGCAGGCTTGGCCGCAGCTTTCGCAGGTGCTTTGGCGGCGACTGCTTTGCTGGCTGGCTTCTTCGCTGCGCTGGCTGCAACGGCCTTAGCCGGAGCACGGGTGCTCAGCACTTTGCCTACAGCTTCCTTCACACGACCAACACCCTGGGCCAATTTCAGGCTCTCGGAAGCATCACGCTTGAGTTGGGAAATGTAGGTGCGGGTTTCGGATTGACGATCCTTGAGGGCGTCGAGCAAGTCCTCAAGTTCTTTGACGGCGTCCTTGGCCTTGGCTTGTGCCTTGGCTTTGCCAGCGGTCGCTGCGCCTTGCAGTTTGGTGCGGGATTTGTGCAGTTTTTCCTGAGCTTTGCCGCGTTGTTTTTCAAGCTTGGCGAGCAACTTCTCAGCATCAGCCAAGGCTTGTGAACAGGCGCTTTCCAAATGTTCGAGCAGGCTGCCCGAAAGTTGTTGGAGCAAATGCAACGGGGTATTTACAGGCTTCTGTTTGGCCGACATGGTTTACCTCCTGGCTGACGTGGGTGCGGCTCATACTAGCCCTCTGCTCTTACCGCCGCTAGGGCATGTTGACAGTATCGATTGGCTTGCGTTGCACCGCACGAAAATTCTTATTGATATAACGAAAATCCACGCCACTTTTTAAGCATTCACACTGGCATAATCCATCGCACTTTCGGCTGGAGAACGCCCATGTCGCGTTACCTTTTTTTAGTGTTGAGCGTGGTGCTTTGCGTGGCCAACGCAAGCGAGAAATCCCCCTCCAAAGATGACCACGACCTGGCCTACAGCCTGGGCGCGAGCCTGGGTGAGCGCCTGCGCCAGGAGATGCCTGGGTTGCAGGTAGAGGCGCTGATCGACGGACTCAAACAGGCCTATCAAGGTAAGCCACTGGCCCTGGACGACACACGCATCGAACAGATCCTTGCCCAGCACGAAGCACAAAACGCGCCGGACAATCGAGCACCACAAAGTGAAAAGGCACTCGCTGCCGAGCAACAATTTTTAGCCAGTGAAAAATCCAAAAGTGGTGTGCGTGAATTGGCAGACGGCATCCTGCTGACCGAACTGACCCCTGGCAGCGGGAAGAAACCGGCGGCCGATGATCGCGTGCAAGTGAATTATGTTGGGCGGTTACCCGACGGGACCGTCTTCGACAAGAGCACACAACCTCAGTGGTTTCGCCTGGACAGTGTGATCAGTGGCTGGCGCAGTGCGTTGCAACAGATGCCGGTGGGCGCGAAGTGGCGCCTGGTGATTCCATCCGACCAAGCCTATGGCGCTGATGGCGCAGGCGAACTGATCCCGCCTTATACGCCGCTGGTATTCGAGATCGAATTGCTCAAGGCGGGCGCCTGAGCCCAAACGAAAAACGGTGCGCAATGCGCACCGTTTTCTTGTGTCGGGGGGAGTCAGGCCTTAGCCGTCAACTCTTCCTTGTGAGCGTTGTGCAGCACTTCGATCAGGCAATCTTCCAGCTCGAAACGCTCGTGAAGCAAACCACCCAGCTCTTTGAATTTTCCTGCAACGCACTGGCCGGCATCACACAGGTCGTTGAACGCCAGCAGCTTCTCGGTGATGACATCGATGCGCGGGTAAATCGTCTCCGCCAAATCGAGGCCACGTTGATCGTCGAAAGCCTCGGCCTCTTTGGTCAACTGCTCGTAGACACCGAAGTGCCCCGCCGATACGTAGTCCACCAATACGCCGCAGAATTCCTGCAATGGCTTGCGGTTCTCGCTGAGCGCTTCGGGCTTGGCACCGAGAGCATCAAAGGCCCGAACCAGTTCGTGACGCGCTTTCAACCAACCATCGATCAGCTTGTGCACCCCACCCCAGCGTTCCTGAGCATTCTGACAACTTTCCAGCATGATGATCTCTCTTCCCTATAGGGGCGCCGCACGCTGCCCGCGCAACACTTCAAGGTTAAAGCGGCAACCGGGCAAAGGTGCATCGAACAGTCTGTTTCAATAACGCGTGCGGGCCAGATTATGCCCGCACGACTATGTCATCAAGGTACGCAGGAGAGAAAGTTCATACAAGTGTTTAATCCCTTCCTACAACCTGCGGTTACCTGTCAGTGCCGTGCAAGGCCAAAACGCTGGCTCAGCAGCAACCGCGAGAACTGCGCGATGCCAAGGATCAGCATCGCTACGAAGAACAGCAGGCTCCACTCGGGAATACTCAAGTCGAACAGCGTCCAGTTGATTTCCACGCAGTCGACGGTGCCCTTGAAGATCAAGGCCAACGTCTCTCTCAGCGACAGGTTCTCGATCATGGATTGAAGGCCGGGCCAACAGGCAGGCAACTGTTCCGGCGGCGTATTTTGCAGCAGCACCTGGCGTACGGCGGTAATGGCGCCCAGCACTGCACACCCCATGCTCGCCGCCCAATACAGGTAGATCCCGGACCGCTTCGGCCCATGAATCGCCGCCACGAGATTGATCAGCGTGAAGGCAGCCACAAGAATTCGTTGCACCTGGCACAGGAAACAAGGCCGCAAAAGCGCGGCGTATTCCAGGTAAAAGGACGCGCCCAGCGTCAGCGCACCAGCCAGGAACGCCAGGAGGAACAGGGAGCGTGAGGGGGCCAAAGACATTGTTTATCCGCAACGCAAGAGATAGGTAGTTACGGTAGAGGAAAGACCTTACCCCTTTCAATACGCGCCAGAGCAGACGATTCCGCGAGAGCGTAGGGATATCCCGTCAGAAGGCGAGCGATTAAACGCGCGTCTACGTAGGAGTTTACTACAAGCCGTATTGACTACAGCTATTGGGCGTTATTGAAGGGTTGGCCACCAGACAATTCTGAGGCAACCCTTACTCTGTTTCCTACTTCAAACCCGTGCCGGCACCGGCAGCGGTGACGCCAGCAAACGCTTGTCCAGCAAGCCCAGGCCTTCCTGGAACAACTGGTTGCTGCGCTCGGTGTCGCCCAACTGCGCCAGCAGGCGTGCCAGCTCGGCGCAGGCCTCAGGGTTGCGCTGCACCTGAAGGCTGCTTTCAAGGTAATCCCGCGCCTTGCCCCACAAGCTGTTTTGCAGGCACAGGCGCCCCAGGGTCAGCAGCAGGCTGGCATCGCCTGGATGGTCCTTGAGCCAGCCTTCGGCGAACTTCAACTGCTTCGCCGGATCGCTGCCACGCAGCAGCCCGTAGAGCCGGATCAGATGACTGTCGTACTCGCGCTTGAGGGCACCGCGCAGCACTTCTTCGGCCTTGGCGTCCGCGCCCAACTGGCGCAGTTGTTCGGCGTACGCCAGCACCAGTTGCGGCTCCTGGCGCTGGGCCGAAGTCAGTTGTTGCCAGGCCAGCTCCAGGGATTGCTGCCCGGCCTCGCCCTGCTCTTCGCGCTGGGCAGCCAGGGTCAGGTTCTCGCCCCAGGCGCGTCGCTCCAGGTCGGCCAACTCGGCAGGCGGCAACACCTTGTCCTTGCGCAACTCCGGCAACAGCCGGATTACCGAAGACCAATCGCCACGCTGTTGATACAGCCGCTGCAGTTGGCGCAATACCTGGACGTTATGCGGATGACGCTCATGCATGGCCTGCAGGGTGACCAGGGCGCCATCGGTGTCACCGCGGTCCATCTGCAACTGCGCATGACTCAAGGCTACCGCGAGTTCGGCCTGGGGCTGGCGCTCAAGCGCGCGTTCCAGCAGGCCATCCGCTTCCTCATAACGGCCCTGTTCGTTGGCCGCACGGGCCGCGCCGAGGTAGTAGAGCAATGGCTGGCGTTCGGCTTCGGCCGCACGGTGCAAGTGGCGCTCGGCACTGGCCCAGCGCCCTTCGGCGAGGTCCATCTGGCCCTGCTCGATGGCAACCTGGACCCGACGGCTGCGGTTGCGCCGCGACCACGGATTGACCACGCCACCCGAGGTCAGCACCAGGCCCAGCAGCACCCTGGCCAAATAGATCACCAGGCCGATGGCAAACAACGCCACCAGCGTCGACCACAGCCCGGACTCGTAATGCAGCACATGGGGATAGGTAATCAGCACGTAGCCGGTATGTTTCGAAATGCCCACGGCCAGTGCCAGGGCGATCGCAATCGCCAGCACCAGGATCACATAGAAGCGCTTCATCGGCTTTACTCCTGGGTCGCCGGCTTGCCAGCGGAAGCCTTGGCTTCCTCGGCAGACAGGTGGCGACGGTCAAGGTAAGCCTGCACGGCAGCCAGGCTCGCGGCCAGGTCCGGCGTGACCACCGAGACGGCCTTGGGCTCAAGCTCGGCAATACGGGCCAGCATGGCTTTGCTTTGCGGGTTGTCTTGATTGAAGTTGTCCTGCAACACGCTGCGAGCCTCGCCCAGGGATCGGCTGTACACCGCCGGCTCGCCGTTGAGCGCCGCCCATTGCGCCTGCTCAAGTGCAAGGCTCAGGGCCAGGCGCACCTGGTTCAGGCCTTGCCCTGCCAGGAGCGGGCGAATGTTGTCATCAGGATTGAAGTCGATGCGGAAATACCGCGAGATCTGCGCCCACCACTGACTCCAACGGCTGTCCGTGTCGGTGGTCGGACGCCCATCATTGGCCGCTTCAGGGAGTTGGTATTCCGGCGCGATGGCCGCCAACTGCACGACCTGATCGCGCAATGCCGCCAGTTGCAGGTACAGCCCGGTACGGTCGGGCTGTTCGATATTGCGCAACGCGGCGAGGCTCTTGGCCAACTGCTCACGGGCGGCGTAGGAGCCAGGGTCACTTTGTTCGCGGAGGATTTCGTCAGCGCCCTGGACCAGTGCCTGGGCACTGTTGATGTCCTGCAAGGCGGAAAGACGCAGGCTGGCCAGGCGGATCAAGTGCTCGGCCTCGGCCAGGCGCCAGTCCTGGCGGCTGGCCCCCAGCACGGTTTCCAGGCGCTGGCTCAGGCGTTGTTGATCACCCAGCAATTGCGCCACCAGCCGGCGACGCTCTTCCAGCTCATCGGCGCCGGGCAGTTGCCCCAGACGGGCCGACAGCTGCTGCTGGCTCTGCTTGAGGCTCTGGGATTGGTCGTCCAGGGTTTGCACTTGGCCCAGCTGTTGCTGGCTGCTCGCCTGCAGTGCGCGGACCTGCCAGATCCCCCAGCCACCGGCGGCAACGCCGGCGGCGCCGAGCAACAAGGCCACGATGGCCAGGCCGTTGCCACGGCGCGGGGCGGTGGTGACCGGTGTCTCAACAGGCGCATCAAGCGCGGGCTGAGCTTCATCTTTAGGCAAGGCTGTTTCGCTCACGTATCCATCCTTTGCGTATTAGAGAGTGGGAACGGAAACACTCCGTAACGCCACTAACAAAGCCGCGGCACTGGCGCCACGACAATCCACAACTTCTTTCGCGCCAGCGGCACGCGCCATCTCGGCGACTCGCGGGCTGGGCACGAACAACGGCAGCTGTGCCACCTGGGGCCAATCTGTACCGGCCAGCGCTTGCAGGTGTAAAAAACCCTGCCCACTGCTGACCACCACGCCGTTCAAGCGTTCCACGTTTATGCGCTGGGTCAGCGTTGCACGGTCGTAGTCCGGCAGGAAACGGCGATACAACTCCAGATAGTCGACACTAGCACCTTGCTCGCGTAAACGCTCAGCCAGCAGCTCTCGCCCGCCCTCGCCCCGCAGGATCAGCACCCGGGCGCAGGGCTTCGAGATAGCCTCGCGCAAGGCGACCAGTTCAAGCAAGGCTTCACTGTCGTCGCCGTCGTGGGGATAACTGACATCAAGGCCATGCTCGGCCAACACCTGCGCCGTAGCAGCGCCGACACTGAACCACGGTAACGCCGGCGGTTGCGGCCAGTGTTGAGCCAACAACTGCAAGCCCAGGCGCGCGGCCGGCTTGCTCACCACGATCACCGCGCAATAGCGGTCCAGCTCGCGAAAGACCGCCTGTTGTTCAGGCGTGACAGGCAGCGCTTCAATCTCCAGCAACGGCAGGCTGCTGCTGAAAACACCTTCTTCGGATAACGTCGCCGCCAGGGCCGCCGACTCCTCGGCAGGCCGCGTCAGCAGCACACGCCATTGCATCACTGCGGCCCGGCCTCGCCGTACACCGCTTGCAGAATGGCACCGGCGCCTTTTTCCAGCAGCTCCTCGGCGACCTTGATACCCAGGCTGGTGGCCTCGCTTTGCGGCCCGCGAATCTCTGCGGTGAGCAACAACCCACCACTCGGGTCGCCCACCAGGCCACGCAGCCAGAGGTTTTCGCCCTCAAGCACGGCGTAACAGGCGATCGGCACCTGGCAGCCACCGTTGAGGTGCTTGTTCAGGGCACGTTCGGCGGTGACGCGAATTTCGGTGTCCTGGTGATCCAGCGGCTTGAGCAGCGCATGAATTTCGCTGTCGGCGGTGCGGCATTCAATGCCCACAGCGCCCTGCCCGCCGGCCGGCAAGCTGTCTTCGACGCTGATGGCCGAGGTGATGCGGTCTTCAAAGCCCAAGCGGATCAAGCCGGCTGCCGCGAGAATGATCGCGTCATATTCACCGGCGTCGAGCTTGGCCAGGCGAGTATTGACGTTGCCCCGCAGGAAGCGGATTTGCAGGTCCGGGCGGCGGGTCAGCAACTGCGCCTGGCGACGCAGGCTGGAGGTGCCGACGACGCTGCCCAGCGGCAGCTCATCCAGGGAGGCGTAGGTATTGGAAACGAAGGCATCGCGGGGGTCTTCGCGCTCGCAGATGCAAAAAAGGCCCAGGCCTTCGGGGAAGTCCATGGGCACATCTTTCATAGAATGCACGGCGATGTCGGCTTCGTTCTCCAGCAGAGCGGTTTCCAGTTCCTTGACGAACAGGCCCTTGCCGCCGATTTTCGACAATGGCGAATCAAGCAGCTTGTCGCCGCGACTGACCATGGGCACCAGGGACACCTTCAGGCCGGGATGAGCCTGCTCAAGGCGTGCTTTGACGTATTCGGCCTGCCATAAGGCCAGGGCACTTTTACGGGTGGCGATGCGGATTTCGCGAGAGGACATGGATCAATCCGTACTGAATAGATACGGCAGATAATAACAGCTCAGGCAAATGCGCTTTGATTTGAATCAGCAAGTGCGGGGCCTCCCTGGCCGCGTCGCACCGGGATATGGGCAGTGAAGCTCGCGTCAGCCCTCGGGCTAAAGCTGCTGCATCATCTTGCGCACACCGGCGACATGGCGCCGGCTGACGATCAACGCGTCACCGTTGAGGCCCTTCAGGAACAGCTGAAAATGCCCAAGCGGCGTGCGCTGCAGACGCTCGATTCGCTCGCGGGCCACCAGCGCATTGCGGTGGATGCGCACAAAGCGGTCGCCAAATTCATCTTCCAGCGCCTTGAGTGGCTCATCGAGCAGCACTTCACCAGCCTCGTGACGCAAGGTCACGTACTTGTGATCGGCGATGAAATAGACCACCTGGTCCAGGGGAATCAACTCGATGCCCTTGCGGGTACGGGCGCTGATATGGCTGCGTGGCCCATTGCCGCCCTGGGCTGCGGGCTGGGTCAAGGCTGCCAGTTGGACACGATTGGGACGCTCGGCCTTTTTCAAGGCGCGAAGCAACGCATCGGCATTGATCGGCTTGACCAGGAAACTGGCGCCGCTGGCATCCAGGGCCTCGGAAGAGAACTCATCCTGGGAGGCGCACAGCACCACCGAAGGCGGCGATTCTCGCTCGCTCAGGCGGGCAGCCACCTGCAAGCCATCAAGGCCCGGCATGCGGATGTCGAGCAACACGACGTCCGGCTTGAGGCTGTCAATAAGGGCCAAGGCTTCCTCGCCACTGGTGGCGCTCGGCTCAAGGACATTGTAACCCTCGAGTTCACTGACCAAACGGCTCAGTCGCTCGCGGGCTTGGGGTTCGTCATCAACGATCAGGACATTCATATTGCGCTGGATTCCTGCGTGAGTCTCGCACAAGGATAGCGTAGACAGGTGCGGTGACTTCCGTCACGGCGATCCACGCTAAGACTAGCGCGAGCGGCAAAAAGTGCCCCGAGAGTGGCACCAATATTTACCCGGACCTGTTCAATCGCGCCCAAAGCCTGCTGCCTTCGGGCATCGTCGTAGGGTTTGCTGATACACAATACGAACACCCCCTCTCTAATGGATAGCCTGGAGTTCGACCTCATCGCCCGGCATTGGTGCAGTGCACCTTCCGTCAGCGCGAAGCTCTATCAGTGCAACTGTAGACGCTGGCGAAGACGATATTGCTCAATCGTCAAATATCGTTTCAATAAACACGCTTTGTTTGACCAAGGACCGCAAGTTTCCCCCCCGATCGGTCCTGGCTCCAGTCTCGTCCTGCGCGAGTCCGGGGGCAAGGCACTTAGCCATCTTGGAAACAAATAAAAATGCCCCGCCCCGGCATCGTCGCCTCCGGGGGCAACCCTGTTATTATCGGCGCCACACTTTCATGCCCTCTTTCCAGCAGATCACGAGCGAATCCATGAGCACCGACAAGACCAACCAGTCCTGGGGCGGCCGCTTCAGTGAACCCGTCGACGCCTTCGTCGCGCGCTTCACCGCCTCCGTCACTTTCGACCAGCGCCTCTACCGCCACGACATCATGGGCTCGATCGCCCACGCCACGATGCTGGCCAAGGTCGGCGTGCTGACCGACGCCGAGCGCGACAGCATCATCGACGGCCTGACCACCATCCGTGGCGAGATCGAAGCCGGCACCTTCGACTGGCGCGTCGACCTGGAAGACGTGCACATGAACATCGAGGCCCGCCTCACCGACCGCATCGGTGTGACCGGCAAGAAACTGCACACCGGTCGCAGCCGTAACGACCAGGTGGCTACCGATATCCGCCTGTGGCTGCGGGACGAGATCGACCTGATCCTGGCAGAAATCACCCGCCTGCAAAAAGGCCTGCTGGAGCAGGCAGAGCGTGAGTCCGGCACCATCATGCCCGGCTTCACCCACCTGCAGACCGCACAGCCTGTGACCTTCGGCCACCATCTGCTGGCCTGGTTCGAAATGCTCAGCCGCGACTACGAGCGCCTGGTGGACTGCCGCAAGCGCGCCAACCGCATGCCTCTGGGCAGCGCTGCACTGGCTGGCACCACCTACCCGATCGACCGCGAATACACCGCGCAGCTGCTGGGTTTCGACGCCGTGGGCGGCAACTCCCTGGACGGCGTGTCGGACCGTGACTTCGCCATCGAATTCTGCGCCGCGGCCAGCATTGCGATGATGCACTTGTCGCGCTTCTCCGAAGAGCTGGTGCTGTGGACCAGCGCGCAATTCCAGTTCATTGACCTGCCGGACCGCTTCTGCACCGGCAGCTCGATCATGCCGCAAAAGAAAAACCCCGACGTGCCGGAGCTGGTACGCGGCAAGAGCGGCCGTGTATTCGGTGCGCTGATGGGCCTGTTGACCCTGATGAAAGGCCAACCGCTGGCCTACAACAAGGACAACCAGGAAGACAAGGAACCGCTATTCGACGCCGCCGATACCCTGCGCGACTCGCTGCGAGCCTTTGCCGACATGATCCCGGCGATCAAGCCCAAGCACGCCATCATGCGTGAAGCGGCCCTGCGCGGTTTCTCCACCGCCACAGACCTGGCGGACTACCTGGTACGCCGTGGCCTGCCGTTCCGCGACTGCCACGAGATCGTCGGGCATGCCGTGAAGTACGGCGTGGACACCGGCAAGGACCTGGCGGAAATGAGCCTGGAAGAACTGCGCCAGTTCAGCGACCAGATCGAGCAGGACGTGTTTGCGGTGCTGACCCTGGAAGGCTCGGTGAATGCCCGTAACCATATCGGCGGGACTGCGCCGGCGCAGGTGAAGGCTGCCGTGGTTCGCGGCCAGGCATTGCTCGCCAGCCGCTAAAAGCTTCGCGAGCAAGCCCGCTCCCACATTCGACTGCATTCCAAAGGTGGAACTCGGTCAATTGTGGGAGCGGGCTTGCTCGCGAAACCCTCATCACAAACACCCAAGATCTATTTCTTCGCAGCAATCATCGCCATAAACGCCGGCATCGCCGCTTCCTTGTCCGCCGCCACCCGCTGGGCATTCGGCAGCGCCTGCAAGCGCTCCAGCAACGCCTTGGCCTTCGGCAACTCAGCCAACAGATCCAGCCCGAACAGCTTCCCGGCCACGGCACAGGCCAGGTCCACGCTGTACACAAAATACAAATCCGCAATCGTGAAACTGTCCCCCGCCACATACGGCGCAAACTTCCCGTGCCGCCCCAGCGATGCGATCCCCAGCAATAACTCCGCCCTGGACTTTTCCTTGATCGCCTCCGGCACCGGCATTCCGAAAAACGCCTCGGCAAAACACGCCCGGGCCGGCAACTCGATGTACAGCTCGATTTCCCTGCACAACGCCAGCACTTGGGCGCGCTGGAACGGCTCGCTCGGCAGCAGCGATCGCCCGCCCTGGGTCTGTTCGAGGTATTCGAGGATCACGCTGGTTTCGTTGATAAACCCTTGCTCGACACCCAGCACCGGCACCTTGCCCCGGGGGCTCACAGCCAAGGCTTCAGGGGTCTGGCCTGCGTAGAACGGCACCTCTTCGAAGGGCAGCCCTTTCTCCAGCAGCGCCAGTTTGACCATGTTGTAGTAGTTGCTGACCGAAAATCCATAAAGCTTGAGCATCACAAAGCCTCCAGGCCGTGTACGGGGTTGGCAGCAGTGGTTATAGATCGGGAGGCCGCGCCTGGCCAGCAGCATCAGCCGAGTGAATGGGGGTAGACTGGCGCCCTTTCCTCCAGGAGCCTGCCATGAGCGAGCCAACCGATATCGACAACGACGAAGAAGAGTTCGCCGAGACCACCTTGATTGAAGCGATCGAAAACCAGATCGAAAGCGACAACCCGCCCGCCGCCAAGGCCACGTTCAACAAGCTGACCCTGGTGGGCTACGAGCGCGAAGACATCCTGCAAATGATGGCCCACGTCCTCGCCATCGAAATTGACGCGCTGCTCGAAGAAGATCGCGCCTTCAATACCGAATGGTATGAAACTGCGTTGCGTGCGCTGCCGGAGCTGCCGCCCGAGAAGCAATAAGCCTCACACCGCGCTGGCCAGCAAACTCTTGCTGGCCACAATCCTGCCCCACATCAACACCGCATGAGTTCCGACTGGACAGCTCGCCCAAGTGCGTTCACCTTATGGCTGCTAACGTCTAAAAATTCCTAGAAAGTCTGGAGTCCTTATGTCGTATACCCCTGAGTTGGTTGCCGAACTGGAAATCCTTGCACTCTTCAACCTGGGCAGCTCCCAGGAAGGTCTGAAAGTTCATCAGACTGCCGCTCCCACTGCCATTGCCGCCGCCCGGCGCCTGTTTGATAAAGACCTGATCGACCAGCCAGACGGTGGTTACCTCACCAGCCTCGGCCGGGACGCTGCCGAACACGCACAAAGCCTGCTGACTATTCTGACGACCGCCAAAGAAGCCGCCTGACACCTCGTATCGCCCACGGGATCCTCTCTTCACGGATTCCGCGGGCATTCCCGCGCCCGGGATAAAATTCCGGCGTCAAAAACAAATTCCCTCTAAACCTCCTACGCTACTGGCTGTAAACTCCCACACGGCCGCCCACGTCGGGCCCTGCGAGCCACCGAGTTCGACATGACCCGCACCCACGAAATCCGCCCCGACCTGGACGAAGGCATCGACCGCAAGGTGCTGGCCCAGTTGCGCGCGCGGTTTCTGGCTCTGAACGAAGGCCGCATGGCCCGGGCCGTCGAGGGGCTGACGCCACGCCAGCAAAGCGTATTGACCCTGCTGCCGCTGTTTTTCCACGTGAATCACCCGCTGTTGCCGGGCTATGTGTCGGGCAGCACGCCGGCCGGCCTGTCGAATTTTGAACCCGACGCGCAAGCCTTGGCCGAGGCCCAGCGCCTGACCCGCACGTTTTCCTACAAGCCCCGCCACGGCAACCCACCGCGGCCGATTCACGGCCTGTTCCTGATGGGCAGCCTGGGCACCCTGGCCCAGGCCGATCAAAGTGATATGGACGTGTGGGTCTGCCATGCGGCCGATCTCAGCGAGAACGAGCTGGCCGAGTTGCGCAAGAAATGCCAACTGCTCGAAACCTGGGCCCTGAGCATGGGCGCCGAGGCGCACTTCTTCCTGATCGAGCCGACGCGGTTTATCCAGGGCGAGCGCGACACCCAACTGAGTTCAGAAGACTGCGGCACCAGCCAGCATTACCTGCTGCTGGACGAGTTCTACCGCACCGCCATCTGGCTGGCCGGGCGCACGCCGATCTGGTGGCTGGTGCCGGTGTACGAAGAAACCCGCTATGCCGACTTCACCCACGCGCTGATTTCCAAACGCTTTATTCGCGCCGATGAAACCCTCGACCTGGGCCACCTGGCGCACATCCCGCCGGGTGAATTTATCGGTGCCGGCTTGTGGCAGTTGTTCAAGGGCATCGAATCGCCCTACAAATCAGTACTGAAACTCCTGCTGACCGAGGTCTACGCCAGCGAGCACCCGAAGGTGCAGTGCCTGAGCCTGCGCTTCAAGCGCGCTGTGTTTGCCAATCAGCTGGACCTGGACGAGCTGGACCCGTACATCGTCGTCTACCGCCGGATCGAGGAGTACCTCAAGGCCCGTAATGAGCCGGAACGCCTGGAACTGGTGCGGCGCAGCCTGTACCTGAAGGTCAACCGCAAGCTCAGCGCGGGCCAGCGCACCGGGTGGCAGCGTTTGCTGCTGGAGCGCCTGGCCAGCGAATGGGGTTGGGACCAGCGCCAACTGGCCCTGCTGGACAGCCGCAGCCAATGGAAAGTCCGCCAGGTGGCCTCCGAGCGCCGGGCGCTGGTCAACGAGCTGAACTACAGCTATCGCTTCCTGACCCAGTTTGCCCGCACCGAACAGACCGTCAGCCTGATCAACAAGCGCGATCTCAATGTGCTGGGCCGGCGCCTGTACGCCGCCTTCGAGCGCAAGGCCGGCAAGGTCGAGTTCATCAACCCCGGCATTGCGCCCGACCTTGCCGAAGACACCCTGACCCTGGTGCAGTCGCCCAACCGCAAAGAGCCCGGCCAGCATCATTGGGGCTTGTACAACGGCAGCCTGACCGCCCTGGAATGGGAGCACTTCGCGCCGATCAAGCGCAGCCGCGATTTGCTGGAAATGCTCACCTGGTGCCACCGCAACGGCGTGATCGACAGCAGTACCCGCCTGGCGCTGCATCCCGGCAGCAGTGACATGACCGAATTCGAGCTGTTCAACCTGCTGGGCAGCCTGCAACAAACCGTCGTCCTGCCCCTGGCCAGCGTCGATGAAGACCGCCTGCTGCGCTCGGCAGTGCCCGAGGAAGTGCTGCTGCTGATCAACGTCGGCGTCGACCCGCTCAAGCATCACCGGGACTTGAACATCCTGATGACCACCGAGCGCACCGACTCCCTGAGTTACGCGGGCGTACGGGAAAACCTGGTGCTGACCCTGGACCAGGTCACGCTCAACAGTTGGAACGAGGTGATGGTCAGCCGCTATGACGGCCCCCACGCGCTGCTCGATTGCCTGCGCGACTACCTCAATCAGCTACCGCCCAATCACTTGCCGCGCTTGCGGGTGCGCTGTTTCTGCCACAACCGCGCGCAGTTCATTGCCCAGCGCGTGGAAGAAATCTTCGACACTGCGCAAAACCTGCTGCTGGGCCAGGAAAACCATCGCTACCTGGTGCAGGTGCAACAGCACTACCACGTGATGGAGCTGACACCCGGCCAGGCCAACCATGTGTCACTGGCGACCCAGGACGCGCTGATCGCCTACCTCAGTGAGGAACTGGCCAGCTACAGCCCGCTGCACCTGGACACCATGGCCCTGGAAGACCACGACCTGGCGCTGCTGCTGCCCATGGGCCTGCCCGACTGTGTGCAGGTGTTCTACCGGATCAACGACGGGGTTGCCGAGCTGTACGTGCTGGATGAGTTCAACGCGCTCTGGCAGCAGCGCCTGCCGTTCCACGACGAGCAAAGCCTGTTGGTGCCGTTGCAGCGCTTCCTGCAGTCGATCATTTATCGCCGCGACGCGCTGCTGCCGCTGGATCCGCAACAGCCCTTCGGCGCGGTGCAAATCCTGTATTACCAGCTGTTGCCGTCAGGCAGCGGCCGTGCACGGCGGGCCGAACCGCGCCCAGCGCCGCAAACCCCGGCCAACAAGCCGTTCTACGACGTGCAGGCGATTATCGGCAAGGCAGCACCGGGCCAGGTGGGGATCACCTTGTACTGCAATCAACGGGAGTTTTCCGAGCTGGAATTTGGCGACCAACTGTTTGCGGTGGTCGCCCAGCAAATCGTCGGGCAACGCCGGGAAGCCGAGCGTTACCGCTGCTACATCACCGATCTGGACCTGTCCGGCCTGCTCGGTGATGTTCAAAGCCCGAGCAATCTGTACCTGCGCTACAAGGCTGATCTGGAACTGGCGCTCAATGAAGCGCTGAACCAGGTTTAGAGAGGAAAGGCGCCACCGTCTTTCGGCTGGCCTTCGACGCCGAGCAATTCAAGCTTGAGGGTCTTGCCACCCGGTGCTGGCCAGTCGATGTGCTGGCCGACTTGCAGGCCCAGCAATGCACTGCCCACCGGCGCCAGGATCGAGATTTTGCCTTCGTCGGCGTTCGCGTCCTTGGGGTAGACCAGGGTCAGGTGATAGTCCTTGCCACTGCCTTGTTCACGGCAATGCACGCTGGAGTTCATGGTCACGACAGATGCAGGCACTTCATCGTGGCCAACCACTTCTTCGGCGCGGTCGAGTTCGTGTTGCAGGGCTTCAACGCCCGGCGACGCCTCGCCGACACGGTCGATCAGTTGCTCAAGACGCTGCACGTCAAGACGGGTGAGGATGATGGAAGGTGCGGTCATGATTCAGGCAGACTCCTTTTTTCTGCACAAAAAAGCAAAACCCCGCCAGGAAAAGGCGGGGTTCTCACGGACCTCGATGAGTTGAGGTGTATCCGGACACTACCACAGCACAATAAATAAACAAGACGGCCTCAGGCGCAGGTCCTGCGCTGCTCGGCCTGGGCGACGATCACGCGGCGTCGCGCATCGTCGGCAGAGCGCCATTCGCGGATGTCTTCCACATGACGGAAGCAACCGAGGCAGACTTTGTGCTCATCCAGCCGACATAAACTGATACAAGGTGACGGCACCGCCGGGCTGACATTGCTGAACAGCGGCTTGGGCGGGCGTACGGGAACGGGCTGCGTCACGATCAGATCTCGTCGAAGTCCAGCTCGACGCCGGCTTGTTCCTGGGTGAGGCGCGCGAGCATTTCGCTCAGCAGCTCATCGGTGGTGTCGTGGGTCCAGCGTTTTTCTTCTTCATCGTAATCGAAGTGGAAACCACCGGAACGCGCCGCCAGCCATAGCTGACGCAGGGGCTCCTGGCGGCTGAAAATCAATTGGGTGCCATTTTCAAACTTGACGGTGAGCACACCGGCCGAGTTCTCCAGGTCCACATCCAGACCGCTGTCGTCGAAAATATCCTCCAGCGCTTGCTGGGTCGCATCCACCAGGTCGTGAAAACGCGCTTCGGTCAAACTCATTGTGGGAACCTCGAAAAGTGTCTGGTCTCGCTCAAGCGCCGCACAATACGGACGCGCCATCATGATTGCAAAGGATACCGATTTCATTACCCGCAGCTGCGTGAATTATCCCTGATTGGTGTAAGCACAATCGCGACAAACTCGGCAAAGCCCCGCCGGACGGGTATTTCGGCGCATAGGCAATCCGGCGGGTGGTCGGTATACTCGGGCGCAATTAATGCATATTCAAGGATTTCGCCATGAAGCGCCTGATCTCTTCCCTTGCTGCGCTCGTCGCGGTCGCTTGCCTCGTTAGTGCCTGTGGTCAAAAAGGCCCGCTGTATCTGCCCGATGACAGCAAAGACCCGAATGAACAGGCGCAATCGTCGCAAACCAAAGCGCACAAGCACGACACCTATTAAGGGAACATCATGGACGCTTTTAACTACCGGGACGGCGAGCTGTTCGCGGAAGGTGTCGCGCTGTCCGCCATCGCCGAGCGCTTTGGTACCCCGACCTACGTGTACTCCCGTGCCCACATCGAAGCGCAATACCGCTCCTTTGCCGATGCGCTGGAAGGCACGCCGAGCCTGGTGTGCTTCGCCGTAAAAGCCAACTCCAACCTGGGTGTACTCAATGTCCTGGCGCGCCTGGGCGCCGGTTTCGACATCGTGTCCCGGGGCGAGCTTGAGCGTGTACTGGCCGCCGGCGGCAAGGCTGACAAAATTGTGTTCTCCGGTGTCGGCAAGAGCCGCGAAGACATGCGCCGCGCCCTGGAAGTTGGCGTGCACTGCTTCAACGTCGAATCCACCGACGAGCTGGAGCGCCTGCAAGTGGTGGCCGCCGAGATGGGCGTTCGCGCGCCGATCTCCCTGCGGGTCAACCCGGACGTCGACGCCGGCACTCACCCGTACATTTCCACCGGTCTCAAAGAGAACAAGTTCGGCATCGCCATTGCCGACGCCGAGGACGTGTACATCCGCGCCGCGCAGTTGCCGAACCTGGAAGTCTTGGGTGTCGACTGCCATATCGGCTCGCAACTGACCAGCCTGCCACCGTTCCTCGACGCCCTCGACCGCCTGCTGGCGCTGGTCGACCGCCTCGGCGAGTGCGGCATCTACCTGCACCACATCGACCTCGGTGGCGGCGTGGGTGTGCGTTATCGCGACGAAGAGCCGCCGCTGGTGTCCGACTACATCAAGGCCGTGCGCGAGCGCCTCGAAGGCCGCGACCTGACGCTGATGTTCGAGCCGGGCCGCTACATCGTCGCCAACGCCGGCCTGCTGCTGACCCAGGTCGAGTACCTCAAGCACACCGAGCACAAGGATTTCGCCATCGTCGACGCGGCGATGAACGACCTGATCCGTCCGGCGCTGTACCAGGCCTGGATGAATGTGACGGCCGTCAAGCCACGCGCAGGCGAAGGCCGCAGCTACGATATCGTCGGCCCGATCTGCGAGACCGGCGACTTCCTGGCCAAGGAACGTCAGCTGGCCCTGGAAGAAGGCGACCTGCTGGCCGTGCATTCGGCCGGTGCCTATGGGTTTGTCATGAGCTCCAACTACAACACCCGCGGGCGTACCGCCGAGGTGCTGGTGGACGGTGATCAAGCGTTTGAAGTGCGTCGCCGCGAGACGGTAGCCGAGTTGTTTGCTGGCGAAAGCCTGCTGCCGGAGTAAGGTCATGTTGCTGCGTTTTACCAAGATGCACGGGCTGGGCAATGACTTCATGGTCCTCGACCTGGTCAGCCAGCACGCGCACATCCTGCCCAAGCACGCCAAGCTGTGGGGCGACCGGCACACCGGTGTCGGCTTCGACCAATTGTTGCTGGTGGAAGCGCCGAGTAACCCGGAAGTGGATTTCCGTTACCGGATCTTCAACTCCGATGGCTCCGAAGTGGAACAGTGCGGCAACGGTGCCCGCTGTTTCGCCCGTTTTGTCCTGGACAAGCGCCTGACCGCCAAGCGGCAGATTCGCGTCGAGACCAAAAGCGGCATCATCGAGCTGGATATTCGCAGCGACGGCCAGATCGGCGTCAACATGGGCGCGCCACGGCTGGTGCCGGCGGACATTCCGTTCCAGGCCACCGAGCAAGCCCTGAGCTACCCGGTGGACGTGGACGGCAAGACCGTCAACCTGGCCGCCGTGTCCATGGGCAACCCCCATGCCGTGCTGCGGGTGGATGACATCAACAACGCGCCGGTGCATGAACTGGGGCCGAAGATCGAAAACCATCCGCGCTTTCCCGCGCGGGTCAATGTGGGCTTCCTGCAGGTCATCGACCGTTCCCGTGCGCAGTTGCGCGTCTGGGAACGCGGGGCCGGCGAAACCCAGGCTTGCGGTACCGGCGCCTGCGCCGCTGCCGTAGCCGCGATCAGCCAGGGGTGGATGGATTCGCCGCTGCTGATCGACCTGCCCGGTGGACGCCTGTCCATCGAATGGGCAGGCCCCGGCCAACCGGTGAAAATGACCGGCCCGGCCACCCGCGTCTACGAAGGACAGGTCCGTCTATGAGTGAGCAAATCTAATGACTGATAAGCCTCAAGTACCCGCGCAAGCATCCCCAAGCGAAAGTCTGGAGGCCGCAGCCGTTGCGGCGTATCTGGAGGCTAACCCGGACTTCTTCGTTGAACACGAAGAACTGCTGCCGGCCCTGCGTATTCCCCACCAGCGCGGCGATACCGTGTCGCTGGTGGAGCGGCAGATGAAGATCCTGCGCGAGCGCAATATCGAAATGCGCCATCGGCTCTCGCAGCTGATGGATGTGGCCCGCGACAACGACCGCCTGTTCGACAAGACTCGCCGCCTGGTCCTGACCCTGATGGACGCCGCCAGCCTGGAAGAAGCGGTGATCGCCGTCGAAGACAGCCTGCGCCAGGACTTCCAGGTACCCTTTGTCAGCCTGATCCTGTTCAGCGACAACCCGATGCCGGTGGGTCGCTGGGTCAGCGGCAGCGATGCCCAGACCGCGATTGGCGGCCTGCTGTCCGAAGGCAAGACCATCAGCGGCACCTTGCGCGAGCATGAACTGGACTTCCTGTTTGGCGCCGAGCAGCGCCAGCAGATCGGCTCCACCGCCGTGGTTGCCCTCAGTCATCAAGGTTTGCATGGCGTGCTGGCCATCGCCAGCCGTGATCCGCAGCATTACAAAAGCTCGGTGGGCACGCTGTTCCTGAGCTACATCGCCGAAGTGCTGGGCCGCGTCCTGCCACGCTTCACCAGCGCATTGCGCGCGGTGCGCTAGCCATGGAACGACAACTGGACGCCTACTGCGCTCACCTGCGCAGCGAGCGCCAGGTGTCGCCGCATACCCTGGAAGCCTACCGGCGGGACTTGAACAAGGTCCTGGCGTTCTGCGAGAAACAACACATCGGCAGCTGGAAGGCCCTGGACATCCAGGGTCTGCGCAGCCTGATCGCCCGCCTGCACCAGCAAGGCCAATCCTCCCGCAGCCTGGCACGCCTGCTGTCGGCGGTACGCGGCCTCTATCACTACCTGAACCGCGAAGGTCTGTGCGACCACGACCCGGCCAACGGCCTGGCGCCGCCCAAGGGTGAACGCCGCCTGCCCAAGACCCTCGACACGGATCGCGCCCTGCAATTGCTCGATGGCGCCGTGGAGGACGACTTCCTGGCCCATCGCGACCAGGCAATCCTTGAACTCTTCTACTCCTCGGGCCTGCGCCTGTCGGAGCTGACCGGGCTTAACCTCGATCAACTGGACCTGGCGGATGGCCTGGTGCAGGTGCTCGGCAAAGGCAGCAAGACCCGCGTATTACCGGTGGGCAAGAAGGCCCGCGAAGCCTTGCTGCTATGGCTGCCCCTGCGCGCCCTGGCCAACCCGGCGGACGACGCGGTGTTTATCAGCCAGCAAGGCCGGCGCCTCGGGCCCCGGGCCATACAAGTGCGGGTCAAGGCCGCCGGCGAGCGCGAGCTGGGGCAGAACCTGCACCCGCACATGCTCCGGCACTCCTTTGCCAGCCACTTGCTGGAGTCCTCCCAGGACCTGCGTGCGGTGCAGGAACTGCTGGGCCACTCCGACATCAAGACCACCCAGATCTACACCCACCTGGACTTCCAGCACCTGGCAACGGTGTACGACAGCGCCCATCCACGGGCCAAACGCATTAAGGGCAGTGACTCATGAGCATCAAGCTGATCACCTTCGACCTGGACGATACGCTCTGGGATAACGTGCCGGTCATCATCAGCGCCGAGGCATCGATGCGCGAGTGGCTGGCGACCCACGCCACCAAGGTGGGCGACTTGCCCCTGGAGAAGTTTGCCAGCCTTCGCCAGCAGGTGCTGGAGCGTCATCCCGAGCTGAAATATCGCATCAGCGTGTTGCGTCACAAGGTGCTGCAATACGCCTTCGAGGAAGCCGGGTACCCGCTGCCGGAAGCGGCGCAGATGGCGGATGTGTGCTTTGAAGCGTTCATCCATGCCCGGCATCAACTCACCGTATTCCCCGAAGCGGAACCGATGCTGCAAGCACTGCGCCGCGACTATCTGCTGGGGGTGATTACCAACGGTAATGCCGATGTGCAACGTGTGGGGTTGGCGGACTACTTCCACTTTGCACTGCGGGCTGAAGACATGGGTATTGCCAAGCCGGATGCGCGGTTGTTTCAGGAAGCCTTGCAGCGCGGTGGCGTAGCGCCGGGCGCGGCAGTGCATGTGGGTGACCATCCAGGGGATGACATTGCCGGTGCGCAGCAGGCGGGGCTGCGGGCCGTGTGGTTCAACCCGGCAGGCAAGGCCTGGGAGGCCGAGAAATTGCCGGATGCCGAGATTCGCAGCCTGACCGAGCTACCCGACGTGCTAGCCCGCTGGAACGCATAACCTGATGATGAAGGGCTTTTGTGGCGAGGGAGCTTGCTCCCGCTGGCCTGCGAAGCGGCCCCTGAACCAGCCACGACGGCCTTTCTGAAAGACCGCGTCGACCCAACCAGGGGCCGCTTCGCGCCCCAACGGGAGCAAGCTCCCTCGCCACACACGCTCTTCATCCTTGGATGGGTGTTGGCCCTGACCATTTTGTAGCGCCCATGAAAAAGCCCGCAGCGACGGCGGGCTTTTTCAGCAAGCAAGCAGCAGGCCTTAGATAGGCCGGCTGCCGTACTTGTTATCCGGCTTCTTCGGTGGATCTGCCACCACGTTAGCCTCGACTTCCTGCACTTTGCCGCCTTTGGCGAGGAATTCTTCCATCGCCCGGGCCAGCGCATCGCGCTCTTTGTTCTTGGCTTCTACGCTCGGCAACTCGTCAACCGACACTGCAGCCTTGGCCTTGCCCTTGGCTGCCGGGACCGGTGCATCGTCGCCACCGTCGTCGTCAGCCACGTCTTCGGCAGCCGCCTCAAGACCTTCCTCGGTTTCGTCGTCGTCGCCTACTTCGAGGTCGTCGTTTTCCAGATCATCGTCGCTCATGTTCTACCTCATGACTTGCGAAAAGCAGATTAGTTATAGCCCAGCTTCGCCGCCTGTCGACGGCCGCCGGAAAAAAATCAACATCCACCGGTTAACCAGTGGCTTATGCCCCATCACCGTGCAAGGTGGCGAGGACTTTACGAGCACCGCCATGATCACGGTGCTCGCCCAGATAAACACCTTGCCAGGTCCCCATCGCCAAGCGGCCGGCCCTTACCGGCAAACTCAGCTGACAGCCCAGCAGACTGGCCTTGAAGTGCGCCGGCAGATCATCCGGACCCTCGTCGTTGTGTTCATATCCCGCCGTGCCTTGCGGCACCAGCGCATTGAAAAAACGCTCGAAGTCACGGCGAACCGCCGGGTCGGCATTCTCGTTGACCGTCAACGAGGCCGAGGTGTGCTGCAGCCACAAATGCAACAGTCCCACCCGACAGGCCTTCAATTCAGGCAGGCCGGCGAGCAACTCGTCCGTCACCAGATGAAAGCCCCGGGGCTTGGCCCGCAGGGTTATCAGGGTCTGTTGCCACATACAGTTCTCCGCCTATCGGCGCGCATTCTAGCGCGCTCAGGGAAAAAACAAAGTGCCGAATACGCCTACATGCCTGTAAGACATTCGCACACTGAAAAGTGCAGTGCGGATCCCATCACAAAGTCGCAAAAAAACCCATACACCTTTAGCCACAGACAAACCCAAGGCAAAAAAATGCCCGGCAAGCCGGGCATCTTTTTTTCGCGTACTTACAAGTTGTAGCCGCGCTCGTTGTGTTGCGCCAGATCGAGGCCAACCGCCTCTTCTTCTTCGGTCACCCGCAGGCCCATCACCACGTCCAGCACCTTGAGGATGATGTACGTAACGATAGCGGTGTAGATGACGGTGAAGCCGACGCCTTTGCACTGGATCCAGACTTGAGCCGCGATATCAGTGGTGGTGGCGTTGAAGCCGCCCATCGCCGGTGCCGCGAACACGCCGGTCAGGATCGCGCCGAGGATACCGCCGATACCGTGCACGCCGAAGGCGTCCAGGGAGTCGTCGTAGCCCAGTTTGCGTTTCAGGGTAGTGGCGCAGAAGAAGCACACTACACCAGCAGCCAGGCCGATCACCAGGGCACCCATCGGGCCCACGGTGCCAGCGGCTGGGGTGATTGCCACCAGGCCCGCAACCACACCCGAGGCGATGCCCAGTGCGCTCGGTTTGCCGTGGGTGACCCACTCGGCGAACATCCAGCCCAGGGCCGCAGCAGCGGTAGCGATCTGGGTCACCAGCATCGCCATGCCGGCAGTGCCGTTGGCCGCAGCAGCGGAGCCGGCGTTGAAGCCGAACCAGCCGACCCACAGCATCGCCGCGCCCACCAGGGTGTAACCGAGGTTGTGCGGGGCCATTGGGGTGGTTGGGAAGCCTTTACGCTTGCCGAGTACCAGGCACGCTACCAGGCCGGCCACACCGGCGTTGATGTGCACCACGGTGCCGCCTGCGAAGTCGAGCACGCCCCAGTCGCCCAGCAACGAACCCGGACCGCCCCATACCATGTGGGCGATCGGTGCGTAGACCAGGGTGAACCAGACGCCCATGAAGATCAGCATCGCGGAGAACTTCATCCGCTCGGCGAATGCACCGACGATCAGCGCCGGGGTGATGATCGCGAAGGTCATCTGGAAGGTCACGAACACGGCCTCAGGGAACAACGCCGCCGGGCCGGTGATGCTGGCCGGGGTCACACCCGAGAGGAACAGTTTGGACAAGCCACCCACAAACGAGTTGAGGTTGACGACGCCTGCTTCCATACCGGTGGTGTCGAACGCCATGCTGTAGCCGTACACGAACCACAGGATGGTGATCAGGCCGGTGATGGCAAAGCACTGCATCATCACGGAAAGAATGTTTTTGGAGCGAACCATGCCGCCGTAGAACAGCGCGAGGCCTGGAATGGTCATGAACAGCACCAGCGCGGTGGACGTGAGCATCCACGCGGTGTCGCCGGAATTGAGGACTGGAGCAGGTACTGGGTCCGCCGCCATGGCCAGGGCCGGCATTACGAGGGACAACAGGGCTCCTAGCCCTGCGAATTTACGCAGAGTCATATTGTTTTCTCCTGGGGCGTTGGGGTTTGGCGGCTTAGATTGCGTCGGTATCGGTTTCGCCGGTACGGATGCGAATAGCCTGTTCCAGATTGACCACGAAGATCTTGCCGTCACCGATCTTGCCGGTGTTGGCGGCCTTGGTTATCGCCTCGATAACCCGGTCAAGATCCTTGTCGTCAATGGCGACATCAATCTTCACCTTTGGCAGGAAATCGACCACGTATTCCGCGCCGCGATACAGCTCGGTGTGACCCTTCTGCCGACCGAAGCCTTTGACCTCAGTAACGGTAATGCCCTGCACGCCGATCTCGGACAGTGACTCGCGTACATCGTCCAACTTGAACGGCTTGATGATGGCAGTGACTAGCTTCATGAAAACTCTCTCCCGAATTGGTGGACTTGCCCCAGGAAAACAAACCCGTCTCAAGTCTAAGCGCAGTGCCTGGCTTTGTAACGCTTCGTCGCCCTGGCATTTGCCATTGCGACGCTCGCTAACCACTGGTGACGAAACATGTACCGCTGGTCCGTCGGCGCACTGCATCGTCACAGCGACTGCATCAGTGCATGGGTCATGATCGTCTAAGCAGAAAGCTTGCCAGCTCCGTAAAAATCACTGAAATCAGTCCTTTGTTCGCCTGTGCCCACCTACCGGGCGCCACGACAGCGAAGATACGCACGAAAACGGTGCGCGACCGCCCGTCCTCATGCGCGAAAAGCGTGCGCCGCAGGGGCTGGAAAAGACTATAGACGCTGCGTGATACACTGCCGGCCAACAGATTTTCCGGACGATTTCCCATGCTCGCGCCCAAAGACCTCCTCGACGCCCTGAGCGGCCACGCCTCCCGCCTGTTCAGCAGCGACACGCCGCTGCCACGCAATGAAATTGAAAGCCAGTTCAAGGCGCTGCTGCAAAGCGGTTTCAGCAAGCTGGACCTGGTAAGCCGGGAAGAGTTTGATAGCCAGATGGTGGTGTTGGCGCGCACTCGGGCGCGATTGGAAAGCCTTGAGGCCAAGGTGGCGGAGCTGGAAGCGCGATTGACGCCTGCCGCCGAATAAGCCGGCCCAACCGGGGCAGGTTTCGCCTGTCCCCGTTAAACCGTTGCAACCCTCAGCTCACCCGCTGATACCCGCCGACAACCCCCTTCTTCGACAATACCCACTGCCACAGCTGGATATCCCGCGCGCGAAACGCCCCTGCACACGACAGCAGGTAGTAGCGCCACATCCGGTAGAAGCGCTGGCCGAAGGTGTCTGCGAAATCCGGCCACGCCAGTTCGAAGTTTTCACACCAGGCCATCAGCGTCTTGTCGTAGTCGGCGCCAAAGTTGTGCAAATCCTCGGCAACAAATAACCCGTCCATGGCGTCGCCGATCTGCCCGATCGAGGGCAAATCACCGTTGGGAAAGATGTATTTGTCGATCCACGGATCCGGCGTGCTGTTGCGTTGGTTCTTGCCGATAGTGTGTAGCAGGAACAACCCATCGTCTTTCAGGCAGCGGTTGGCGACCTCCATATACGCCCGATGGTTCTTGCGCCCCACATGCTCGAACATGCCGACACTGGCGATATGGTCGAACTGCTCGTCGATATCCCGATAGTCCTGCAGACGAAACTCGATCGGCAGATGTGAATACTTGGCCCGCCCCCACTCCGCCTGCTCCTTGGAGATGGTCACGCCGACACACTCGACCCCATAGTGCTCGGCCGCATGGCTCATGAAACTGCCCCAGCCACAGCCGATATCCAGCACGCGCATGCCCGGCTTGAGCCCCAGTTTTTTACAGATCAGGTCCAGCTTGGCGAACTGCGCCTGCTCCAGGGTGGTGGCATCTTTCCAGTAGCCACAGGTGTAGGTCATGCGCGAGTCGAGCATGCGTGCGTAGAAGTCATTGCCGAGGTCGTAATGTGCTTCGCCGACTTGCCAGGCGCGTTTCTTGTTTTGCAGGTTCAGCCAGCGGGAGCTGAACGCGTGAAACAACAAGGTGGCCGGGTTGGCCTGGTCGATCACGCCGGAGCGCATGAGGCGGAAAAAAAACTCATCCAGCGCCTCGGCGTCCCAGCCGCCATCCATGTAGTCTTCGCCAAGGCCAAGATTGCCCTTGGCCAGGGCGAGATCAAATGTGGCACTGTGGTGCAGTTGCATATCGGCAGCCGATGGCCCGTTGACCTCGATCTGCGCCTGCGCCAGCAACTCCTTAACGAAGCGCGCTCCCTGAGACATCTCATCAGAACCGGAAAAAGAATGACGCGTTTTGTTAAGCACAGTTGCTCTCCAGAAATAGCGTTGCCTTTGATTCATACACTGCGAGAAATCTGGCCATGGAAGCGTCTGGCAAGGCCCTTAAGGCGTCATGGAAGCGCTGGCTGGGAACAGATGTAACAAATCTTATCCAGCCATTTTTTAAAGATATAATGAATTAATATTATGAAAACCATGCAAAATTGGAATGCAAGATGGACATCCGGGCGCTCCGTTATTTCGTAGAAGTCGTCGACCAGCAGAGCTTTACCAAAGCCGCTGTGAAGCTGCACCTGACCCAGCCAACAGTCAGCAAGATGGTGCAGCAATTGGAGTCGAGCCTGGGCCTGAAGCTGCTCGACCGCATGGGAAAACGCTTCACCCTGACGGACGCCGGGGAAATTGTGCTCAAGCGCGCCAAGGAAATGATCGCGCTGCACGATGAAATGACGGTAGAGCTGCAAGACTTGCAGCAAGTCGGGCGCGGCGCCCTGCGCATGGGGCTTTCGCCCTCCACCCACCTCGCACTGGCGCCGATTTTTGCGGAGTATCATGCCCGTTACCCGAAGATCGAACTGAAACTGTTCGAAAGCGGCGGCAATATCACCATCCAGGATCTGCGCCAGGGCACGCTGGAGTTCGGCACCATCCTGGACTCGCCGCGCGTGGCGGATATCTGGTCCGAATTCGAATCCATGCCCCTGTTCGAATCGCCACTGTGCCTGCTCGCGCCCCATGACTCGCCCTGGCAAGGCCGCAGCTCGGTGGAGTTGAGCGAACTGCAAGCCTGCGAATTCATCTTTTACGATGACACCTTCACCCTGAACCAATTCGTACTTGATGCCTGTGCACAAGCCGGTTTTGAGCCGCGGATCAGTGGCCGCAGCAGCCAATGGGACTTTATCGCCTCCCTGGTACGACTGGGCGTGGGCATCACCCTGCTGCCCCGGGCATTCTGCGAAACCCTTGATGCGAGCCAGTTCAGCATCGCGGAAATACAGTCGCCGGCCCTGAACTGGCGACTGATGCTGGCGTGGCGGCGGCAGTGCAAGTTGTCGTTTGCGGCGCAGGCGTGGTTGACGTTGGCGAAGGAGTTTTTGTGTGTGCCGCCGTCGGACCGTTAGCGCGATACGTTCTGTAAAACCTCGCCGCCGCGCGCCGCCATCATTCGACTACCCTTGAAAAACCGCAGGAAGCGGCCACTCATTTCAAGGAACCAGCATGTCCCTCGCAATCGTCCATAGTCGCGCCCAGATAGGCGTCGAAGCGCCCGCCGTCACTGTCGAGGTGCACATGGCCAACGGCTTGCCGTCGCTGACGCTGGTGGGCCTGCCGGAAACCGCCGTCAAGGAAAGCAAAGACCGCGTGCGCAGCGCCATTCTCAATTCTGCGCTGCAATACCCGTCCCGCCGCATCACCCTCAACCTCGCGCCCGCCGACCTGCCCAAGGACGGCGGGCGTTTTGATTTGGCGATTGCCCTGGGGATTCTCGCCGCCAGCGTGCAGGTACCGGCGCTGACCCTCGATAACGTGGAATGCCTGGGCGAGCTGGCGCTGTCCGGCGAGGTGCGGCCGGTGAAAGGTGTGTTGCCGGCAGCCCTGGCGGCGCGCAAGGTCGGGCGCACCTTGATCGTGCCACGGGCCAATGCCGAGGAAGCCTGCCTGGCTTCGGGGTTGAAGGTGATTGCCGTGGATCACCTGCTGCAAGTGGTGGCGCACCTGAACGGTCACGTGCCGATCGAGCCCTTCGTTTCCAGTGGCCTGATGTACTTGAACAAACCCTACCCCGACCTGAGTGAAGTGCAGGGCCAACTGGCGGCCAAGCGTGCGCTGTTGATCGCTGCGGCGGGCGCCCACAACCTGTTGCTCAGCGGGCCACCGGGCACCGGCAAGACCTTGCTCGCCAGCCGTCTACCAGGGTTGTTGCCGCCCTTGAGTGAACAGGAAGCGCTGGAGGTGGCGGCGATTCAATCGGTGGTCAGCCTGGCGCCGCTGAGCCATTGGCCACACCGGCCATTTCGCCAGCCGCATCATTCGGCATCCGGCCCGGCGCTGGTGGGCGGCGGCTCGAAACCGCAGCCGGGGGAAATAACCCTGGCCCATCACGGTGTGTTGTTTCTCGACGAGTTGCCGGAGTTTGATCGCAAGGTCCTGGAGGTGCTGCGTGAGCCGCTGGAGTCCGGGCATATCGTGATTTGCCGCGCTCGCGACCGGGTGCGTTTCCCGGCGCGCTTTCAGTTGGTGGCGGCGATGAACCCCTGCCCTTGCGGCTATGTGGGCGAGCCCAGTGGGCGCTGTCGCTGCACGCCGGAGCAGATCCAGCGCTATCGCAACAAACTCTCGGGGCCGCTGCTGGACCGGATCGACCTGCACGTGACCGTCGCCCGGGAAAGCACCGCGCTGAACCCGGGCATACAGTCCGGTGATGACACCGCCAGCGCCTCCGTCCTCGTCGCCGATGCCCGGGACCGCCAACAACGGCGCCAGGGCTGCGCCAATGCATTTCTCGATCTGCCGGGGCTACGCCAGCACTGCAAACTGAAAAAGGCTGATGAAGGCTGGCTGGAAAGCGCCTGCGAACGGCTGACGCTGTCGTTGCGGGCGGCCCATCGCCTGCTCAAGGTCGCCCGCACCCTGGCCGACCTGGAACAAGTGGAAGCCATCGCCCGCCATCATCTGGCGGAGGCCTTGCAGTACCGCCCTGCTAGCGCGTCCTAGGCAACGCCAGAAGCAGCCCCGCCACTTCCATCACCTCATCCATCACCGCTTCAGCTGACTCAACGGAGGGTTTGAGCAACAAGTCATCGGCATAGCCCATGGCGACGGCGAACAGTTGCCGCGCGGCGCGCTTGGGCGACTCACAGCGAAACACCTTGGCCGCTACACCGTGCTCGATGATCTCGGCGAGCATGGCTTGCCATTGGGCGTTGATCACCAGGTAGGCCTGGGCCAATGGCTCGTCATGCATGGCTTCGTCCCAGGCATCCAGCCACAGCGCCCAACCGGCGTCTGCCGTGGAGGGCAGGCAGTCACGCAGGAAACCTTCGAGGGCTTCCAATGGTGGCAGATCCACCAGCGGCGCCCTCACCTCGTCCAGTTGCTCGTTGGCGAACCGCACGAACGCTTCGCGGCGCAGTTCTTTCCAGTCGCTGAAGTAGTGATAGACGTGGCTGCGGGACAGCCCGGCATGCTCCGCCAGGTCGCGGGTGGAAACATCGGCAAACCCTTTGCTGCGAAATAGCTCCAGGGCGGCGGCGATGATCTGGTCTTTACGGTCGATACGCGACATGAGGCTTTTCCTTCAGGCACCGGCAGATCGACGGCGCTTGCTTTTTGAGCGGTCGCTCAAGGATACTTGAGCAGTCGCTCAATAATAGCGTTTATCTCACTCTCGGTGCACCCCATGTCATCCGTAACACCCCAGATCCTGATCGAAGAAAGCAAAAAGATCGGGCAACAATCCGCCAGCCAAACCCTCAAGGCGATCGCCAAGGCCTATCCCGGCAAGTTGTTCTGCACCTTGTCGCTGGTGGCCCTGGAGAACGCATTGCTGCTGGCCTACCCACTGTTTGCGGGGTTCGCGGTGGACTCGATTATCCGCGGCGATGCCGGCAGCGCGCTGTTCTACGCCGCCGTGGTGCTGGCGTTCTGGGTGGTCGGGGCGGCGCGACGGGCGCTGGATACGCGCACCTTCACCCGTATCTACGCGGACCTTGCGGTGCCGGTGATTCTCAACCAGCGCCTGCAAAACCACAGCACTTCACGAGCGGCGGCGCGGGTGGTGCTGGCGCGGGACTTTGTCGACTTCTTCGAAAAACACGTGCCGATCATCGCGACGGCGCTGGTTTCCATCGTCGGTGCGGCAGTGATGCTGTTGGTGATCGAGCCGTGGATAGGCCTGGCGTGCCTGACGGCGCTGGTGCTGTGCACAACCCTGCTGCCACGCTTTGCCCGGCGCAATCAGGAACTGCATGAGCGCTTGAATGACCGCCTGGAAAAGGAAATCGGCCTGGTGGAAAAGGTCGGCGCACAGACCTTGCAGCGCCACTACCAGGTGCTGTCACGCCTGCGCATCTGGCTGTCGGACCGCGAGGCCGCAGCGTTCCTGTTTATCGGCACGCTGGCGGCGCTGTTGTTTGTGGTCGCCATCAGCCAGTTGGCGCTGTCGCCGGCGGTCAAGGCCGGCCATGTGTATGCGGTGATGACTTACCTGTGGACCTTTGTCAGCAGCCTGGATGAAGCGCCAGGGATGGTTGATCAACTGGCGCGACTCAAGGACATTGGCAAGCGTGTGGACCCGGGGCTGGGCGACCGATCCGACGTTTGACGCGTCGGGTAGGCCGTCATCGCGGGCAAGCCCGGCTCCCACAGTGGACCGCGTACTCCAGAACAACACGGTCAACTGTGGGAGCGGGCTTGCCCGCGATGAGGCCCGAACAGTCAATCAACGAAACCGGTCAACCTCATGCCGCAAGCCCGCCGCCAGGGTCTCCAGTTCCTTGGCGGTGATCGCAAGGTTGGACACCACTTCACGCTGCTCGCTGTTGGCCAGGGCGATGCTCTGCAAGTTGCTGCTCAGCAGGGTCGCCGTGCTGCTCTGCTCCTGGGTCGCCGTGGTAATGGCCGCAAACTGCTGGCCCGCCGAGCGGCTTTGCTCGTCGATCCGCGCCAGCGCAGAGGCGACGTCAGCGTTGCGAGCCAGGCCTTCCTGCATCAGCACGTTGCCTTGCTCCATGGTGCTGATGGCGTTGCCGGTTTCCTGCTGGATACTCTGGATCATCCCGGAAATCTCATCCGTAGCCTGACGAGTGCGCGATGCGAGGTTGCGCACTTCATCGGCCACCACCGCAAACCCGCGCCCCTGCTCACCGGCCCGCGCCGCTTCGATGGCGGCGTTGAGCGCCAGCAGGTTGGTCTGTTCGGCAATCGCGGTAATCACCCCGACGATCCCGCCGATTTCCTGGGAGCGCTGGCCCAGGGTGTTGATCACCGTGGCCGTGCTGTTCAGCGCGGTGGCGATGTGTTCCAGGGACGACGACGCTTCCTGCATCGAGGTGCGGCCGATCCTGGTTTGCTGGGCGTTGTCCTGGGCCAGGCGCTCGGTGTTGCCCATGTTGTCGGCAATATTCAGCGAGGTGGCGCTGAACTCCTCCACCGCGCCGGCCATGCTGGTGATCTCGCCGGACTGTTGCTCCATGCCTTCGTACGCACCGCCGGACAAACCCGACAACGCCTGGGCGCGGCTGTTCACGTCTTCAGCCGCCTTGCGGATATGCGACACCATGGTCGACAGCGCTTCGCCCATCTGGTTGAAACTGCGGGCTAGTTGGCCGATTTCATCATGGCTGGAAACGTTCAGCCGTGCGCTCAAATCACCGGCGCCCAGGGCTTCGGCCTGACGCACCAGGTCGCCCAATGGCTGCAACTTGCTGCGCAGCAACCAGACCGCCGCGCCCACCGCCAGCAGCATCGCGAGCAAGCTGCCGATCGCCAGGCGAATCCCCACCGACCAGGTCACCGCGCGAATTTCGGCTTTCGGCATGCTCGCCACCACCGACCACGGGCCGCCTTCAAACGGCACGGCAACGCTGTAGAAGTCTTCGTTCTTGTCGCTCCAGAAACGGCCTTTTCCAGGTTTGGCGGCCAGGTCGAGCATCACCGGAATCGACTGATCCAGCGCCTGCACGCCAGCGGGCGGTACCAGCCAGTGCTTCTGTTCGTCCAGCAGCGCCAGGGAACCGGTCTGGCCGATGCGGAAACGCTTGAGGTTGTCGAACTGGGCGTTCTGCGCATCGGTGTAGTCGAAGCCGACAAACAGCACCGCAATCACTTTGCCGCTGGCGTCCCGCACCGGGCTGTACTGGGTCATGTAGGAGCGATCGAACAATACCGCACGGCCAACGTAGCCCTGCCCGCCCAGCAAGCGTTGATAGGCCGGATGCTGGTGATCCAGCGCCGTACCGATGGCGCGGCTGCCATCCTGCTTGGTCAGGGAGGTGCTGACGCGGATAAAGTCCTCGCCGCTGCGTACGAACAAGGTCGCCACGCCGCCGGACATCTGCTTGAACTCATCGACTTCAGCGAAGTTGTTGTTGAGCACTTCCTCGCCCATGTACAGGCCCGGCGTCTGCACGCCCGCCACCGTCACCGGTTGCTCAGGGCGCGTACTCAAGCCGGCGCTGAAGCGCTTTTCAAACAGCCCGCTCAAACGCTGGGTACTTTCGCGCAAGGTGCTGTGGAAGGTATTGAGTTGGTCGGCCAGCAAGCGGGCCTCGCTGGCCAGGTGCTCCTCGCGGGTGTCGAGGTTGGCGGAATCCAGCGAACGCAACGCGAATACCGTGCTGCCGCTGATGACGACAGCCAGTATCACGGCGAGGGCAAGCCCCAGTTGAGAGGCAATCCGGGCGCGAGGTTGAGACATGAAGGCTCCTGGCCGAGGCCAGGATCATCCTGATCTCATAGCGCTGCTCGGCAAAATTCTAATAGGGGAAACGTTGCAGAACGGTAGTTCCAACAACCCTACTTCGGCGGGCAGGCTCAATACTTGAGCGAATCACAGGGGTATCGCGCAAACGATTGCTGGCCGGTGCGCAATCCACTCAGTCGAGGCGCTCGACCTGGGGCAATTCCATGGCCTGCACTTCGCCCTGGAGAAAGTCACCCAGCCGTCGCAAACGCTCGCCACCCGGCCGGGTCTTCGGCCACACCAGATAGTAATTTTCCCCACTGGCCACAGCGGTGGGCCATGGCAGACTCAGGCGGCCCTGGGCCACGTCTTCGGCCACCATCAGCAAGTCGCCCATGGACACGCCGTACCCTCGGGCGGCGGCGATCATGCCCAACTCCAAGGTGTCGAACACCTGCCCGCCCTTGAGCGAAACCTGGGATGACAGCCCCATGCGCTCCAGCCAGTTGCGCCAGTCACGCCGGTCCGGCGTCGGGTGGAGCAGCTCGGCAGAGGCCAGGCGTGCAACGTCCCAGGGTCCGTCGCTCAACAGGTTCGGCGCGCCCACCGGAATCAGCAACTCCGGAAACAGGTAGCTGGCTTCCCAGTCCGGCGGGAAATGCCCGTTGCTCAACAACACCGCGCAATCGAATGGTTCCTGGTTGAAATCCACCTCATCGACGCTCATCCAGGCGCTGGTCAGTTGCACTTCATTGCCCGGCTGCAGGTGCCGGAAGCGACTGAGGCGCGCCAGCAGCCAGCGCATGGTCAGGGTGGACGGCGCCTTCATGCGCAAGATGTCGTCCTCGGCATTCAAGGTATGGCAGGCGCGCTCCAGGGCCGCAAAGCCTTCACGCACGCCCGGCAGCAACAGGCGCGCCGCCTCGGTGAGTTGCAAGGTGCGGCCGCTGCGCTGGAACAGGCGGCAGGCGAAATGCTCTTCCAGGGTACGAATGTGCCGGCTCACCGCACTTTGGGTAATCGACAACTCTTCCGCCGCCCGGGTGAACGAGTTGTAGCGGGACGCAGCTTCAAACGCGCGCAAGGCGTAAAGAGGAGGAAGACGACGAGACATGGCGAAAACTCCGACGGCGCAATATCGAAACCCTACCAGAATCATTCAGGCATGAGTTTTAATCATGCAAACCATCGGATTTATCCCTTTGTGCAATGCGCTGTGAGCGCCGAGAATCAACCCTTCCACCCTTCCCTGACTTTTTGAGCGTGATGATCATGCAGCATCCGGCACGTACCGAACTCTGGGCCATTCTGCGGTTGTCAGGGCCGCTGATTGCCTCACAGTTGGCCCACATGCTGATGGTGCTGACCGACACCCTGATGATGGCCCGCCTGAGCCCCGAGGCCCTGGCCGGCGGAGGCCTGGGGGCGGCGAGCTATTCGTTCGTGTCGATTTTCTGCATCGGCGTGATCGCTGCCGTGGGCACGCTGGTCGCGATCCGCCAGGGCGCCGGCGACATCGAAGGCGCCACCCGCCTGACCCAGGCCGGGCTGTGGCTGGCCTGGTTGATGGCGCTGGTGGCTGGTTTGCTGCTGTGGAACCTCAAGCCAGTGCTGCTGATGTTCGGCCAGACCGAAACCAACGTCGCGTCCGCCGGCCAGTTCCTGACCATCCTGCCGTTCGCCCTGCCCGGCTACCTGACGTTCATGGCGCTACGCGGCTTCACCAGCGCTATCGGCAAGGCCACGCCGGTGATGGTGATCAGCCTGTGCGGCACGGTGATCAACTACCTGCTCAACCACGCGTTGATCGAAGGCATGTTCGGCCTGCCGAAACTCGGGCTGGTGGGCATTGGCCTGGTCACCGCCATCGTTGCCAACTGCATGGCCCTGGCGCTGATCTGGTACATCAAATACAACCGTGCCTACGACGCGTATCCGCTGCGCAAGGGCCTGCTGCGGCCCAACCTGCATTACCTGCGGGAACTGTGGCGCCTGGGCCTGCCGATTGGTGGCACCTATGCGGTGGAAGTCGGGCTGTTTGCGTTCGCCGCGCTGTGCATGGGCACCATGGGCAGTACGCAATTGGCTGCGCACCAGATCGCCCTGCAGATCGTGTCGGTGGCGTTCATGGTGCCGGCGGGCATGTCGTACGCGATCACCATGCGTATCGGCCAGCATTATGGTGCTGGGCAGTTGCTGGAAGCGCGGCTGGCCGGGCGAGTTGGCATAGGCTTTGGCGCGGTGGTGATGCTGGGCTTTGCAGCGGTGCTGTGGTTGTTCTCGCACCAACTGATCAGCCTGTTCCTCGACCAGCATGACCCAGCGTTTCGCGACGTGATCAACCTCGCCGTCAGCCTGCTGGCGGTGGCCGCATGGTTTGAGCTGTTCGACGGCGTGCAGACCATCGCCATGGGCTGCATTCGCGGGCTCAAGGATGCCAAGACCACCTTCCTGGTCGGGCTGGGCTGCTACTGGCTGATCGGCGCACCGGCCGCATGGTTGATGGCGTTCAATCTCGGCTGGGGGCCGACGGGCGTTTGGTGGGGCCTGGCCCTGGGCCTGGCGTGCGCGGCAGTCAGCCTGACCTGGGCGTTTGAACGGAAGATGAAGCGGATGATTCGCCAGGAGCCTGAAACCCACCAAGGATTTCAAGCCGCGCAGCCGGAGTAACGGCTGTACTCGGTCAAATGTGGGAGCGGGTTTACACGGTCAGATCACGCCGCCCACCAGTTCCTGGCTGTCACCAAACGTCAGGTAGTCCACCAGTTCCGCCAACGGCAACGGCTTGCTGATCAGGTAACCCTGGGCCTGATCGCAGCCGAACAACCGCAGCAACGCCAGTTGCTCGGCGGTTTCCACGCCCTCGGCGACCACTTCCAGGTTCAGGTTATGAGCCAGGTTGATCATGGCGTGCACCAGCTTGCGATTCTCTTCGCGCTCTTCCATGCCGCCGACAAAGCTCTTGTCGATCTTCAGCAAGGCAATCGGCAGGCTGTTGAGGTGCACGAACGACGAAAAGCCGGTGCCAAAGTCATCCAGGGAAAAGCGCACACCCAGGCGGCCCAGTGCATCCATGGTCTGCTTGACCAGGTCGCTGCGGCGCATCACGGCGGTTTCCGTCAGCTCAAATTCCAGCCACTGGGCTTCCACGCCGCGCTCGGCAATCAGCCGGCTGAGGGTGCTGAGCAGTTGGCTGTCCTGAAACTGGCGGAACGACAGGTTGACCGCCATGTGCAACGGCGCAATCCCGCGTTCGCGCAGGTCCTGCATGTCGCGCAGGGCCCGGGAAATCACCCAGTAGCCCAGCGGCACGATCAAGCCGCTCTGCTCGGCCAGCGGCACGAACTCGCTCGGCGGCAACAGGCCGCGCTCACCGTGGCGCCAGCGCACCAGTGCTTCCAGGCCGACAATATGCCCATCGTCGAGGTCCAGGCGGGGCTGGTAATGCAGCTCCAGTTCGTCACGGCGCAACGCCCGGCGCAGTTCGCTCTCAAGGTCGGCGAGGCTGCGGGCATTGCGGTTGATGCGTTCGTTGAAGATATGAAAGGTGCAGCCCTGGGTGCTTTTGGCTTGCTGCATGGCGATGTGGGCGTGCCACATCAACGGGTCGGCGCCAGCCTTGGCGCGGGCATGGGCCACGCCGAGGCTGCAACCGATCAGCAGGCTTTCGCCATCGACCCAATAGGGTTCGGCCATGGCTTCGACGATGCGCTCGGCCATCCATTCGGCGCGCTGGGGCGCACGGCGGGTATCGATCAGCAGGGCAAATTCGTCGCTGCCCAGGCGCGCCAGTTGATCGCCGGCCTCCAGCTGGCTCTTGAGCCGCGAGACCACTTGCAGGATCAGCCGGTCGCCGGCCTGGTGGCCGAGGGCGTCGTTGGCGTGACGGAAGTTGTCCAGGTCGAGGTGGCCGAGGGCAACGCCACGGCCTTCGTTTTCCGCCAGGCGGGCGGTCAGCAGGGTCTGGAAGCCCTGGCGGTTGGCGATACCGGTCAGCGGGTCCTGTTCGGCCAGGCGTTGCAGGGTGTTTTCCAGTACACCGCGCTCGCGCACATGCCGCAGGCAACGGCGCAATGTATCGACATCCAATGCATTCAGGATCAGCCAGTCACTGACGCCGAGGGGCGAAACCAGGGGTTCCTCTTCCAACAGCAATACCGTTGGCAAGCTGCAGCGACCGGGGCCGGGCTGAAGGTTGGCCGTGGTCAACAGCACCGCGCTGTGATCGTCGTCGAACAGGTTGCTCACAGACTCCCAGTTTGGCGCGCTGATCAGCACAGCTCCGTCGCCCATCGGCGCCAGGCACTCGCGCAATAACGCTGCCCACGCTGGCTCATCGGCCAGTAGCAGCAAACGCAAGGGTTCGACAGGCGTAGACAAGCTAGCTCCCTAGACTCTGCAAAATTTCGTTGGCGGCGGGCATTATGACGCGCGCCCCGATAATGACCAATGATATGGGTTATCAAATGCGCACTGTGCAGCTCTAGACCGAACAATAGTCCTAAATACCCTGCACATCCTGCGGCAAAGTAACAAAACCGGCAAATTTAGATCGAGTGGTACGTCACACTGTCGTTCAGAGGCAGCAGAATCTTGCCAGCCTGTTAAAATGCCCGCCCTTTTGATCAATGACCTCCTGAATTTCGTATGTCCCGACTCAATCCCCGGCAGCAAGAAGCCGTGAACTACGTCGGCGGCCCTCTATTGGTGCTCGCCGGTGCCGGTTCCGGCAAGACCAGCGTGATCACCCGCAAGATCGCGCACCTGATCCAGAGCTGTGGCATCCGTGCCCAGTACATCGTCGCCATGACCTTTACCAACAAGGCGGCGCGGGAAATGAAAGAGCGCGTCGGCACCCTGCTCAAGGGTGGCGAAGGCCGTGGCCTCACCGTGTGTACCTTCCACAACCTGGGGCTGAACATCATCCGCAAGGAACACGTGCGGTTGGGCTACAAGCCGGGCTTCTCGATCTTTGACGAGACAGACGTCAAGGCGCTGATGACCGACATCATGCAGAAGGAATACGCGGGCGACGACGGCGTCGACGAGATCAAGAACATGATCGGCTCGTGGAAAAACGACCTGATCCTGCCCGCCGAAGCCCTGGAAGCTGCGCGCAACCCCAAGGAGCAGACTGCCGCCATTGTCTACACCCACTACCAGCGCACGCTCAAGGCGTTCAACGCGGTGGACTTCGACGACCTGATCCTGCTGCCGGTGAAGCTGTTCCAGGAACACGCCGACATCCTCGAAAAGTGGCAGAACAAAGTCCGCTACCTGCTGGTGGACGAATACCAGGACACCAACGCCAGCCAATACCTGCTGGTGAAGCTGCTGATCGGCAAGCGCAACCAGTTCACCGTGGTGGGCGATGACGACCAGTCGATCTACGCCTGGCGCGGCGCCCGCCCGGAAAACCTGATGCTGCTCAAGGACGACTACCCGTCCCTGAAAGTGGTGATGCTGGAGCAGAACTACCGCTCCACCAGCCGCATCCTGCGTTGCGCCAACGTGCTGATCTCCAACAACCCCCACGAGTTTGAAAAGCAACTGTGGAGCGAGATGGGCCACGGCGACGAGATCCGCGTGATCCGCTGCCGCAACGAAGACGCCGAAGCCGAGCGCGTGGCCGTCGAACTGCTCACGCTGCACCTGCGTACCGACCGGCCCTACAGCGATTTCGCGATCCTGTACCGCGGCAACTACCAGGCCAAGCTGATCGAGCTGAAGCTGCAGCACCACCAGATTCCGTATCGCCTGTCGGGCGGCAACAGCTTTTTCGGACGCCAGGAAGTGAAAGACCTGATGGCCTACTTCCGGCTGATCGTGAACCCGGACGACGACAACGCCTTCCTGCGGGTGATCAACGTCCCACGCCGGGAAATCGGTTCGACTACCCTGGAAAAGCTCGGCAACTACGCCACCGAACGCAAGATCTCGATGTACGCCGCCACCGACGAAATCGGCCTGGGCGAGCACCTCGACACTCGTTTCACCGACCGCCTGGCGCGCTTCAAGCGCTTCATGGACAAGGTGCGCGAGCAGTGCGCCGGCGAAGACCCGATCAGCGCCCTGCGCAGCATGGTCATGGACATCGACTACGAGAACTGGCTGCGCACCAACAGCTCCAGCGACAAGGCTGCCGATTACCGCATGGGCAACGTGTGGTTCCTGATCGAGGCGTTGAAAAATACCCTGGAGAAGGACGAAGAAGGCGAGATGACCGTCGAGGACGCCATCGGCAAGCTGGTGCTGCGGGACATGCTTGAACGCCAGCAGGAAGAGGAAGACGGCGCCGAAGGCGTGCAGATGATGACCTTGCATGCGTCCAAGGGCCTGGAATTCCCCTACGTGTTCATCATGGGCATGGAAGAGGAAATCCTCCCGCACCGCTCCAGCATCGAAGCCGACACCATCGAAGAAGAACGGCGCCTGGCCTACGTGGGCATTACCCGCGCGCGTCAGACCCTGGCCTTCACCTTTGCCGCCAAGCGCAAGCAGTACGGCGAGATCATCGATTGTGCCCCCAGCCGGTTCCTCGACGAACTGCCGCCGGACGACCTGGCCTGGGAAGGCAACGACGACACACCGACCGAAGTCAAAGCCGTTCGCGGCAACACCGCCCTGGCGGATATACGCGCGATGTTAAAGCGCTAGAATCGACTACTTTTTAATCTACTTTCGGCGCGTGTTGCGCCAACAGAGGAAGCTTTCGTGGAAGCACTGCACAAGAAAATTCGCGAAGAAGGCATCGTGCTTTCCGATCAGGTACTCAAGGTCGACGCCTTTCTGAACCACCAGATCGACCCGGCGCTGATGAAACTGATCGGTGACGAGTTTGCTGCGTTGTTCAAGGATTCGGGCATTACCAAGATCGTCACCATCGAAGCCTCGGGCATTGCACCGGCGATCATGACCGGCCTGAACCTCGGCGTGCCGGTGATTTTCGCCCGCAAGCAACAGTCCCTGACCCTGACCGAAAACCTGCTGTCGGCGACGGTGTATTCCTTCACCAAGAAAACCGAAAGCACCGTGGCGATTTCCCCGCGCCACCTGACCAGCAGCGACCGCGTGCTGATCATTGACGACTTCCTGGCCAACGGTAAGGCGTCCCAGGCGCTGATCTCGATCATCAAACAGGCCGGCGCGACCGTTGCAGGTTTGGGGATCGTGATCGAGAAGTCGTTCCAGGGTGGCCGTGCGGAGCTGGATGCCCAGGGTTACCGGGTTGAGTCGCTGGCGCGGGTGCAGTCGTTGGCGGGTGGGGTTGTGACCTTTATCGAGTAATCGGTGCGGGCACGGTTAAACATGTGGGAGCGGGCTTGCTCGCGAAAGCGGTGTGTCAGTCACCGGATAGGTCGACTGATCCACCGCTTTCGCGAGCAAGCCCGCTCCCACATTTGATCTCCTGTGTTTGTTAGTGCGCGGTAGCTTGTAGGCCCGCTAGCAACAGGCGCTGATACAAGTCCTCCTTCAACCCCTCCGGCTTATCCAGTCGCATCCGTACCAAATGCTCGGGAAACGCTTCCGGCTCCGGTGCATCCAGCGCTGCCTTGCCCAGCTCCAGAATCTCCGTCAGCTTGAATTTGCTCTTGAGCCAGTTCAACGCCCGCAACAAATCCCGCTCTTCATCCGTGAAGTCACTGCCCAGCGGATACTCCGGGAACAGCCGTGGATGCCGCGCCTGAATCCCCTGCAGACGCTCCGGCGTGTTGTCGGCAAACCGCGGATCCAGCTGGAAATCCTTCGGCAACTTCCCGGCCTTTTGCGCCTGCTCGATCAAATCTTCCTGGAACCGTGAGTCGGTGATATTCAGCAGCGCCTCGATCACCCTGGCATCAGTCTGCCCGCGTAAATCCGCGATGCCGTATTCGGTGATGACGATGTCTCGCAGGTGCCGGGGAATCGTGCAGTGCCCGTATTCCCAGACGATATTGGAACTGACCTCGCCGCCCGATTCGCGCCAGCTGCGCAGGATCAGGATCGAGCGCGCGCCTTCCAGCGCATGGCCCTGGGCGACAAAGTTGTATTGCCCGCCAACACCGCTGAGCACGCGGCCGTCTTCCAACTGGTCGGCCACGCCCGCGCCCAACAGGGTCACGGTAAACGCGCTGTTGATGAAGCGCGCATCCAGGCGCTGCAAACGCTTGAGTTCTTCCTGGCCGTACAGCTCGTTGATGTAGCTGATGCGGGTCATGTTGAATTCCAGGCGCTTGCTCTGCGGCAAGTCCCGCAAACGCTCGTAAAAGCTACGAGGCCCGAGGAAGAAGCCGCCATGCACCGAGATGCCGTCGGTCTGTGCCGCTTCGTCCAGGGTGCCGGCGTTGGCCCGCTCCTGGGTCGCGACGTCCGGGTATACCTTGCGCCGCACAATCCCGGCATCGGCCAGCACCAGCAGGCCGTTGACGAACATTTCGCTGCAACCGTACAGCCCACGGGCGAAAGGCGCGACGCCGCCTTCGTGGCTGATCAGCGGTGCCCATTGGTACACATCCAGGTCGGTGAGCAACAGGCGATACGCCTCGTTATCGGCCTGGCGCGCCAGCAAGGCCGCAGTCAGTGCATCGCCCATGGAGCCGATGCCGATCTGCAAGGTGCCGCCGTCGCGCACCAGGGTGCTGGCGTGCAAACCGATAAAGTGATCCTGGAAACCCACCGGCATGTTCGGGGTGGAGAACAGCGTGGTGCTGTCCTTCTCGTCGATCAGGAAGTCGAACTCATCCATGCCCAGCTCGGCGTCACCGGGCATGTAGGGCAAATCACTGTGAACCTGGCCTACCACCAGGATGGTTTCACCGGCCTCGCGGCGCTTGGCGATCATCGGCAACAGGTCGAGGGTGATGTCGGGGTTGCAGCTCAGGCTCAGGCGATCCGGATGTTCGGCGCTGCTGGCCACCAATTGCGCGACGAGGTTCAGGCCGGCGGCATTGATATCACGGGCAGCGTGGCTGTAGTTGCTGCTGACGTAATCCTGCTGCGCCGAAAGGCTGTGAAGCAAACTGCCGGGCTGCATGAAGAACTGCTGCACGTGAATGTTCGACGGCAGGCTGTCCTTGCGCAGTGCGGCGAGGAAGTCCAGCTCGGGATAGTCACCGAAGACCCGTTCGATAAAGGGCTCGAGAAAGCGCTTCTGCAAACCATCGCCCAAGGTAGGGCGACCCAGGGCCAGGGCTGTGTAGATGGTCAGCGCCCGGTCCGGCAACTTGGCGATACGCCGGTACAGCGCGTTGACGAACAGGTTGGGTTTGCCCAGGCCCAGGGGCATGCCCATGTGAATATGCGCCGGCAGCCGTGCCAGTACGTCGTCGACTGCTTGCTCGATTGAACACAACTGCACCATCCGACTTCTCCCGAACATTCCATGAATTGGGGTTGGACCGAGCTTGCCGGGTCTTTGCTGCAAAGAACAGCCTCAAAAGGCAAATCGCGGGCACAAAAAAGCCGCTGGTCAGCGGCTCTTTTGGCGAAGATCGGTTTATTTCAGACCCGACATCTTCTCGATCGCGCCTTTAAGCTCGGCATCCGAGCAATCGGCGCAGGTGCCTTTTGGCGGCATGGCGTTCAGACCGGTAATGGCCTTGGCCAGCAGGCCATCGAGGCCACCCTGATGGTCCGCGCGGTCTTTCCAGGCGGCAGTGTCGCCAATTTTCGGTGCGCCCAACAGGCCGGTACCGTGGCAAGCGTTGCAGTGCTTGGCGATTACGTCATCCGGCGATTTCGCGCCACCGCCGCCGCCCGCAGCCACTGCCACTTCCATCCCCTTGCACTCTTGCCCCTGGACGCACACCTGGCCGACAGGCTCCAGGCGTTTGGCAATTTCATCATTGGTCGCAGCTTGAGCGCTGACAGCCCATAGGGCCAGTACGGTTGCTGGTGCAGCCAGCATTTTCATAATTAGGTTCACGCGTTCACCCTCAATGGTGGCTATTCACGCCTGCGGCCACGGTTTCGCAGGCGGCGAAAGTATAACGGTTAGCCCGCCCCGCCGAAACAACCCTATTAACCAAGGGGAGATTCAGCAGGACAGAATGCTGCTACGGGCGTCTCTGCGACATAGGCAGGACGCCTCTTTTCTTAAAAGTTCGCGGGTGTGGCTGCGCTGATTAGTCGCGCCGGCACTTCGAACGGATTGCGAAAACGGTGCGGCTTGGTGCTTTCAAAGTAGTAGCTATCGCCGGCTTCGAGCACAAAAGTTTCAAGGCCGACCACCAGTTCCAGGCGACCTTCCACCAGGATCCCGGTTTCCTCGCCCTCGTGGGTGAGCATCTCTTCGCCGGTATCAGCACCTGGCGGGTAGATCTCGTTGAGGAACGCAATCGCCCGGCTCGGATGCGCGCGGCCCACCAGTTTCATGGTGACGGCGCCGTCGGAGATATCGATCAGCTCATTGGCTTTATAGACGATCTGGGTCGGTTTTTCCTGGAGGATCTCCTCGGAAAAGAACTCCACCATCGACATGGGAATGCCGCCCAGCACCTTGCGCAAGGAGCTGATGGAGGGGCTGACACTGTTTTTTTCGATCATCGAAATGGTGCTGTTGGTGACGCCCGCGCGCTTGGCTAGCTCACGCTGGGAAAGACCTTTCAGTTTACGGATGGATTGCAGTCGTTCGCCGACGTCCAATGCAGGAGCCTCCTAGGATTCAGGCGTTGTTGTAATTGAGCGTTATCATGGCGACAGCGTTCAGTATTTACAACACTTTGGCCTAAATCCCGGGATCTGCCATTCGTGGGTGCCGCTCAAGCGCCGGAATAGAGCCGTGGCACTCGGCGCAGGTTGCAGAAGATCTGGTACGGAATGGTGTCGGCGGCGGTGGCAACGTCACTGGCGAGGATGTTTTTGCCCCACAATTCGACGGTGGAACCGAGCCCGGCCTGGGGCACGTCGGTCAGGTCGACACACAGCATGTCCATCGACACACGGCCCAGCAACTGGCTGCGCTGGCCGGCCACCATCACCGGGGTGCCGGTGGGTGCGTGGCGCGGGTAGCCGTCGGCGTAGCCCATGGCAACTACCCCGATGCGCATCGGTTTCGGGGTAATGAACCTGGCCCCGTAGCCCACAGGTTCGCCGGCCGGCAGTTCACGTACGCAGATGACTTTCGATTCGAGGGTCATCACCGGCTGCAAGCGTGCGGCGATGGCCTGGTCTTCGCCAAACGGCGTGGCGCCGTAGAGCATGATGCCCGGGCGTACCCAGTCACTGGAAACGTTCGGCCAGCCCAGCACCGATGGCGAATTGCGCAGGCTGACCTGGGCCGACAAGCCCTGGCGCGCCGCTTCAAACACCGCTACTTGCTCTTCGCTGCTGGTGCTGTCCAGCTCATCGGCGCGGGCGAAGTGGCTCATCAGCACGATCTTCGCGACTTTGCCGCTGGCCAGCAGGCGCTGGTAAGCGTCGTGATAATCCTTGGGGTGCAAGCCAACGCGGTGCATGCCCGAATCAAGCTTGAGCCAGACGGTCAGCGGCTTGCTGAGTTGCGCCTGTTCAATCGCGTCCAGCTGCCACAGCGAATGCACCACGCACCAGAAATCATGCTCGATGATCAGCGGCAGCTCGTCGGCTTCGAAAAAACCCTCGAGCAACAGCACCGGCCCGCGAATCCCGGCGGCCCGCAGCTCCAGCGCTTCCTCGATGCAGGCCACGGCAAACCCGTCCGCCTCGGCTTCCAGCGCCTGGGCAACACGCACGGCACCGTGGCCGTAGGCATCCGCCTTGATCACGGCGAGGGCCTTGGCCCCACCCGTGACTTCACGGGCCAGTTGGTAGTTATGGCGCAGGGCTTGGAGGTCGATCAGGGCACGGGCAGGACGCATGGCGGCAGGCTTCTAGGCGGCGGTGGGAAGAAAAAACCGGTACCCGCTGACAACGCAGGCACCGGGAGAGGATTTTTTGCTTACGGCAGAGCGGCCACAACCGACAGCTCCACCAGGATTTCCGGTTCGCAGAGTTTCGCTTCAACCGTGGCACGGGCCGGCGCGACGCCTTTTGGCAGCCACTTGTCCCATACCGCGTTCATTCCGGCGAAATCGGCGTCGATGTCTTTCAGGTAGATGGTCACCGACAGCAGCTTGGTCTTGTCGGTACCGGCCAGGTCCAGCAAACGCTCGATATTGACGAGGGTTTCGCGGGTCTGCTGTTCAATCCCGGCACTCATGTCGTCGCCGACCTGCCCTGCCAGATACACGGTACCGCTGTGAACAACGATCTGGCTCATGCGCTCATTGGTGAGCTGGCGCTGGATTGACATGTTTTGCGGACTCCTGGTGGTTGCCATAACGGGAAATATCGAGGCCTTCGGCACTGATTTGCGGAGTTTTCTTCGCCATCAAATCGGCCAGCAAACGACCAGAGCCACAGGCCATGGTCCAACCGAGGGTGCCGTGGCCGGTGTTCAGGAACAGGTTTTTGAACGGGGTTGCACCCACGATCGGCGTGCCGTCCGGGGTGGTCGGGCGCAGGCCGGTCCAGAAACTGGCCTGGCTCAAATCACCGCCCTGAGGATAAAGGTCGTTGACGATCATCTCCAGGGTTTCCCGCCGACGCGGGTTCAGCGACAGGTCAAAACCGGCTATCTCAGCCATGCCACCGACGCGAATACGGTTGTCGAAACGGGTGATCGCGACTTTGTAGGTCTCATCGAGAATGGTCGAGGTCGGGGCCATCGCCGGGTTGGTGATCGGCACGGTCATCGAGTAACCCTTGAGCGGGTACACCGGCGCCTTGATTCCCAGCGGCTTGAGCAATTTCGGCGAGTAGCTGCCGAGGGCCAGCACGTAGCGGTCGGCAGTTTCCAGCTTGCCGTCGATCCACACGCCGTTGATCCGGTCACCGGCGTAGTCCAGGCGCTGGATATCTTGCTCGAAGCGGAATTCGACACCCAGTTGCTTGCACATGTCGGCAAGGCGGGTGGTAAACATCTGACAGTCGCCGGTCTGGTCGTTCGGCAGGCGCAGGGCACCGGCGAGGATATCGGTGACGCTGGCCAGGGCTGGTTCAACCCGGGCAATGCCGGCGCGGTCCAGCAGCTCGTAAGGCACACCGGACTCTTTCAACACGGCGATGTCCTTGGCAGCACCGTCCAGCTGAGCCTGGGTACGGAACAGTTGGGTAGTCCCCAAGGTGCGCCCTTCGTAGGCGATGCCGGTCTCGGCACGCAGCTCGTCGATACAATCGCGGCTGTATTCGGACAGGCGCACCATGCGCTCCTTGTTCACCGCATAACGGCTGGCGGTGCAGTTGCGCAGCATCTGCGCCATCCACAGGTACTGGTCGATATCGGCGGTGGCCTTGATCGCCAGGGGCGCATGGCGCTCCAGCAGCCATTTGATGGCCTTGAGCGGCACACCCGGCGCAGCCCATGGCGAGGCGTAGCCTGGCGAGATCTGCCCGGCGTTGGCGAAACTGGTCTCCATGGCCACAGCCGGCTGACGGTCGACCACGACCACTTCAAAACCAGCTCGTGCCAAATAGTAGGCACTGGCCACGCCAATGACACCGCTACCCAAGACCAGAACGCGCATTTTTATTCCCTCATCACGGCTTGACCGCTGACGTTTGTTGTTCAGCACAAAGATGTGGGCAGTATAAAAAGCAATCACCAGTGCATTTCACTATATAACTGCCTATATTTGGCGACAATTCTCGGCAAAAACCCTTTTCACGGAGGAGCATCCCCTATGCGGACCAACACTCAGACCAAGCGGGAGCTGGACAAGATCGACCGCAACATCCTGCGCATCCTGCAGGCCGACGGGCGAATTTCGTTTACTGAACTGGGGGAAAAGGTCGGGCTGTCGACCACGCCGTGCACCGAGCGGGTCCGGCGCCTGGAGCGCGAAGGGATCATCATGGGCTACAACGCCCGGCTCAACCCGCAGCATCTGAAGGGCAGCCTGCTGGTGTTTGTCGAGATCAGCCTCGACTACAAGTCCGGCGACACCTTTGAAGAATTCCGACGCGCCGTGCTGAAACTGCCCCACGTGCTGGAGTGCCACCTGGTGTCGGGGGATTTTGACTATCTGGTGAAGGCGCGCATTTCGGAGATGGCGTCGTACCGCAAGTTGCTCGGCGATATCCTGCTCAAGCTGCCCCACGTACGGGAGTCCAAGAGCTATATCGTGATGGAAGAGGTGAAAGAGAGCCTGAACCTGCCGATCCCGGATTAAGACAGCACCACAGGCCAATGTGGGAGCGGGCTTGCTCGCGAATGCGGAGTGTCAGTCACCTGATGTATTGACTGATCCACCGCATTCGCGAGCAAGCCCGTTCCCACACTAGTTGATCGGGGACATCCGTTAGACCAATACCTGACGCGTCGACGCCATGTACGCATGAATCTGCTTTTCCACCCGTGGGTGGATCAACTCCACCGGGCGGCGGTCGTTGGGGCATGGCAAGGTCGGCGTGGTGCCGAACAAGCGGCAAATCAGCGGGCGCTCGTCGTACACGGTGCAGCCATTGGGGCCAAGGTGCACGCAGTTGAGTTCGTCCATCGCCGCTTCCTGCTCGGCAGCGGTCTTGCGCGGCAGGCGCGACATTTCCTCGGGGGACGTGGTCACCGGCCCACAGCAGTCGTGGCAACCCGGGACACACTCGAACGAGGGAATCTGCCGGCGCAGCGCGTTGACTTTCTGACTGTTGCAACTCATCGACACAGGGACCGAACGGCGAATAGGCGTGGATTCTGCCCTAAAAGCCCCCGGTGAGACAGCTTCGCCCGACCGCTGTATCCTGCGTCAAATTTTCCAAACAGGGATGCTCCCCATGACCGCCAGCGCCCGGCACGCCAATTCCTACTACGCCGCCAGCAGTTTCCCGCAGCCTGATTATCCGGTGCTGACAGGTGAAATCGTGGCCGATGTGTGCGTGGTCGGCGGCGGCTTTTCGGGGCTCAACACCGCTCTGGAACTGGCTGAACGGGGTTTCAGCGTGGTCCTGCTGGAAGCCCGCAAGATTGCCTGGGGCGCCAGCGGGCGCAATGGCGGGCAACTGATTCGTGGCGTCGGTCATGGCCTGGATCAGTTCACCAACGTCATCGGCACCGAGGGCGTGCGCCAGATGAAACTGATGGGCCTGGAAGCCGTGGAAATCGTACGGCAGCGGGTCGAACGTTCGCAGATCGCCTGCGACCTGACCTGGGGCTACTGCGACCTGGCCAACAAACCCCGCGACCTGGAACACCTGGCCGCCGACGCCGAAGAGCTGCAAGGCCTTGGCTATCGCCATGAAGTGCGCCTGCTGCAAGCCAGCGAGATGCGCAGTGTGATCGGCTCCAACCGCTATGTTGGCGGCATGATCGACATGGGCTCCGGCCACCTGCACTCGCTGAACCTGGCCCTCGGCGAGGCAGCCGCTGCACAGCAGTTGGGCGTCCAGTTGTTCGAGCATTCCGAGGCGGTGCGGATCGATTACGGCCCGGAGGTCAACGTTCACACCGCCCAGGGCAATGTGCGCGCCAAGACCCTGGTGCTGGGCTGCAATGCTTATTTGAACGGCCTCAACCCGCATCTGAGCGGCAAGGTGCTGCCCGCCGGCAGCTACATCATCGCCACCGAGCCCTTGAGCGAAGCCCAGGCAGCCGAGTTGCTGCCGCAAAACATGGCGGTGTGTGACCAGCGGGTGACGGTGGATTACTTCCGGCTATCCGCCGACCGACGCTTGCTGTTCGGCGGTGCCTGCCATTACTCCGGACGGGATCCGAAGGACATCGGTGCCTATATGCGTCCGAAAATGCTGCAGGTGTTTCCACAACTGGCCAACGTGAAAATCGACTACCAGTGGGGCGGGATGATCGGCATTGGCGCCAACCGCCTGCCGCAGATTGGCCGACTGGCCGACCAGCCCAATGTGTATTTCGCCCAGGCCTATGCCGGCCATGGCCTCAACGCCACCCACCTGGCAGGCAAACTGTTGGGCGAAGCCATCAGCGGCCAGCAAAGCGGGCGCTTTGATCTGTTTGCCAAGGTGCCGCACATCACTTTCCCGGGCGGCAAGCATTTGCGCTCGCCGCTGCTGGCGCTGGGAATGCTCTGGCACCGATTGAAAGAACTGGTCTGAATCAGCCGCGCCAGAAGGGCTTCAAGCCTTCCCGGCGCGCCTGCTCGGCACTCAAGCCCACGTCTCGCAGTTGCTCGGGGGTCAGCTCCAGCAAGGTTTTGCGCGTATGCATGCGGTGCCAGAACAACGCCCATGAACTGAGTGTGGGGGCCTTGGTACGCGCCGCCATGCGCCGCTCCTGCCCGGCTTCCAGTTCCTGACTGTGTAACGCCAACCGCACATCGCTCATACCGCTCATTTTCCTGCCCCTCATTAACGTGTTGCCATGAGTACGTAGGATGAGCCGGCGCGTAAAACCATGACAGATTCAACCACCCTGTATTAAATCCATACAGATACTGCCTATCGGCCGCTGAATCCTGTATTTTCGGCCTATCTGTACTGGTAACCGGGAAGCACCGCCATGACCCTATACGTCAACCTCGCCGAACTGTTGGGCACGCGCATCGAGCAGGGCTTCTATCGCCCGGGCGACAGATTGCCGTCAGTTCGGGCCTTGAGTGTGGAGCATGGGGTCAGCCTGAGCACCGTGCAGCAGGCCTACCGCGTACTGGAAGACAACGGCCTGGCGATGCCCAAACCCAAATCCGGCTACTTCGTACCGGTGGGCCGCGACTTGCCGGCATTGCCCGCCGTAGGCCGCCCGGCCCAGCGCCCGGTGGAAATTTCCCAGTGGGACCAAGTGCTGGAGCTGATCCGCGCGGTGCCACGCAAAGACGCCATACAGTTGGGCCGGGGCATGCCGGATGTATTGTCGCCGACCATGAAACCCCTGCTACGCAGCCTCGCCCGGATCAGTCGGCGCCAGGACATGCCGGGGCTGTATTACGACACTATCCACGGCAACCTGGACCTGCGTGAACAGATTGCCCGCCTGATGCTCGATTCAGGCTGCCAACTGACGCCCCAGGACCTGGTGATCACCACCGGCTGCCACGAGGCCCTGTCCGCCAGCATCCACGCCATTTGCGAGCCCGGCGACATCGTTGCCGTCGACTCGCCAAGCTTCCACGGCGCCATGCAAACCCTGAAGGGCCTGGGCATGAAAGCCCTGGAAATCCCCACCGACCCACTCACCGGTATCAGCCTGGAAGCGCTGGAACTGGCACTGGAACAATGGCCGATCAAAGTCATACAGTTGACCCCCAACTGCAACAACCCACTGGGCTACATCATGCCGGAGTCGCGCAAACGCGCACTGCTGACCCTGGCCCAGCGCTTTGACGTGGCGATCATCGAAGACGACGTGTATGGCGAACTGGCCTACAGCTACCCGCGGCCACGCACCATCAAGTCCTTCGACGAAGATGGCCGCGTCGTACTGTGCAGCTCTTTCTCGAAGACCCTCGCACCCGGCCTGCGGATTGGCTGGGTCGCACCCGGTCGCTATCTGGAGCGTGTGCTGCACATGAAATACATCAGCACCGGCTCCACCGCGACCCAGCCGCAGATCGCGATTGCCGAGTTTCTGAAAGGTGGGCATTTCGAGCCACATTTGCGGCGGATGCGCACGCAATACCAGCGCAATCGCGACCTGATGCTCGATTGGGTCAGCCGCTATTTCCCGGCGGGCACCCGCGCCAGCCGCCCCCAGGGCAGTTTCATGCTGTGGGTGGAACTGCCGGAAGGCTTCGATACCCTGAAACTCAACCGGCTGCTGGTGGATGAAGGTGTACAGATTGCAGTGGGAAGTATCTTTTCCGCCTCCGGCAAGTACAGGAACTGCCTGCGCATGAACTACGCTGCCAAACCAACGCCGCAGATTGAAGAGGCTGTACGCAAGGTCGGCGCGACCGCCATCCGGTTGCTGGCCGAAGCGATGGACTGACCTTTTACGGGAAATAGCCGTCATATGCCGACAATCGCCCTGATTCGGAACCCATGTCATTGATGACCCACCGGCTATTACCGTTTTTCCTGCTGGGCATCCTGGCCCTGGGCGGCTGCGCCACCATCGACGCGCCACGCACACCCAGCGAGGCGCTGCCGGCCAGCGAATCTTCCTTCGGCCGCTCGATCCAGGCCCAGGCCGCTCCCTACAAAGGCCGCTCCGGGTTCCGCCTGCTACCCAACAGCAGCGAAGCCTTCATGGCCCGCGCCGAACTGATCCGCAACGCCCAGACCAGCCTCGACTTGCAGTACTACATCGTCCACGACGGCATCAGCACCCGCATGCTCGTGGATGAACTGCTCAAGGCCGCCGACCGTGGCGTGCGCGTGCGCATCCTGCTGGACGACACCACCAGCGACGGCCTGGACCAGATCATCGCCACCCTCGCCGCCCACCCGCAGATCCAGATTCGCCTGTTCAACCCGCTGCACCTGGGCCGCAGCACCGGCGTGACGCGGGCCATGGCGCGGCTGTTCGACCTGTCGCTGCAACACCGGCGCATGCACAACAAGCTGTGGCTGGCAGACAACAGCGTGGCCATCGTCGGCGGGCGCAACCTGGGGGATGAGTATTTCGACGCCGAGCCCAACCTCAACTTCACCGATATCGACATGCTCAGCGTGGGCCCGGTGGCCGAGCAACTCGGCCACAGTTTCGATCAGTACTGGAACAGTGCCCTGAGCAAACCCATTGGTGACTTCGTCAGCAGCGCTTCCAAAGGCGACCTGGCCAGTGCCCGCGTACGCCTGGAAGATTCCCTTGCCGAGTCTCGCCAACAAAACCATGCCCTGTACAACCGCCTGCGCACCTACAAGACCCAGCCGCGCATGGACATCTGGCGTCGCGAGCTGATCTGGGCCTGGAACCAGGCGCTGTGGGATGCGCCGAGCAAGGTGCTGGCCAAGGCCGATCCGGATCCACGGCTGCTGCTGACCACCCAACTGGCGCCCGAGCTGGAAGGTGTCAGCCATGAGCTGATGATGATTTCGGCTTACTTCGTTCCAGGCCAGCCTGGCCTGGTATACCTGACCGGTCGCGCGGACGCCGGTGTATCGGTAAGCCTGCTGACCAATTCCCTGGAAGCCACCGACGTACCGGCCGTGCACGGCGGTTATGCGCCCTATCGCAAGGCGCTGCTGGAACACGGGGTGAAGCTATACGAGTTGCGTCGCCAGCCGGGAGACGGTGGCGGCAGCGGCCCTCATCTGTTCCGCAAAGGTACATTCCACGGTTCGGATTCCAGCCTGCACAGCAAGGCGATCATCTTTGATCGGGAGAAATCCTTCATCGGCTCATTCAACTTCGACCCGCGCTCGGTGCTGTGGAACACCGAAGTCGGGGTGCTGGTGGACAGTCCCGAACTGGCGGAACACGTGCGCAACCTGGCACTGGAGGGCATGGCGCCCCCGTTGAGCTATCAGGCGAAGCTGCAGGATGGCCAGGTGGTATGGGTGACCGAAGACAACGGCCAACTGCACACCCTGACCCGCGAACCCGGCAGTTGGTGGCGCCGGTTCAATGCCTGGTTTGCTACATCCGTCGGGCTGGAACGCATGCTTTAAGAACAGCGACGGGACCTATGGGAGCTGGCTTGCCTGCGATGGCGGAGTGTCAGTTTACGTATCCGGTGCTGACACTCCGCCATCGCGGGCAAGCCCGGCTCCCGCAGGTGATCGCATTTCAAGTTCAGGCGGGTTGTGCGGCGCCGAACGCACCTTGGCGCAGCAACAGGATCACCAACCCCAACGCCCCCGCCGCCATCAACAACGGCAACGCATGCCCGCTGATCCACTGGCTGCCGGCACCGGCCACCAGCGGGCCGATCAGGCAGCCAATGCCCCACAGCTGCGCGATATGCGCATTGGCGCGCACCAGTGCGTCGTCGCGGTAGCGCTCGCCAATCAGGATCAGCGACAGGGTGAATAACCCGCCGGCGCTGGCCCCGAACAGCACCCACACCGGCCAGATCATCAGCGTATCGAGCAACAGCGGAATCGCCAGGCTCGTCACCAGCAGCATCAGCGCGCAGCCGAGAAACAGCGTGCGCCGAGGCAGGTAGTCCGCCAGCGCGCCAATCGGCAGTTGCAGCAACGCATCACCGACCACCACCGTGCTGACCATCGCCAGAGCAATCTCGGCGGTGAAACCCTGTTGCAGGCAATACACCGGCAACAACGTAAGAATCATCGCCTCGAATGCGGCGAACAACGCCACCGCCCAGGCAATCGCCGGCAAGCCCTGGCAGAAGCGCAGCAGGTCGCCAAAGGTCACGCTGAAAGACTCGGCAGTGGGCGCACCGGTGCGGCCCAGCAGCAGGATCGGCGCGCACGTCAGCAGGCCGACACCCACCCAGAAGCCAATATCGTTGTCCGTACCCAGCGCGCCCAGCAGCAACGGGCCCGACAGCTGGCTCAAGGCATAGCTGCAGCCATACAGCGCCACCAGACGGCCGCGCCAGCGTTCGATCACCAGTTGGTTGATCCAGCTTTCGCCGAGGATAAACACGATGGTCAGGATCACCCCGATCATCAGCCGCAACACCAGCCATACCGGGTAGCTGGGCAATACCGCCAGCAAGCCGATGGAAATCGCCCCCGCCCACAGGCACAGGCGCATCAGGTTCGCCGTGCCCAGGCGCGAGGCCAGGCCGCTGGAGACCTTGGCACCCAGTAGCACACCGAAGGCCGGCATCGCCGCCATGACTCCGATGGCGAAGCTGCCATAGCCCCAGCTTTCCAGGCGCAGGGACACCAGCGGCATGCTCACGCCCAAGGCCAGGCCCACGCTCAAGACCGACGCCAACACGGCGAAATAGGTCGCCCAACGCATTTCCACGCTCCTGTGGATTACTTGGAGATCATACAAAACAGTGTGGGAGCGGGCTTGCTCGCGAATGCGGTGTACCAGTCAATACATCAGCGACTGTGATACCTCATTCGCGAGCAAGCCCGCTCCCACATTTTTTACAGCGGTGTTCCTGGAGGCTTACAACTTGATCCAGGTCGCCTTCAGCTCGGTGTACTTGTCGAACGCGTGCAGCGACTTGTCGCGGCCGTTACCCGACTGCTTGAAACCACCGAACGGTGCGGTCATGTCGCCGCCATCGTACTGGTTGACCCATACGCTGCCGGCACGCAGGGCCTTGGCAGTCAGGTGCGCCTTGGAGATGTTCGACGTCCACACCGCAGCGGCCAGGCCGTATTGGGTGTCGTTGGCGATCGCAATGGCTTCTTCCACGCTGTCGAAGGCAATCACCGACAGCACCGGGCCGAAGATTTCTTCCTGGGCGATCTTCATGGCGTTGGTCACGCCGTCGAAAATCGTCGGCTCGACATAGGTGCCACCGCTTTCCTGCAGCGTGCGCTTGCCGCCGGCCACCAGCTTGGCGCCATCGGCATGCCCGGCTTCGATGTACGACAGCACGGTGTTCATCTGCTGGGTATCCACCAGCGCACCGACCGTGGTGGCCGGGTCGAGCGGGTTGCCCGGCTTCCAGGCCTTGAGGGCCTCGATCACCAGCGGCAGGAATTTATCCTTGATCGAACGCTCCACCAGCAGGCGCGAACCGGCGGTGCACACTTCGCCCTGGTTGAAGGCGATGGCGCCAGCCGCGGATTCGGCGGCGGCTTGCAGGTCCGGGGCATCGGCAAACACGATGTTCGGGCTCTTGCCGCCAGCTTCCAGCCAGACGCGCTTCATGTTCGACTCGCCGGAGCGAATCAGCAGTTGCTTGGCGATCTTGGTGGAACCGGTGAACACCAGGGTGTCGACGTCCATGTGCAGCGCCAGGGCGTTGCCCACGGTGTGGCCATAACCCGGCAGCACGTTGAACACGCCTTTCGGGATGCCGGCTTCAACCGCGAGGGCAGCGATGCGGATGGCAGTCAGCGGTGATTTTTCAGATGGCTTGAGGATCACCGAGTTACCGGTGGACAACGCCGGCCCGAGTTTCCAGCAGGCCATCATCAGCGGGAAGTTCCACGGCACGATGGCCGCGACAACGCCGACGGGCTCACGGGTCACCAGGCCCAGCTGGTCGTGAGGGGTTGCTGCGACTTCATCGTAGATCTTGTCGATGGCCTCGCCGCTCCAGCTCAGCGCTTGCGCCGCGCCTGGGACGTCGATGTTCAGGGAGTCGCTGATCGGCTTGCCCATGTCCAGGGTTTCAAGCAGCGCCAGCTCTTCGGCGTTGGCCTTGAGCAGGCCGGCGAAACGGATCATGGTGGCTTTGCGCTTGGCTGGCGCCAGGCGCGACCAGGCACCGGAATTGAACGTGGCACGGGCGTTTTCTACGGCACGCTGGGCGTCGGCCACGTCACAGCTGGCAACGGTTGCCAGCAGGCGGCCATCGACTGGGCTCAGGCATTCGAACGTGTCGCCGGAAACGGCGGCGGTGTATTCGCCATTGATGTAGGCGCGGCCTTCGATCTTCAGATCCTTGGCGCGTTGTTCCCAGTCGGCACGGGTCAGGGTGGTCATGCGAGTGTCCTCCTCTTATTGAATACAAGGGCCGGGCGATGTGCCCAGGCACCTTCGAAGAATTCTTGCCCGGCCAGCCAGCTGTTCGGCTCAAGGCAGCTGCCACCCTAAACCAGCGGCGATGGATGTTTCAATATATTTGACATAACGGCAGCAAACGCCCTTGCGATGTTCATTTTAATAAACATAGACTTTGAGCTCTCCAACCGCAGGCCAGACGGGACACGCCCATGAACATCCAGAATATCGTCGACTTCAGCCAGGCCAGGACCGAGCCAGATCGCTACCGTCCGGCTGCGGAGAAAATCCTCAAGGGCGACCCGGAGCAAACCGTCTACAACCACTACAACAGTCCGTGCGGCCAGATGAGCGCCGGGGTCTGGGAAGGTGAAGTCGGACAGTGGAAGGTCAACTACACCGAGCATGAGTATTGCGAGATCGTGCAGGGTGTTTCGGTGTTGCGCGATGCCGACGGCAACGCCAAGACCTTGCGGGCCGGTGATCGCTTCGTCATTCCGGCCGGCTTCAGCGGCACCTGGGAAGTGCTGGAACCCTGCCGCAAGATCTACGTGGTGTTCGAAGAAAAGGCCTGATCATTTAACAGGCACAAAAAAAAGCCCGCATCGTGAGATACGGGCTTTTTTTCACAAGAAAGAAAACCAATTACTTGATTTTGCCTTCTTTGTAGATCACGTGCTTGCGAACGCGCGGGTCGAACATTTTCTTTTCGAGCTTGTCCGGGGTAGTACGCTTGTTCTTGTCGGTAGTGTAGAAGTGACCAGTACCGGCGCTAGAGATCATTCGAATCAATTCACGCATGATTTAGCTCCTTAGATTTTGCCGTCGCGGCGCAGTTCGGCCAGCACGACAGTGATGCCGCGCTTGTCGATAACACGCATGCCTTTGGCAGATACGCGCAGACGAACAAAACGTTTCTCTTCTTCAACCCAAAAGCGGTGATGCTGCAGGTTTGGCAGGAAACGACGACGGGTTTTGTTGTTTGCGTGGGAAATGTTATTCCCAGTCACCGGACCCTTACCGGTAACTTGACAGACTCTCGACATGCCTCAGCCCTCTAAAACCACATGCCCAACCCGGCATGGGTTGGCCGCTTAATCTCTCAGTCATTTGGCGCCAGGCGCCGCGTTTCTTTAGGGTCTTACCGGCTACACCTACTAGCGAAGGAACCGGGCCCCTAGAAAAGAGCGCTGCTTTATACCAGAAAGACCCCAGTGCAACAACAGGCCGTGTACTTTTATACGCGTAAATCCAGGCCATGGACGCCTGAACCGTTGCCAGGGTGGGCCGCTATAGAAGCTAACCGCTCGTCGCACAGAATGATTTACAGCGCCCGCGCGCACTGCAAAGTGCTCGGCAAAACGACCTGAGGCGCCATCAAAACAGTATTTGCGGCAAAAGCACAGGCAAAAATGGGCTAGTCATTTGTCAATCAGCCCACTACGGTAGGACTTTTCCAGACTGCACTCGCAGATGGGCCTTCGATCTGCAAAGGAAACCGAATATGCGCCTCGCTGCCCTACCGCTATTGCTAGCCCCTCTTTTTATTGCTGCACACGCCCAGGCGGCCACTACCCTGAGCGTCTGCACCGAAGCCAGCCCCGAAGGCTTCGACGTGGTGCAATACAACTCGCTGACCACCACCAACGCCTCGGCAGACGTATTGATGAACCGCCTGGTGGACTTCGACGCCACCAGCGGCAAGCTGGTCCCGAGCCTCGCGGACAGCTGGGAAGTGTCGCCGGACGGCCTCACCTACACCTTCAAGCTGCACCCGGACGTTAAATTCCACCGTACCGACTACTTCACGCCAAGCCGCAGCCTGACCGCCGAAGACGTGCGCTTCAGCTTCGAGCGCATGCTCGACCCGGCCAACCCCTGGCACAAGATCGCCCAGAGCGGCTTCCCCCACGCCCAGTCGCTGCAGTTGCCCACGCTGATCAAGAAGATCGACGCCCTCGACCCGCTGACCGTGCGCTTCACCCTGGACCACGCCGATTCGACCTTCCTCGCCGCCTTGAGCATGGGCTTTGCCTCGATCTACCCGGCGGAATATGCCGACAAACTGCTCAAGGCCGGCACCCCGGAGAAGCTCAACAGCCAGCCTATCGGCACCGGGCCGTTCATTTTCGGGCGCTTCCAGAAGGACGCGACGATTCGCTACAAGGCCAACCCGGATTACTTCGCCGGCAAGCCTGCGGTAGATAACCTGATCTTTGCGATCACCCCGGACGCCAACGTGCGCCTGCAGAGACTGCGTCGCGACGAGTGCCAGATCGCCTTGTCGCCCAAGCCCCTGGATATTGATGCCGCCCAGAAAGACGCCGACCTGAAGATCGAGAAAACCGCGGCCTTCATGACCGCGTTTGTCGCCATCAACAGCCAGCATCCGCCACTGGACAAGCCGGAAGTTCGCCAGGCGATCAACCTGGCCTTCGACAAGGCCAGCTATCTGAAGGCCGTATTCGAAGGCACCGCCGAAGCCGCCAACGGCCCTTACCCACCCAATACCTGGAGCTATGCCAAGGACCTGCCGGGCTATCCGCAGGACATTGCCAAGGCCAAGCAACTGCTGGATCGCGCCGGGCTCAAGGATGGCTTCAAGACCACGATCTGGACCCGGCCGTCGGGCAGCCTGCTGAACCCCAACCCCAGCCTGGGCGCACAACTGCTGCAGGCGGACCTGGCCAAGGTCGGCATCCAGGCTGAAATCCGTGTGATCGAGTGGGGCGAACTGATCCGCCGCGCCAAGGCCGGCGAGCACGACTTGCTGTTCATGGGCTGGGCCGGTGACAACGGCGACCCGGATAACTTCCTGACGCCGCAGTTCTCCTGCGCGGCCGTGAAGTCCGGCACCAACTTCGCCCGCTACTGCGACCCGGCGCTGGACAAGCTGATCAGCGCCGGCAAGACCACCAGCGAACAAGGCGTGCGCAGCAAGCTGTACCAGCAGGCCCAGGCGCAGATCCAGCAACAGGCGCTCTGGCTGCCACTGGCGCACCCGACCGCGTTTGCGCTGACCCGCAAGAATGTCGAGGGGTATCAGGTGAGCCCGTTCGGGCGCCAGGATTACTCCAAGGTCAGCGTCAAGCCCTGACCCCTGCCAGGGGCTGGCATGCCAGCCCCTACATCCACCCAAATTCCGCCATCGACAGCGGGTCACCCTCCCCCACAATGATGTGGTCCAGCACACGCACGTCCACCATCTCCAGCGCCTTTTGCAGCACCTTGGTCAATTTTCGATCAGCGATGCTGGGCTCGGGGCTGCCGGAAGGATGGTTGTGGCACAGGATCAGCGCCGCGGCGTTGTAGTCCAGCGCGCGCTTCACCACTTGTCGCGGGTAGACGATGGCGTTGTCGATGGTGCCTTGAAACAGCTTTTCGAAGCCCAGCACTCGATGCTTGGCGTCGAGAAACAGGCAGCCGAATATCTCGTGAGGCTCGTGGCGCAGCAGTGCCTTGAGGTAGTCGCGCACGGCCTCCGGGCTTTCCAGCACCGAATCGTTGCGCAGGCGTTCAGCCAAATGGCGGCGCGCCATCTCCAGTACGGCTTGAAGCTGGGCGAACTTCGCCGGCCCCAACCCCAAATGCTGGCTGAACACCGGCTGCCTCGCCTCCATCAGCGCCCGAAGGCTGCCAAATTGCGCCAGCAGATGGCGCGCCAGGTCCACGGCACTTTTGCCTGACACCCCGGTGCGCAGGAAAATCGCCAGCAATTCCGCGTCGGAAAGGTTCTCCGCTCCCAGCTCCAACAGCTTCTCCCGCGGACGCTCTGCCGCAGGCCAATCGCGAATACTCATGGCACCTCCGTGTGCATGTGCGCCGCTGTTGCATGGCGGACGCTGTGGTATCTTAGGCCATCTTTTTGCGTGCGATTTCACCTGGGGAGGGGGCATCGCAACGCCATCACTGAACTGGAAAGGCAAGCCAATGCAGCGTCTGTATCGGAAACGCATCGTTCTCGGCGTCGGCGGCGGCATTGCCGCCTACAAGAGCGCAGAGCTGGTTCGCAGGCTTCTCGACCAAGGCGCCGAAGTGCGCGTGGTCATGACCCGTGGCGGCAGTGAATTCATCACCCCGTTGACCATGCAGGCCTTGTCCGGCCACCCGGTTCACCTCGACCTGCTGGACCCTGCGGCCGAAGCCGCCATGGGCCACATCGAGCTGGCCAAGTGGGCCGACCTGGTGCTGATCGCCCCGGCCACCGCCGACCTGATCGCCCGCCTGGCCCAAGGCATTGCCGACGACCTGCTGACCACCCTGGTACTGGCCACCGACGCCACCGTCGCGATCGCCCCGGCCATGAACCAGGCCATGTGGCGCGACCCGGCCACCCAGGCCAACACCCAACTCCTGCAAAGCCGCGGCCTCAAGGTTTTCGGCCCGGCCTCCGGCAGCCAGGCCTGCGGCGACGTGGGCATGGGCCGCATGCTCGAAGCCACCGACCTGGCCCACTGCGCCGCCGACTGCTTCCAGCACCTGGCCCTGACCGGCAAGCACGTGCTGATCACCGCCGGCCCGACCCAGGAAAACATCGACCCGGTGCGCTACATCACCAACCATAGCTCAGGAAAAATGGGCTTTGCCCTGGCGGAAGCGGCGGTCGAGGCAGGCGCCCGTGTGACGTTGATCACCGGCCCGGTGCATCTGCCGACCCCGGATCGCGTCACCCGAATCGACGTAGTCAGCGCCCGCGACATGCTGGCGGCCTGTGAAGCGGCGATTCCCTGCGACCTGTTCATCGCTTCGGCTGCGGTAGCGGACTACCGCCCCGAGGTGGTTGCGCCGCAGAAACTCAAGAAAGACCCTACAAGCGGCGACGGCCTGCTCCTGCAAATGGTCCGTAACCCGGACATCCTGGCGACCATCGCCACCCGTGAGGACCGCCCGTTCAGCGTCGGTTTTGCCGCCGAAACCGAGCATTTGCTGGACTATGCCGCACGCAAATTGAAAGACAAAAACCTCGACCTGATTGTCGCCAACGATGTCGCCAACCCGAGCATCGGCTTCAACAGCGAGGAAAATGCCATCAGCGTGATCGACCGCGAGTTGCACGCTACCGTTTTCGCCCAGACCAGCAAGGGCAAGATTGCCCGCCAACTGATCTCTTTTATCGCCCAACGGCTGAACCAGGTTTAATTTCCATGCACGCTTTGCAAGCCAAGATCCTCGACCCCCGCATCGGCAACGAATTCCCGCTGCCGGCCTACGCCACACCAGGCTCCGCCGGCCTCGACCTGCGCGCCATGCTCAAGCAGGACACCGTGCTTGAGCCAGGCCAGACCATTCTGATTCCGACCGGCCTGTCGATCTACGTGGGCGACCCGGGCCTGGCGGCGCTGATCCTGCCGCGCTCCGGCCTGGGCCACAAACACGGCATCGTCCTCGGCAACCTGGTGGGGCTGATCGACTCGGACTACCAGGGCGAGTTGATGGTGTCCTGCTGGAACCGTGGCCAGACCGCGTTCAATATCGCCGTCGGCGAGCGCATTGCCCAACTCGTACTGGTACCGGTGGTGCAGGCGCACTTCGAGCTGGTCGAAGAGTTCGACGAAACACAACGCGGCGCAGGTGGCTTCGGGCATTCCGGCAGCCACTGACTAAGCTGAATTGACTTAGCCGAACAAGCCGGGTGCCTCACCCGGCCTGATGCCAACGCATGGCCTTTCAGGATGAAGAATGCGCGGAACTTACCAGCAAGGTTTCCCCAGTGAAATCAGGGCATTAAGGGGGCAAAAGGGCGGAGCTTCGGCGCCGATGGCACTTTTGCACCACGAACTCTATGCCAAAAACGCCGTCTTACCCTTCAGTTTGAGCCTGCCGGTCAGCACCCTTGAGGCCAGCCCAGCCCCTTATCGATGGAGTTCCCCCCCGCAATGAGCAACCCAGCCCGAGTCGCCCCGACATTTCCCGACAGCATTTTCCGCGCCTATGACATTCGTGGCGTGGTCCCCAAGACCCTGACCGCCGAGACCGCCTACTGGATCGGCCGCGCCATTGGCTCCCAGAGCCTGGCACAGGGCGAGCCCAACGTTTCCGTAGGCCGTGATGGCCGCCTGTCCGGCCCCGAGCTGGTCGAGCAACTGATCCAGGGCCTGGCCGACAGCGGTTGCCACGTCAGCGACGTGGGCCTGGTGCCGACGCCTGCGCTGTACTACGCAGCCAACGTACTGGCCGGCAAGTCGGGCGTGATGCTCACCGGCAGCCATAACCCGTCGGACTACAACGGCTTCAAGATCGTCATCGCTGGCGATACCCTCGCCAACGAACAGATCCAGGCCCTGCACACCCGCCTGAAGACCAACGACCTGACCAGCGGCGAAGGCAGCGTCACCAAAGTCGACATCCTGCAGCGCTACTCTGACCAAATCACCGGCGACGTCAAACTCGCGCGCCGCCTCAAAGTGGTGGTGGACTGCGGCAATGGCGCGGCCGGAGTGATCGCCCCGCAACTGCTCGAGGCCCTGAACTGCGAAGTGATCCCACTGTTCTGTGACGTAGACGGCAACTTCCCGAACCATCACCCGGATCCAGGCAAGCCCGAGAACCTGGTGGACCTGATCGCCAAGGTCAAGGAGACCGGGGCTGACGTCGGCCTGGCCTTCGACGGTGACGGCGACCGCGTTGGCGTGGTGACGGACACCGGCGAAAACGTGTTTGCGGACCGCCTGCTGATGCTGTTTGCCCGTGACGTGGTTGCGCGCAACCCAGGTGCCGAAATTATCTTCGACGTGAAGTGCACCCGCCGCCTCACACCGCTGATCAAGGAATACGGCGGTCGCCCGCTAATGTGGAAGACTGGCCACTCGTTGATCAAAAAGAAAATGAAAGAAACCGGCGCGCTGTTGGCCGGCGAAATGAGCGGCCATGTGTTCTTCAAGGAGCGCTGGTTCGGCTTTGACGACGGCATTTACAGCGCCGCTCGTCTGCTGGAGATCCTCAGCAAGGAAAAATCGACCGCGCAGGAGCTGTTCCAGACCTTCCCGAATGATATTTCTACGCCAGAGATCAATATCCATGTGACCGAGGAGAGCAAATTCAGCATCATTGACGCACTGCACGATGCGCAATGGGGCGAAGGCGCCGACCTGACCAGCATTGATGGTGTGCGAGTCGATTACGCCAAAGGCTGGGGCCTGGTTCGCGCATCCAACACCACACCGGTGCTGGTGCTGCGTTTCGAGGCGGATACCGAGGCTGAGTTGCAGCGCATCAAGGACGTGTTCCACGCCCAGTTGAAACGTGTTGCCCCTGATCTCCAATTACCGTTCTGATTTTTTACCGGAGCCCTGAATGACCCTCGAACGCGAAGCCGCCGCCAATACCGCCAAGGTCCTTTCCGAAGCGTTGCCTTACATTCGACGCTACGTCGGCAAGACGCTGGTGATCAAGTACGGCGGCAATGCCATGGAAAGCGACGAGCTGAAAACCGGCTTTGCCCGCGACATCGTGTTGATGAAAGCCGTCGGGATCAACCCGGTGGTGGTACACGGTGGCGGCCCGCAAATCGGTGACCTGCTCAAGCGCCTGTCCATCGAGAGTCACTTCATCGACGGCATGCGTGTAACCGACGCCCAGACCATGGACGTGGTGGAGATGGTCCTGGGCGGCCAGGTGAACAAAGACATCGTCAACCTGATCAACCGCCATGGCGGCAGCGCCATCGGCCTGACCGGCAAGGACGCCGAACTGATCCGGGCGAAGAAGCTCACCGTGACCCGCAAGACCCCGGAGATGACCCAGCCGGAAATCATCGACATCGGCCAGGTGGGCGAAGTGATCGGCATCAACACCGACCTGCTGAACCTGCTGGTGAAAGGCGATTTCATTCCGGTGATCGCGCCGATCGGTGTCGGTGCCAACGGTGAGTCCTACAACATCAACGCCGACCTCGTGGCCGGCAAGGTGGCCGAGGCGCTGAAGGCCGAGAAGCTGATGCTGCTCACCAACATCGCCGGCTTGATGGACAAGGAAGGCAAGGTCTTGACCGGCCTGACGACCCAGCAAGTGGACGACCTGATCGCCGACGGCACCATCTACGGCGGCATGCTGCCGAAGATCCGCTGCGCGCTGGAAGCGGTGCAAGGCGGCGTTGGCAGCTCGTTGATCCTGGATGGCCGGGTGCCGAATGCGATCCTGCTGGAAATCTTCACCGATACCGGTGTGGGTACCCTGATCAGCAACCGCAAGCGCCCCTAAGCGCTGGTAAACAAAAAGGCCCCGTTCAATTCGATTGAACGGGGCCTTTTCTATGTACTCGGTCTAAAAATGTGGGAGCGGGCTTGCTCGCGAAAGCGGCGGGTCAGTCGACACATATATCAACTGACAAGCCGTATTCGCGAGCAAGCCCGCTCCCACATGGATCTTCTAAACGCCGAACTGCTCGCGATAAGCCTTGACCGCCGGCAAATGCTGCTTGAGCTGCGGGTCATCTTCCAGGAACTGCAACACCTGGTTCAGGGACACGATGCTCACCACTGGAATCGCGAAATCACGTTCCACTTCCTGGATCGCCGACAATTCACCGTTGCCGCGCTCCTGGCGGTTCAGCGCGATCAACACGCCGGCCGCCTTGGCGCCGTCCTGGGAAGCGATGATCTGCATCACTTCGCGAATCGCCGTACCGGCAGTGATCACGTCGTCGATGATCAGCACGTCGCCCTTGAGCGGCGCACCCACGAGGCTACCGCCTTCGCCGTGGGCCTTGGCTTCTTTGCGGTTGAAGCACCAAGGCAGATCCAGCTCGTGATGTTCAGCCAACGCCACGGCGGTCGCGGCCGCCAGGGGGATGCCTTTGTAGGCAGGGCCGAACAGCACGTCGAAGGAAATGCCGCTTTCAACGATGGCGGCCGCATAGAAACGACCCAGCTGCGCCAGGGCAGAACCCGAGTTGAAAAGGCCGGCATTGAAGAAGTAAGGGCTGGTGCGCCCGGACTTCAAAGTGAACTCACCGAAGCGCAATACGCCGCGATCGATGGCAAAACGAATGAAATCGCGTTGATACGCCTGCATGAAAAAAGCCTCAGATACCACGGATTTAGCTAATTAGGTAGACGGCGTGTATCATACACGCACGCGATTTTTGGGGCCATTTATGCGGATCATCAGTGTGAACGTCAATGGTATTCAGGCTGCAGTCGAGCGTGGTTTGCTCAGTTGGCTGCAAGCCCAGAATGCCGACGTCATCTGCCTGCAGGACACCCGCGCCTCCGCCTTTGAACTGGACGACCCAGCCTTCCAACTGGATGGCTACTTCCTTTATGCCTGTGATGCCGAAGTTCCCGCCCAAGGCGGCGTGGCTTTGTATTCGCGGTTGCAACCCAAGGCGGTCATCAGCGGCCTCGGCTTCGAGACAGCCGACCGCTACGGGCGCTACCTGCAAGCCGATTTCGATAAGGTCAGCATTGCGACCTTGCTGCTTCCATCAGGGCAGAATGGCGATGAAGACTTGAACCAGAAGTTCAAGCTAATGGACGACTTCGCCCGTTATCTGGATAAACAGCGACGCAAACGTCGCGAGTACATTTACTGTGGCTCGCTGTACGTGGCGCAACAGAAGCTGGATATCAAGAACTGGCGCGACAGCCAGCAATCCCCGGGCTTCCTGGCGCCGGAACGGGCCTGGATGGACGAGATTGTCGGCAACATGGGCTATGTCGATGCCCTGCGGGAAGTCAGCCGCGAAGGCGACCAGTACAGCTGGTGGCCGGATAACGAACAGGCCGAGATGCTCAACCTCGGCTGGCGTTTTGACTACCAGCTGCTGACGCCAGGCTTGCGTCGCTTCGTGCGCAGCGCACGTCTGCCACGCCAGCCGCGCTTCTCGCAGCACGCGCCGCTGATCGTGGACTACGACTGGACCTTGACCATCTAAAGTCTTTTTCCAGGCACAAAAAAACCGACATCGCTGTCGGTTTTTTTGTGGGCGGTGGTTATTTGATCAACCGCAATGTCCACGGATAACGATAAGCCACGCCCTTGTTGGCCTTGATGCCCGCAATGATCGTCATCACCACCGCGCCGATCACCAGCACGGTCATCAACACAAAGCCGATCACGATAAAACCCAGCAGGAAGCAGACCGCCCAGGCAATGCCCACGGTGATCTGGAAATTCAGCGCTTCCTTGCCCTGGTCATCAATGAACGGGTCTGCATCCTTCTTCACCTGCCAGAGAATCAAGGGCCCCAGCAGGCTGCCGAACGGGAACATCAGCCCGAAGAACGCCGCAAAATGACAGAGCATCGCCCACTGGCGAACTTCCTTGGACGGTGTCGGCAGTGGAAGTTGGCTGTCACTCATGGCGTCGCTCCTTGGGATTGAATCAGTCGGCCAATGCGGCGTTCTGCAGTTCGAAGATTTCGGTCATGCCCTTCTGGGCCAGGGCCAGCATGGCATTCAGGTCCGCCGGCTGGAATGGCGCGCCTTCGGCGGTGCCCTGCACTTCGATGAAACCACCGGTGCTGGTCATCACCACGTTCAGGTCGGTCTCGGCAGCCGAATCTTCAAGATAGTCCAGATCCAGCACTGGCTCGCCCTGATACATGCCGACCGATACAGCCGCGATCATCTGCTTGAGCGGATCGCCGCCTTTCAGGCCACCACGTTTCTTGATGACCTTGAGCGCGTCGACCAGGGCAACCATGGCCCCGGTGATGGAGGCAGTACGGGTGCCACCGTCGGCCTGGATCACGTCGCAGTCGACGTACAGGGTCACGTCGCCCAGCTTGGACATGTCCAGGGCTGCACGCAGGGAGCGACCGATCAGGCGCTGGATTTCCAGGGTGCGGCCGCCTTGCTTGCCACGGCTGGCTTCACGCTGGTTACGCTCGCCGGTGGCGCGCGGCAGCATGCCGTATTCGGCGGTCAACCAACCTTGGCCCTGGCCCTTGAGGAAACGCGGCACGCCGTTTTCGACGCTGACGGTGCAGATAACCTTGGTATCGCCAAACTCGACCAGTACAGATCCCTCGGCGTGTTTGGTGTAGTTGCGGGTGATGCGGATCGAGCGGAGCTGATCGGCAGCGCGACCACTTGGACGTTTCATAGGGGATACCTGTACGGAGGACGAAAAACTGCCGAGCATTATAGAGCCGCCAGCCCTGATCGGCACGGCTAAAAAATCCTGTTACAAACCCGGGCACCGAAGCCACTGTTTGGGGCCACCCGTCCCCTTGAGCTACAATCCTGCGCCTTCGCAGCCTGTCGGCTTCAATCTACCCATCAGCCCGCCTGTTTGCGGGACTGCATCGCGAGGTACCTCCATGGTGCACAGCATGACCGCCTTCGCCCGCGTCGAAAAAGCCGGCGTCCAAGGCACCCTGAGCTGGGAATTGCGCTCGGTCAACAGCCGCTACCTGGAGCCGCACCTGCGCCTGCCGGAATCGTTTCGCGACCTCGAAGGCGCGGTTCGTGAGGCACTGCGCCAGGGCATCTCCCGCGGCAAGCTGGAATGCACCCTGCGCTTTACCGAGGAAACCACCGGCAAGCCGTTGCAGGTGGATCGCGAGCGCGCCGCCCAATTGGTCGCCGCCGCCGAAACCATCGCCGGCCTGATCAAGCAGCCTGCCGCCATCAACCCGCTGGAAGTCCTGGCCTGGCCCGGCGTGCTGGTGGCCGACGCCACTGACCCACAGGCGTTGAACGCCGAGGCGCTGGCCCTGTTCAACCAGGGCTTGAAAGAACTCAAGGCCGGCCGCGAGCGTGAAGGGGCCGAACTGGCCCGCCTGATCAGCGACCGCCTGACCTCCATTGAAGAAGACGTGGTGACCCTGCGCGAACTGGTGCCGCAGATGCTTGCCACCCAGCGCCAGAAGGTCCTGGACCGCTTCGCCGACATGCAGGCCGAACTGGATCCGGTGCGTCTGGAGCAGGAGATGGTCCTGCTGGCACAAAAGAGCGACGTTGCCGAAGAGCTCGACCGCCTGAGCACCCACATCCTGGAAGTGCGCCGCGTGCTCAAGTCCGCCGGTGCCGCCGGTCGGCGCCTGGACTTCCTGATGCAGGAACTCAACCGCGAAGCCAATACACTGGGCTCCAAAGCCTTTGATCCGCGCAGCACCCAGGCTGCGGTCAACCTCAAAGTGTTGATCGAGCAAATGCGCGAACAAGTACAGAATATCGAGTAAGGCACCCTGACATGACCCACAGCACCGGCACCCTTTACATCATTTCTGCCCCATCGGGCGCGGGCAAAAGCAGCCTGGTCAAGGCCCTGACCGACGCTGACGAGCAGATCCGCATCTCGGTGTCCCACACCACCCGCGCCATGCGCCCGGGTGAAGTGAACGGCGTGCACTACCACTTCGTCGAGCGCACCGAGTTCGTCAAGATGATCGAGCACGGTGATTTCCTGGAGCGCGCCGAGGTCTTCGGCAACCTCTACGGCACCTCGCAAAGCCACCTGCAGCAGACCCTGGACGAAGGCCACGACCTGATCCTGGAAATCGACTGGCAGGGCGCCGAGCAAGTGCGCCAGCTGATGCCCAAAGCTCGCTCGATCTTCATCCTGCCGCCTTCGCTGGAAGCGTTGCACCAGCGCCTGACCAATCGTGGCCAGGACAGCGACGAGATCATCGAAGGTCGCATGCGTGAAGCCGTCAGTGAAATGAGCCACTACGTCGACTACGACTACCTGATCATCAACGACGATTTCGCTCACGCGCTGGACGATCTGAAAGCGATTTTCCGCGCCAATCAGCTCCAGCAAAAGCGTCAGCAGCAGCGTTTCGGCAAATTATTGGCCGAACTGCTCGGCTGATTGGCTCTTCCCAAAACCGCTGCAGGGGCTTTACATTGGCACTTGTAGCGCGTTTGCGATGGCCTGCGAAAAATCAGCGCTTCCCTAAACGCTGGTGATTTTTTAAACTGTTCAGTCCGCTCGCCCAACCGGGCAGCGCGCATATTGCATTCGCTCCGAGGAATACCATGGCCCGCGTAACCGTTGAAGACTGCCTAGAACACGTGGATAACCGCTTTGAGCTGGTCATGCTCTCTACCAAGCGTGCCCGTCAACTGGCCACTGGCGGCAAAGAGCCCCTGGTCCAGTGGGAAAACGACAAGCCTACCGTTGTAGCCCTGCGTGAAATCGCTGAAGGCCTGATGAGCTACGAGTTCATCGCCAACGCCGAAATCGTTGAAGACGAACCGCTGTTTGCAGCGTTCGAGGACGAGTCCAACGAGGCCGTCTAAGCCTATGCCTGGTCGACGTAGCACGGCGCGGGGTCACAGCCAACGGCAGGAGTTAATACTTTGCCGAGCATAGACGCCCTCGCCGATCGCTTATCGACCTACCTCGGCCCAGACCAGGTCAACCTGGTCCGCCGAGCGTATTTCTACGCCGAACAAGCCCACGACGGCCAACGCCGCCGCAGTGGCGAGGCGTATGTCACGCATCCTCTTGCCGTGGCCAATATTCTTGCCGACATGCACATGGACCATCAGAGCCTGATGGCCGCGATGCTGCATGACGTGATCGAAGACACCGGCATTGCCAAGGAAGCGCTCAGTGCGCAATTTGGCGAAACCGTGGCCGAACTGGTCGACGGGGTCAGCAAACTGACCCAGATGAACTTCGAGACCAAGGCCGAAGCCCAGGCGGAAAACTTCCAGAAGATGGCCATGGCCATGGCCCGGGACATCCGGGTGATCCTGGTCAAGCTGGCCGACCGGCTGCACAACATGCGCACGCTGGAAGTGCTGTCCGGTGAAAAACGCCGGCGCATCGCCAAGGAAACCCTGGAAATCTACGCGCCCATCGCCAACCGGCTGGGCATGCACGCCATTCGTATCGAGTTCGAAGACCTCGGCTTCAAGGCCATGCACCCGATGCGTTCCGCGCGCATCTACCAGGCAGTGAAACGCGCCCGGGGCAATCGCAAGGAAATCGTCAACAAGATCGAAGAATCCCTGAGCCATTGCCTGGCGATCGATGAGATCGAGGGCGAAGTCAGCGGCCGGCAGAAACACATCTACGGCATCTACAAGAAGATGCGCGGCAAGCGCCGGGCCTTCAACGAGATCATGGACGTGTACGCGTTCCGGATCATCGTCGACAAGGTCGATACCTGCTACCGCGTGCTGGGTGCTGTACATAATTTGTACAAGCCCCTGCCCGGACGCTTCAAGGATTACATCGCGATTCCCAAGGCCAACGGCTACCAGTCGCTGCATACCACGCTGTTCGGTATGCACGGGGTGCCGATCGAGATCCAGATCCGTACCCGCGAAATGGAAGAGATGGCCAACAACGGCATCGCCGCCCATTGGCTGTACAAATCCACCGGCGACGAGCAGCCAAAAGGCACCCATGCCCGCGCCCGCCAGTGGGTCAAGGGCGTGCTGGAAATGCAGCAACGTGCCGGCAACTCCCTGGAATTTATCGAAAGCGTGAAGATCGACCTGTTCCCGGACGAGGTCTACGTGTTCACGCCCAAAGGCCGGATCATGGAGCTGCCAAAAGGCTCCACGGCGGTCGACTTTGCTTACGCGGTGCACACCGACGTGGGTAACAGCTGCATAGCCTGTCGGATCAATCGTCGACTGGCCCCGCTGTCGGAACCGCTGCAAAGCGGCTCCACGGTGGAGATCGTCAGCGCACCGGGCGCGCGCCCGAACCCGGCCTGGCTCAACTTTGTGGTCACCGGCAAGGCTCGCACCCACATCCGTCACGCCCTGAAACTGCAACGCCGTTCCGAGTCCATCAGCCTGGGCGAACGCCTGCTGAACAAGGTGCTCAACGGCTTCGACAGCTCCCTGGACAAGATCCCGGCCGAACGCGTGCAGGCGATGTTGCACGAGTACCGCCAGGAACTGATCGAAGACTTGCTGGAAGACATCGGCCTGGGCAACCGCATGGCCTATGTGGTCGCGCGCCGCCTGCTGGGCGAAGGCGAACAGTTGCCAAGCCCCGAAGGCCCGCTGGCGATTCGCGGCACCGAAGGCCTGGTGCTCAGCTACGCCAAGTGCTGCACGCCGATCCCGGGCGACCCGATTGTCGGCCACTTGTCCGCCGGCAAAGGCATGGTGGTGCACCTGGACAACTGCCGCAATATCAGTGAAATCCGCCACAACCCCGAGAAATGCATCCAGCTTTCGTGGGCAAAGGATGTCACTGGCGAATTCAACGTCGAGCTGCGGGTCGAGCTGGAACACCAGCGCGGCCTGATCGCCCTGCTGGCCAGCAGCGTGAACGCGGCCGACGGCAATATCGAGAAAATCAGCATGGACGAACGCGATGGCCGCATCAGCGTGGTCCAACTGGTGGTCAGCGTGCACGATCGCGTGCACCTGGCCCGCGTGATCAAGAAACTGCGCGCCCTGACCGGGGTCATCCGCATCACCCGCATGCGCGCCTAGCCCATCCATTACAAGGAGTCATTCATGACCAAGACTGTTATCACCAGCGACAAGGCACCAGCAGCAATCGGTACTTATTCCCAGGCGATCAAGGCGGGCAATACCGTCTACATGTCCGGCCAGATTCCACTGGACCCAAAAACCATGGAGCTGGTTGAAGGCTTTGAAGCCCAGACCATCCAGGTCTTCGAAAACCTGAAGTCGGTTGCCGAAGCTGCGGGCGGTTCGTTCAAGGACATCGTCAAACTGAACATCTTCCTCACCGACCTGAGCCACTTCGCCAAGGTCAACGAGATCATGGGCAAGTACTTCGAACAGCCGTACCCAGCCCGCGCCGCCATCGGCGTTGCCGCCCTGCCAAAGGGCGCGCAGGTTGAGATGGACGCCATTCTGGTCATCGAGTAAAACATCCGGCGCAGCGCTTCCACGGGAAGGCTGCGCCGAATTGGTTCTTGGAAGGATTTCGTAATGCGCAAAGCGCTCGTTGCCTCTTCGTTGCTCGCCCTGTTGCTCGGCGGCTGCGCCAGCAATCCCGCCGACCTGGATGTGAGCGGCACCTGGATCAACCAGGCCGCCATCGACGCGGCAGCCAAGGGCGGCCCTTTGCGTGAAGCCCTGCAGAGCTATGGTCCGAACCTCGAATGGGAGGTGAACACCAAAGCGTCCCAGGCCCGCTACTACAACGGTTTTGAAGTAGCTGAAGGCAAATTGCTGGGTGAAAAATCCGGCGCCTGGAGTGTCGATTTCTACGGCAGTTCCGCCACTGAACTCAAGCGCAAAGGCAAACAACTGCTGCAAGGGGCCAATGATAACGAGCCCGAGCAACTGTTCGCCCGTGCCAAGGATCCAGCCCCCGAAGGCGCGCCACTGGGTGCCAACTTCGAACGCACCCTGTACGCCGCCTACATGGGCGGCACCTGGAAAATCAGCAGCGGCACTGGCGAAGGCGCCACCGTACAGTTCCAGGCCAATGGCCAGGTGACCGGCTTGCCCGGCGCCGATCAGTACTCGCTGTGCCTGGCGGGCGATTGCGCCTCCATGAGCGGCGGCTACGACAGTATCTGGCTACAGTTGAACGGCCAGGGCAACCCGTGGATCTTTGCGCGCAAGGGCAAGCAAATGGAGATCTTCCAGGCGATCAACACCGCCCAGGCCGACGAGGTACCCTCGTTTACCCCCGGGCCACGACAGTGGTTGCTGGAAAAACAGTGACGCAAAAAAGGAGCCCTCAGGCTCCTTTTTCTTCACGCCGCGATCAACCCTCCAGGATCGCCGCATACCCTTCGCGATAACTCGGATAACGCGGCACCCAGCCCAACGCCTTGGCCCGGGCGTTGCTGCACTGCTTGCTACCGGCGCGTCGCACGCTGGCGTTCTCGGCCCATTCGGTCACGCCAAGGTACTCGCGCAACCAGGCAACCACCTCGGCCAGCGGGGCCGGAGCATCGTCGACGCCGATGTAGCACTTATCCAGCACACCGCCCTGCTCCACGTGCTGCAGCAAAAACGCCAGCAAACCCGCCGCGTCATCCGCGTGAATCCGGTTGCCATATAAAGGCGGATCAATCGCCACGCGATAGCCCTGGCGCACTTGGCTCAACAACCACTCCCGACCTGGACCATAAATCCCGGTAAGGCGCACGACACTGGCGGGAATGCCGCTATCCAACGCCACTTGCTCGGCTTCCAGCATGACTTGGCCGGAATAACCGCCTGCCTTGGTCTCGGAGCTTTCGTCGACCCACTCACCGTTCTGCTGCCCATACACACTGCTGCTGGACACAAACAACAGGTGCTTGGGCTCCTGGCCGTAGTCGTTCAGCCACTCCAGCACATGCCGCAACCCTTGCACGTATGCCGCACGATAACCCGCCTCGTCGTGATCGGTGGCGGCCGCGCAATACACCAGGTAATCCACCCCGCCCACCGGCCAGGTATCGGGACAGTCTTCATTGAACAGGTCGCCGGCAATCCCGATAACGCCCTTGGGAAGGCGCGAAATATCCCGCCGCAGGCCATGAACCTCCCAGCCCTGGGCCAGCAATTGGGTGGCCAGACGGCTACCGACATCGCCGCAACCGGCAATCACCACAGAAGGCGCAGACATCACAAAACTCCGTTCTTAAAGGTCAAGGTTAGCCCCCGCAGATGACCAGCGGCCAGCAAAACGACAAATAAAGTAACTGTATTACTTCTGTTAACAAGAATTACTTGCAATAATAACCGCCCATTTGTCCTCGACCCGTTACGGTCTGGAAGGACGCTCACTCATTTTTTTCTCTCAGGTCCGGCCAGCATGACACGCAATACATCCCCCGCTTCGCCAACCAAGCCTCACAGCCCATCCCGCGCCTGGCGTGCGATTGCTGCAGTGCTGTTCAGCGTCCTGCTGGCACCGACCGCCGCGTTCGCCGACAACACCGCGCCGGCCGCCCCGCCTGCAGCGAGCGCGCCAGCTACAGAGCAAAACGCTCCTGCGCCAGCCGCTGCACCGGCCGCGACCGACCCGGCCCTGGCCGCCGAAGGCGCACCGGCTGACGAATCCGGCGTCGTGCTGGAAGAAGACAACAGCCTGGGCATGGCCCACGACCTGTCGCCGTGGGGCATGTACCAGAACGCTGACATCATCGTGAAGATCGTGATGATCGGCCTGGCCATCGCTTCGATCATCACCTGGACCATCTGGATCGCCAAGGGCTTCGAGCTGCTGGGCGCCAAGCGTCGCCTGCGCACTGAAATCGTCCACCTGAAAAAAGCCACCACCCTGAAAGAAGCCAGCGAAAGCGCGGCGAAGAAGGGCACCCTGGCGCACCTGCTGGTTCACGACGCACTCGAAGAGATGCGCCTGTCTGCCAACACCCGTGAAAAAGAAGGCATCAAGGAACGCGTCAGTTTCCGTCTTGAGCGCCTGGTTGCCGCCTGCGGTCGCAACATGAGCAACGGCACCGGCGTGCTGGCCACCATCGGTTCCACCGCGCCCTTCGTCGGCCTGTTCGGTACCGTATGGGGCATCATGAACAGCTTCATCGGCATCGCCAAAACCCAGACCACCAACCTCGCCGTCGTGGCTCCCGGCATCGCCGAAGCCCTGCTGGCAACCGCACTGGGCCTGGTTGCCGCGATTCCTGCGGTGGTGATCTACAACGTCTTCGCCCGTTCGATCGCCGGCTACAAGGCTCAGGTATCGGACGCTTCGGCAGAAGTCCTGTTGCTGGTCAGCCGTGACCTCGATCACCTGCCTTCCGAGCGCAGCTCGCAACCGCACATGGTGAAAGTGGGGTAATCGGCCATGGGCCTGCATTTGAATCAAGGCGACGACGAGCTCGTCGAGAACCACGAAATCAACGTCACGCCGTTTATCGACGTGATGCTGGTGCTGCTGATCATCTTCATGGTGGCAGCACCGTTGGCCACCGTGGATATCAAGGTCGACCTGCCCGCTTCCAGCGCGAAACCTGCGCCGCGGCCGGAGAAACCGATATTCCTCAGCGTGAAGGCGGACCGGCGTCTGTTCCTGGGCGAAGAAGAAGTCAAATCCGACACCCTGGGCGCGGTGCTCGACGCCAAGACCCAGGGCAAGAAAGACACGACCATCTTCTTCCAGGCCGACAAGGGCGTGGACTACGGCGACCTGATGAGCGTGATGGATGCCCTGCGGGCAGCCGGCTACCTCAAGGTAGGCCTGGTCGGACTTGAGACGGCAGCCAAGAAATGATCACGACGCGCCACAAACTGACGCGTTATGGCACCAGCCTTGCCGTCGTGCTGGGCGTCCACGCCGTCGCGATCATCATCGCGCTCCAGTGGTCGGCGCCACATATGGTCCAGCTGCCTCCGGCCGCCATGGTCATCGACCTGGCACCGATGCCGGCGCCACCACCTCCGGCCCCGCCGAAGGTGATCACGCCGCCACAGCCGCCTGCGCCAGTCGAAGAGCTGCCATTGCCGAAACTGGCCGAGGCACCTAAGCCGACGATCCAGGTGCCAAAGCCGGTCAAGCCCAAGCCAAAACCACAGCCGCCCAAGCCTGTGGAGAAGAAGCCCGATCCGCCCAAGGAAAAACCTTCCGAAGAGCCGCCGAGCGAAACTCCGCAGAACAACGCGCCTACGGAAAAATCCGCCCAGCCACAACCGGGCCCTTCACCGCAGCAGATCGCGGCCAAGGCCACCTGGGAAAGTACCCTGCTGGGCCACCTGCAGAAGTACAAGAAGTACCCGCCGGGCGCCCAGGCGCGTGGCAAGGAAGGCCTGAACCGCCTGCGTTTCGTGGTGGATGCCGATGGCAACGTGCTGTCCTACGAACTGGTGGGCCGCTCCGGCAACGCCGACCTGGACCGCGCCACCCTCGACATGATCCGTCGTGCCCAGCCGCTGCCCAAGCCGCCGGCCGACATGTTGAAAGGCGGGAGCATCGAGATCGTTGCACCATTCGTTTACAACATCGAAAAACGTCGCCGCTAAACCCTACCGTGGGCACTCTCGGGTGCCCACGGCTGTTGCTCCCTCCCCCCGCATCACCGCAACCTGAACCAGACTTGAACGAGTCAACACCTAACTCGATCTTCACTTGTAACACTTAAAGACAACGCTAATTATCCGCGAATAGTTCTCATTAGCGGACATTCGGCATGCCCAACCTTGCCCGGCTGGCTCTCCTCCTACTGGCTTTACCCGTCGCTGCACAGGCGGACCAGCTGGTCACCCTGGTCATTCAGAACCACACCTTCAGCCCCTCGACGTTCGAGGTGCCGGCCGGTGAGCGCTTTCGCATTCAACTCACCAGCCACGATGAAAGCGTCGACGAGTTCGAAAGCTACGACATGAAATTCGAAAAAATCATCGTCCCCGGCAACACCATCACGGTGTTTGCCGGCCCGCTGCATCCCGGCACCTACACCTTCTTCGATGACTACCACCCCGACCAGGCCAAAGGCACGGTCACCGCCGTCGCGGCCAAGGAGTAAGCCATGCTGGCCTGTCTGTTGATCGTGTTTCGAGAAGTGCTGGAAGCCGGGATTGTGGTGGGCATCGTGATGGCCGCCACCCAGGGCCTGGCAAGACGTGGGCTGTTCATTGGCGGCGGAATCGCAGCCGGCGTGCTCGGTGCCGGCATCCTCGCACTATTTACCGGCGCAATTACCCAGGCGCTGCAGGGCTTTGGCCAGGAGATTTTCAACGCAGCCATCCTGGTAGTCGCCGTGGTCATGCTGGGCTGGCACAACTTATGGATGGCCAGTCATGGTCGCGAGCTGGCGACCCAACTGCGCAGCGCCGGCAATTCAGTACTCAAGGGTGAAAAATCACTCTGGGCCCTGGCCGTGGTCATCACCGTGGCCGTGCTGCGCGAAGGCTCGGAAATCGTGCTGTTCCTCTATGGCATCGCCGCCTCCAGCCAGACAGACCCACTGTCGATGTTGGCCGGCGGCGTGCTCGGCATCGTCGCCGGCGCCGCGCTGTCCTGGCTGATGTACCGCGGCCTGGTCGCCATCAGCCTCAAGCGCCTGTTCTCGATTACCGGCTGGATGATCGCCTTGCTTGCCGCCGGCATGGCTGGCCGGGCCGCCGCGATCCTCGCCGGTATCGACCTGATTCCCGCCTGGGGCTACCAGCTCTGGGACACCTCCTGGCTGGTCTCCGATGGCAGCCTCACCGGCCGCGCATTGACCGCGCTGGTGGGCTACACCGACCGACCTCTGGGCGTTCAATTGGTGGCGTGGCTCGTCACCCTCTCGGTCCTGGTGCTGGGTAACCGTTTACTGCATTCACGCCCGACACAATCACATTAACCGCCCCAGGAGCCCCACCATGAAACACCTGCGCAACCCCTTCGCCGCCGCACTGCTGCTCGTCAGCGCCGTGGCCGCTTCCTCCCTCGCCCAAGCCCGCGAATACCCGATTGGCGGACCGGTGCAGATCAATGACATGGAGATCGCCTCCTCGTACCTGGTGGGCATCGAAATGGCGCCCATGCCGCCAGGCATGGTGATGAGCAAGGACTCGGTACACCTTGAGACCGATGTGCACGCCACCGCCGACAACAAATACGGCCTGTCCAACGGTGAGTGGGTGCCCTACCTGACCATCAGCTACTCACTGGTCAAGGAGGGCTCGCCCGACTACAAGGAAATCGGCACGCTGTTGCCGATGGTGGCCAAAGACGGCGCCCACTACGCCAACAACGTGAAAATGGACGGCCCCGGCACCTACACCGTGGTGTTGCGCTATGAAAGCCCACAGATCAAGGGCTTCTTCCACCATGTAGACAAGGAAACCGGCGTGCCTGAATGGTGGGCTCCCTTCACCGAAACCTTCACCTTCAAGTACCCGCAAAAGTGAAATACGGGGCGGCGATACCCGATTAACCGGTGTCGCGGCCCCTACGCTGTCTGATAACGTGCGTCTATCGATTGCAGCCGGTATGCTTGGCCCGCAACCTCATGGACGCCCGCTATGACTCTTACAGAATTACGCTACATCGTTACCCTCGCCCAAGAGCAGCACTTCGGCCACGCGGCCGAGCGTTGCCACGTCAGCCAGCCGACGCTATCGGTGGGTGTGAAGAAGCTTGAAGACGAACTCGGTGTGCTGATTTTCGAGCGCAGCAAAAGCGCTGTGCGCCTGACGCCCGTCGGCGAAGGCATCGTCGCCCAGGCCCAGAAGGTTCTGGAACAGGCCCAAAGCATTCGCGAGCTGGCCCAGGCCGGCAAGAACCAGCTGACCGCCCCGCTGAAAGTCGGCGCCATCTACACCGTCGGCCCGTACCTGTTCCCGCACTTGATTCCGCAACTGCACCGCGTCGCGCCGCAGATGCCGCTGTATATCGAAGAAAACTTCACCCACGTGCTGCGCGACAAACTGCGCAACGGCGAGCTGGACGCGATCATCATCGCCCTGCCGTTCAACGAGGCGGATGTGCTGACCCTGCCGCTCTACGATGAACCGTTCTACGTGCTGATGCCGGCGTCCCACCCATGGACGCAGAAAGACACCATCGACGCGGGCCTGCTCAACGACAAGAGCCTGCTGTTGCTGGGCGAAGGCCATTGCTTCCGCGACCAGGTGCTGGAAGCCTGCCCGACCCTGACCAAGGGCAACGACGGCGCCAAGCACACCACCGTGGAGTCCAGCTCCCTGGAAACCATTCGCCATATGGTCGCCTCCGGACTGGGTATCTCGATCCTGCCGCTGTCGGCGGTCGACAGCCATCACTACGCCCCCGGCGTAATCGCCGTGCGCCCACTGACGCCGCCGGTACCGTTCCGCACCGTGGCGATTGCCTGGCGTGCGAGCTTCCCGCGTCCGAAAGCGATTGAAATCCTCGCCGACTCGATCCGCCTGTGTTCGGTGGCCAAGCCGCCTGCTGCGAGCTAAGTAACGGTATGACTGAGCTGTCGCAGGTATCGGTGACGGCACTCAAGGGTGTCGGGGAGGCCATGGCCGAGAAGTTGGCCAAGGTCGGGCTGGAAAATCTCCAGGACGTGCTGTTCCACCTGCCCCTGCGTTACCAGGACCGCACCCGCGTGGTGCCCATCGGCCACTTGCGCCCTGGGCAGGACGCCGTGGTTGAAGGCACCGTCAGCGGCGCCGACGTGGTCATGGGCAAGCGCCGCAGCTTGGTGGTGCGCCTGCAAGACGGCACCGGCGGCCTGAGCCTGCGCTTCTACCACTTCAGCAACGCCCAGAAGGAAGGCCTCAAGCGTGGTACCCGCGTGCGCTGCTACGGCGAAGCCCGGCCCGGCGCTTCGGGGCTGGAAATCTATCACCCGGAATACCGCGCGATTACCGGCGACGAACCGCCGCCGGTAGACACCACCCTCACGCCAATTTACCCGCTCACCGAGGGCCTGACCCAGCAGCGCTTACGCCAACTGTGCATGCAGACTCTGACGATGCTCGGGCCAAAAAGCCTGCCCGACTGGCTGCCCCAGGAACTGGCGCGCGACTATCAACTGGCGCCGCTGGATGATGCGATCCGCTACCTGCATCACCCACCCGCCGATGCCGACGTCGACGAGTTGGCTCTCGGGCATCACTGGGCCCAGCATCGCCTGGCGTTCGAAGAACTGCTGACCCATCAACTGTCCCAGCAGCGCCTGCGCGAGAGCATGCGTTCGCTGCGCGCGCCGGCCATGCCCAAGGCCAAGCGCCTGCCTGCGCAATACCTGGCCAACCTGGGGTTTGCACCGACGGGCGCCCAGCAACGGGTCGGCAACGAAATTGCCTACGACCTGAGCCAGAAAGAACCGATGCTGCGGCTGATCCAGGGCGACGTGGGCGCGGGTAAAACCGTGGTCGCCGCCCTCGCCGCGTTGCAGGCCCTCGAAGCCGGCTATCAGGTGGCGCTGATGGCGCCCACCGAGATTCTCGCCGAGCAGCACTTCATCACCTTCAAGCGCTGGCTCGAACCGCTGGGCCTGGAAGTCGCGTGGCTGGCCGGCAAGCTCAAGGGCAAGAACCGCGTAGCCGCCCTGGAGCAGATCGCCGCCGGCGCCCCGATGGTGGTGGGCACCCACGCGTTGTTCCAGGACGAAGTGAAGTTCAAGAATCTGGCGCTGGTGATCATCGACGAACAGCACCGCTTCGGTGTGCAGCAGCGCCTGGCCCTGCGCCAGAAAGGCGTGGGCGGCCGCATGAGCCCGCACCAGTTGATCATGACCGCCACACCGATCCCGCGCACCCTGGCCATGAGCGCCTACGCCGACCTCGACACTTCGATCCTCGACGAACTGCCGCCGGGCCGAACGCCGGTCAACACCGTGCTGGTCACCGACACCCGCCGCGTCGAAGTCATCGAACGGGTACGCGGCGCCTGCGCCGAAGGCCGTCAGGCGTATTGGGTGTGCACGCTGATCGAAGAATCCGAAGAGCTGACCTGCCAGGCCGCCGAAACCACCTATGAAGACCTCACCAGCGCCTTGGGTGAACTCAAGGTCGGGCTGATTCACGGTCGCATGAAGCCGGTGGAAAAGGCCGCGGTAATGGCCGAGTTCAAGGCCGGCAACCTGCAATTGCTGGTGGCGACCACGGTGATCGAAGTCGGCGTCGACGTCCCCAACGCCAGCCTGATGATCATCGAGAACCCCGAGCGCCTGGGCCTGGCGCAACTGCACCAATTGCGCGGCCGCGTCGGCCGGGGCAGCGCCGCCAGCCACTGTGTGCTGCTGTACCACCCGCCGCTGTCGCAGATCGGTCGCCAGCGCCTGGGGATCATGCGCGAAACCAACGACGGCTTCGTGATCGCCGAAAAAGACCTCGAACTGCGCGGCCCCGGCGAGATGCTCGGCACCCGCCAGACCGGCCTGCTGCAATTCAAGGTCGCCGACCTGATGCGCGATGCCGACTTGCTGCCCGCCGTGCGCGACGCGGCCCAGGCGTTACTGGAGCGTTGGCCGGAACACGTCAGCCCGCTGCTGGATCGCTGGCTGAGACATGGGCAGCAATACGGCCAAGTGTGACGGCTGACTCACTTAGACAACCCTCACTTGTATCAAGCTGGTTATACTCCAATGACTGTAGGAAATTGGATTCAGGCCATGTCAGAAGTTGCCCTCGCCACAGCTCCACCGACTGCACCCTCGGTGATTCGGACGCTGCTTGCAAAGCTCGCCATCAGCTACACGGAAGTTACCGAACGCCCCGGCCTGAACCCGGCGCAGAAGGTTCAAGCCGTACTGCTCGATGATGCCGTGGGTGCGCTCATGGTGCTGTTTCCACAGAACCAGTTGCTGGACCTTAATCGCCTCGCCGAGCTCACCGGTCGGCGCCTCAAGGCCGTGTCGCCGGAGCGCCTGGAGCGCATGCTCGGCAAGCACAGCCTGAGCCTGCTGCCCGGCCTGCCGCCGCTGACCAGTTCTCCCTGCCTGTACGAAGAAAGCCTGTTGCGTGAGCCGACCGTGCTGGTGCACTCGGGCGAAGCCGGGCTGCTGCTGGAGATTTCCAGCGACGCGTTCAAGAGCATGCTGACCAAGGCCAGCGCCGCGCATTTCGGCGAGCCGCTGAGCAACATCCGGCCAAACCTGGATCGCCCCAACGACGACCGCGAGGAAATCACCCAGGCGATGCAGGCGTTCACCGCCCGCCGTATCCAGCAGCGCCTGGAAGCCACCATCGAAATTCCACCGCTGGCCGATACCGCGCAAAAGATCATCAAGCTGCGGGTCGACCCCAACGCCACCATCGACGACATCACCGGCGTGGTCGAAACCGACCCGGCCCTGGCCGCCCAGGTGGTGAGTTGGGCCGCGTCGCCCTACTACGCCTCGCCGGGCAAGATCCGCTCGGTGGAAGACGCCATCGTGCGCGTGCTGGGCTTTGACCTGGTGATCAACCTCGCACTCGGCCTGGCCCTGGGCAAGACCTTGAGCCTGCCCAAGGACCACCCGCAACAGGCCACGCCGTACTGGCACCAGTCGATCTACACCGCCGCCGTCATCGAAGGCCTGACCCGCGCCATGCCCCGCGCCCAGCGCCCGGAAGCCGGGCTGACGTACCTCGCCGGCCTGCTGCACAATTTCGGCTACCTGTTGCTGGCCCACGTCTTCCCGCCGCACTTCTCACTGATCTGCCGGCACCTGGAGGTCAACCCGCACCTGTGCCACAGCTACATCGAGCAGCATCTGCTGGGCATCAGCCGCGAGCAGATTGGTGCGTGGTTGATGCGCTATTGGGACATGCCGGACGAACTGTCCACCGCCCTGCGCTTCCAGCACGACCCGACCTACGACGGCCAATATGCGGAATACCCGAACCTGGTGTGCCTGGCGGTGCGCTTGCTGCGCAGCCGCGGCATCGGCTCGGGGCCGGATGAATCCATCCCGGACGAACTGCTTGAGCGCCTGGGGCTGACCCGGGACAAGGCAGAGGACGTGGTGAGCAAGGTGCTGGACGCGGAAACGTTGTTGCGCGAGTTGGCTTCGCAGTTCAGTCAGGGATAAATCGGGCGCCTGTTACACCGTATTCGCGAGCAAGCCCGCTCCCACATTCGACCGAGTTCCAACTTTGGAATGGGATTGAATGTGGGAGCGGGCTTGCTCGCGAATGCAGGCGACGCAGTATTGCTGAAGAACCCCCTAGCCTTTGGGCTTTTTCTTCGGCTTCAAATACTTGGTCAACCCCTGGAACCAGATCACCAGCGCCGGGTTGCCCTTGATCTGGATCGACTTGTCCTGAATCCCCGTCATGAACGCCAGTTGCTTGTTCTTCGCCTGCATCGTGGCGAAGCCGTAGGCGGCGTCTTTGAAGGCGATGGCAAACGCAGGCGCGGGATGAACACCCGAGCGGCTGGTAATGCGCTGGTCTTTGACGATGAAGTGACGGGCAACCTTGCCGTCGAGGGTCTGCAACTGGAACGCCAGGTCCTTGTCACCCAACTGCTGCTGGAACGCAGGGTTGGTGCGGCTGGCTTTGCCCATCAACAGGCCAAGCATCCAGAGAAGAAAACGAAATTTCATGCACACGGCCTCAGTGTAATTATTGGGTGGCCGCAGCAGTTTAACGATTTGTGCAAATAACGCTACCGATCTCCCGTTTTAGCAGGAGATCGGCTGGCGTTTAACGCTTATAGCAACAACTTTCCTCAGACGTTAGGGCAAGGAACCGGTGCCCAATCCGCCAGGTTCGGATCACGGCAAGTGCCTTCGATCTGCGCTTTACCGGCGCTGGCAACCTGCTTGCTTTCAGCTTGCTTGGTCTGGGCGGTCTGGATGGTTTTCTCGGTGGCTACGGCTTCTTTCGGCACGGTTGGCAGTACCGGCTTTTTCGCGACTTTTACCGGCTTCTTGCCTTTGGCTGGCGTCACCACCGGCGTGGTATCGGCAGTCGCAACAGTGACCACGTCAGCACGTTGTACGCCCACTTGTTGCAGATCCTGCTCGTACGCCTGGGTGTAGTTGTTCAGGTCTTCGCTGGCCTTGCCGTTCACCGCGACGATCAGGTCGTTGGACTCTTTCAGGCCCGAGACGATTTCTGCCAGGCGCTTGCGGCCTTCAACGTCGTTGACGGTCTTGGCCTTGCGGTCGGCCACCAGCTTGGTGAACGCGCTCTGGTAGCACTGCTGGGACGCCTTGGCGTACGCGGTGCTGCGGTCGATGTCCGAAGCGCGCTTGTTGACGTCGGTGGCGTAGGAGGCGATGCGCTGGTTGTCATCGGTGATCTGCTTCTGGCGCTCGGTGTAGTAACCCGCAGCACCACCGGCCAGGGCGCCGCCCGCTGCACCGATGGCAGCGTTGCGGCCGCGCTTGTCGGAGTCGCCGGTCAGGGCGCCCAGCAATGCACCACCGGCCGCACCCAGGGCGGCGCCGGTGACCACCGACTTGGTCAGGTCCGAATCGGTAGCACGCAGGTGCTGCACCGGCTCGTAGCAGTTCGGGTAGTACTCGACCTTGGTGGTCGAGGCGACCTTGTTGGTCGGCGACGTTGCGCAACCGGTCAGCACCGTGCTGAAGCCTGCGGCAATCAGCAGCAGATGACGCTTGGAAACCGCCTTACGGGAAAAAATCATCGTTGTGTTCTCTTTTAAGTTTGACTTGCCCAGCACGGCCCACCGCCGCCTGAGTCCCTTCCAAGCTCGCCGTACAACCAGCGGTCAAGACCGCTGACCGCTCGCTGCGAGCAATTCCTTCAAAATCGTCGCCGGGTCGGCCCGCTGTTGCTTGCGGTAGTTGCCCACATGGCGAACGAATAACGTCGCACGCGTCACCAGGCTCTTGCCCAGTACCGGCTTGCGATCCAACTCTTCCTTGATCCGTTGAAACTGCGCCTGGATCACCGCATCGGTGTAGCGCGTGCCGGTGGCCAGGTTGTCGATGTAGATCGCCACCGCGCCGTCCAGCGCACTGCGCCCATTGGTGATCGCCGTGGCGAACAGCTGCGCGCTGGCCTCGTCCTTGGCGTCGATGGCCTGTTGGCGGCTCTTCTGCAAATTGATCAGGCGGATGTTGTAGTTGTTGATGGTCTCGGCCACCAGGGCCGCGGACTGAATCAGGTTGCCGGCCGCTTCTTCGCGCTGCTGGGCGATCAGCGAGACGTTGCGCTTGAGCTCTTCGTTGACCAGGCCGAGCTCGGCTTGCAGGCGCGGGTCGACGCTGGCGGCAATGATGCTGTCCAGGCGCTTGGTCGGGTCCTGGGCGTCGTCGATGGCATCGGTCAGCGAGGCCAGGCGACCTTCCTTCTGCCACTGGGCGAACAGTTCCTTGTAGCGCGAACGCGGTGCCGACAAGGCGCCAATCGCCACGCGAAAGCCGGTGGTCTCGTTGCTTTGTTCGGTGCCGTCGGCGGCAAACAACGGGTACTCGCGGCGCATGCCGGTGAACAGCGTGCCCTCGCCTTCCAGGTAATTACCGCCCTTGACCACAAAGCCGCCGTAGGTGCCCTGACGACGCCCGGCGTGCACCAGTTGGAAGGATTCCTGGACCATTTCCGCTGCGTTGCCGATCACATCGAACATGCCGATCGGGTTGGGCAGCTTGGTGCCAATGGGCATCAGCCGTGCGGCCTGGCCGGTGCCACCCGCGACCTGATTGAACACCGCGTAATCGGCAAGGGGGCCGTCGCTTTCGCTGCCCTCGGTACGCCGTGGAAACAGCCGGCCTTCAAGGTCCTGACGGCTGACCGCCTGGCCACCGCGCGCGGCAAACTCCCACTCCACTTCGGTAGGCAGGCGCACAAAGCCCAGGCCGCCGTCATCTGCCGAAGCACCGCGACCACTCACCGGCAGCAGCTCGCGGTGGTATTTCATCAACCAGGCGCTGTACACCGCCGAGAAGCGTTCGGCTTCAAAGCGCGACAGCTTGACCTTGGGCAAGCGCGCCGCCATCCCGGTAGGTACATCGCACGCCGGGGCGGGTTCGCCACTGGCCAGGGATTGCGCCTGGGACATGACCTGCGCATATTGCCGCGCAGTGACTTCGTACTTGCCGATGAAGTACAGCATCGGCTTGAGCGGGGTCTTGGCGTCGGTCTTCGGCATCAGCGGCGCAATGACCTTGTTCCAGTCCTTGGGCAGGTCCTTGAGGGTGAACTGGCCGTTGATGAAGTCGCGGCGATAACCGGAAATGAACGACTGCTGATAGCCCGCTTCACCTTCGCTGAACGGGTAGCCGAGGCTGATCTCGCGGTCATCCAGAGTGCCCTGGGCCAGCACGTAGGCATAGCGGAACACCATGTTGCCTTCGCAGGGCAGCGGCAGGCTGACGTCATCCGGCAACGGCTTGGGGTTGTCCAGCTTGTCGCTCGCCTCATCGGCCCAGGCCACACAGGACAGGGTCAGCGCCATGGCGGCGCCCAGTAACTTATACATCTCTGATTCCTTCAGAAGCCTGGATACGCGCCACACGCCAACCACCACACGCCGCCGCCACGGCGCTGACGCCGAGGACAGCTGCCAGGGCCAGGCCGTAGTGACGCGCCAGCAGGTGACTGGCGTATTCGCCCGGCACCTGCACGAATAATTGGTTCAGGCCGGACTCTGCCAAGCCATATAAAAGCCCACTCAATACAGCGGCAAACCCCGCGCTGTAGAGCGCCTGCAACACCACAAACAGCAACAACCCGGCGGTGGAAAACCCCAACAGCCGCAATACCGACAGCTCCCGACGCTTGCGTGCAACCGACGCCAGCGCCCCGGCAAAGATCGCGGCAAACGCGCCCGCCAACGCCAGCCCGGCGATGATCCAGAACACGATCGACAGGTTGCGGCTCAACGACTGCACCTGGGCGATGGTCTGGGCCTGGGTCGACACCAACAGATTCTGCCCGGCGAAATACACCCGCAGCGGCTCCACATCCACCAGGCGCCGCGCATACAAACGGAACGCCGGGTATACCCGTTGCTCGCTGACGCCCATCGCATCGCCGTCCCAGCCAAACGCCGGCACCGCGCGGCCATCGCGATAATCTTCCGCTGCTTCCAGCAAGCCCAAGGGTGCAAACAATCCATCCCGGGCGAAGGCTTCCAGCGGCGCTACCTGCAGCACTTGAACCCGCAGGCGTTGCGACTCGATGCGCCCCGCCACCTGGCGCCCAAAACTCGCCTCCAGCCAATCCCCGGCCTTTGCCCCGAGCTTTTCGGCAGCGGTGTGGCTCAGCACGATCTGATCCAGGCCCTTGGGCATCGGCAGGCCGGCCAGCAATGGGTCGTTGGCGGCGGTCGGCAGCATCTCCACCGTCACCGCCCCCAACTGCGCCGTCGCCGCAATCTGCCGGGTGCGCGGCAAGGCGAACGCCACGTCGCTGCGCTGGCGGAGCTGCTCGACAAATTCACTGCTGAATCGACCACCGCCCAACGGAATAATTTCCCGGGTGGCCGGGTCGTTCTCCAAACGTTCGGTCAAACTGCTAACCAGTCCAAATTTCAGGCCGAACAACACCAGCAACGGCGCGATCACCGCCACCAGCGCCAGCACCGAACACACCGACAGCCACGCATCGTTGCGGTAATCCTGCCAGGCCAGGGAAGCCACCAGGGCGATACGCATCAGCACGCCTCCCCAAGGGTGGCGGTGACGCCGCCGTCGGCGTCGCGACGGCAACTGATGCGCCGCACCTGCAAGCCGCTGGCCCGGGCCAGGGGTTCATCATGGGTGGCGATCACGCAGCACGCGCCGTTATGCCGGGCCTGGGCCAACAGCGCCTGCATCACCCGCTCGGCGTTCAACGGGTCGAGCGCAGCGGTGGGCTCATCCGCCAGCAACAGCTGCGGACCGTGGGCCAGGGCTCTTGCGCAACTGACCCGCTGACGCTGGCCGACGGACAACGCCGCCGGCTTCTTGTCCAACTGATCAGTGATTTCCAACTGCTCGGCCAACCGCGCCACGCTGCCGTCGTCTTTCAAACCCAGGAGTTGCCGCGACAACGCAATGTTGCCGCGCACATCGAGAAAGCCCAGCAGGCCGCCGGTTTGCAGCACGTAACCCAGGTGCCGACTGCGTAGCTCCGCCAGCGCGCTTTGCTGGTCACCACGCCAAAGCCCGGCAATGTCGACGCGGTTGAAATCGAACTGCCCGACCTGGTCCGGCGCCAACACCAGCGCGAGCAAATCCAGCAAGGTGCTCTTGCCACAGCCACTCGGCCCGACCACCGCCAACTGTTCACCCGCACGCAGTTGCAAGCCCGGTATCACCAGGCTGTAGCGCTGGGCACCAACGCCCCGGCTCTTGTGCACTGCGCTCAAGTTCAGCATTACGGCAGCGTCGACAGCGGCACGCGGTACAACGCATCACCCGGCTCGGCATCGCCGAAACGGACCCAGTTGGCCACATCGTTATGGAAGGTTTCGTAGAGGCGGATCTTCGAATCCAGCTCGTCGATAAAGTCTTCCTGCTCGGCCACGCTCAACGACAGCCACAAATCCTGGGTCATGTTCAGCGACTTGCTGCGGTACGGCAGGCCTTCCAGGTATTCGCCAAGGATGCCGCCGTCCGCCAGGTTGCCGCCCTTTTTCAAGGCCTGTGGATCACGGCTCATATAGGCCGAGGCGCTGGCGATTTCCTGGAAGAAATCCTTCGGTGAGGTCTGGGTTTTGCGCGCGGCGTCGACGATCAGTTTCAAGGACTGCTGCAAATCGTTGAGCTGCAATTTGGTCAGCATCACGCACACCTGAAAGGCCGGCAGCGCGGTATTGGTCAGGTCGCGATCGGCGGTCCAGGCACTCACCAGTTGCGGTGCCTGGCTCGCGGTTTTGCGGCCAAGGAAATCCATGTGCATCGCGTAACCGACGGCGGCGGATTTGTCCGCCAGGGTCGGCGCGGCACTGAGCAGCGGCACCGGCTGCGGCGTGTTGCTGCGCACCTGATGCACCAGGTTGGCGAACACCGTGCCGATCTCGTCGACCCGCTCGCCGAACTTGCGCACATCGCCACCGGGCACCGGCGTGTACAGGTCGCCGATCTGCGGGTTGGCATCGGCGGTCAGGGTGCGGTACTGGGTTTCGGCGCCGCTGTGGGTTTTCTTCCCGGCGTCGGTGCGCAGGTGCAAGGCGTAGATCTTGATCTGCTTGCCCAGCGCCGCCTGGCGCACTTCGGCTTCGTTCATCTGAGTGGTGGCGAACGGGTCGTTCTTGCGCAGCGCACCGGCGTCGGTCACCAGCAGGATCAAGCGCCCGCCGTAGCCGGACCAGTCCATGCCTTCCACCGCCTGCATGACACCGGCGAACGCGTCTTCGTTGAACGAGTGGCTGGACACCGTCGACGCTTTGACCTGCCGCGCCATGTCGAGGAAGCGCTGCGGGTCGCGCCCTTGGTCGAGGGTGATCAGGGTCTTGGCCACATACTCCAGGCCGGGGGTTTTCTTGATGCTGTTGCGAAAACCCACCAGGCCAAAGCTCACGCTGTCCAGTTCGCCACGCTCGGCGATGCGGGTTTGCAGCTCGTGGACCACGTCGCGAACCTGGTCGATGTAGGGCTGCATCGACACCGTGGTGTCGACCACCAGCACCACGGCCGTGCGGAAGGCATCGGCGCTGGCGTCGGTCACCGGCGTTCGAGCGACAGCCTTGGCGATGACATCAGGTGTGCTGCCAGGGTCGATGGAGGCGACGTTGAGCAGCTGCACCGGCTGGCCGTTTTCGTCGAAGCTCTCCTTGGAGTCGAAGATCGGCAGCAAATAGAACTGGTTCTGCGGGACGGCGCTTGCGGTCGGCTCCAGGGCCAGCACCTGCTGGTTGTCCTCGGTGTTTTTCTGCACCTTGAGCAGCAGGTTTTTCGCTGCGGCAGGATCGGCCAGCAGCTTTTCCACTTCCGCAGATTGGCGCAGGAACATCACCGGCGCCCGGCCCGAACGCTCGGTGAACTTGAGCACCAGGCTCTGCTTCCAGTCGCTGGCTTGCGCCGCCGGCAGCCAGCCGTCGCTGCGCCCGTCGGTGGCGGCGCCAACCCGTAGCCAGGGGCTGCCGTCGACGTCCTTGCGTTGGTAGACATAGAGCACGGAAAACGCCGGCAAACCTTCGCCAGGCGCCCCGCCCGCTTCGTGGGAAAGCTTGGCGCCGGGCTTGCTCAGTACCCGCTGGAACAAGGTTTTCTTGCCGGCCATCAGCAACGGGCGTTGACCGCCGTCAACCTGCGCCGCTACCGGTTGCGCGGCAGGCGGCGCGATGGTCTTGGCCGCCTCGGCAACCGGCGGCGCGGCGGCTGGCGCGTCATCTTTCAACCACCAGTAACTTGCGCCCGCAATTGCCAGCGCGACCGCCACGGCAACTGCCGCCAACGCCAGCACCGGCCCACGGTTTTGTCCGGCCACGGCAGAGTGTTGCGTCGGCGTCACCACCGGTTGCCGCACGGGTTGTGGCTGCGGCTTTTCGGTCGGGATTTCGATGGAAACCGGCGTGAGTCCGGCCAGGTCATTCGAGACCGCCACCGGAATCGGCAGAGGCCGAATCAACGTCGCCTCGACCTGCTCCTCCTTCGGCAACTGATCCAACGCCCGCAACAACGCCGACGCATCCGGGAAGCGTTCCGCCGGGTCTTTGGCCAGCAGCTTGCGCAGCACCTCCTGATAACGCCCATGGTGCACCGGCAACTCAGGCAGCGGTTCAGTCAGGTGTGCCAGTGCTGTGGAAAGCGCATCGGTGCCGTTGTAAGGCAGCTTGCCCACGAGGATTTCATAGAGCACCACGCCCAACGCATACAGGTCGGCGCGCCCATCAATCTCCTGGCCCCGGGCCTGCTCCGGACTCATGTAGCTCGGCGTGCCGACGGCAAATCCGGCCTGGGTGAACTGCGTGCGGTCATCCAGGGACTTGGCGATACCAAAGTCCGACAACACCGCCGTGCCATCCGCGCGGAACAGAATGTTCGCCGGCTTCACATCGCGGTGTACCAGGCCCTGGGCGTGGGCATAACCCAGCGCCGAGGCGATCTGGCGGATATACGTCAGCCCTTGCTCCGGCGTCAGGCCCGCGGCGATGCGCTCCTTGAGCGTGCCATTGGGCAGGTATTCCATGGCCATGTAGTACAGCTCACCGACATTGCCGATGTCATGGATGGTCACGGTGTGCGGGTGGGAGAGGCGCGCCAGGGTCTTGCCTTCGCGCAGGAAGCGCTCGCAGAAGCTCGGGTCGGCCGCCAGCGCAGCCGCCATGATCTTCAGCGCCACCTTGCGCTCCAGGGAACGCTGGGTCGCCAGGTACACGCTGGCCATGGCGCCAACGCCGATTTCGCCTTCGATGTCGTAGCCGGGAATGATGATGTTCATGTCGACACCTTCACAACGATGGCGGTGATGTTGTCCGGCGCGCCGCGATTGAGCCCCAGGTGCACCAGGCTGCGGACGATTTCGTCCGGCTCGGCATGGCTCAGTACTTCGCGGATCTCGTGGTCTTCGACGGTCTTGTTCAGGCCGTCGCTGCACAGCAGGTAACTGTCGCCGGGGGCGATCAACAGGTCGACCGACGACAACGCCAACTGTGCTTCCACGCCAATCGCGCGGGTGACGATATTCGCCCGTGGATGCACCCGCGCATCGGCTTCGCTGAGCAGGCCGCTGTCCTGCAAGTCCTGCACGTAGCTGTGGTCGCGGGAAATGCTTTCCAGCAGGCCGTCGCGCAGGCGATACAGGCGGCTGTCGCCGGCCCACAGGCACACGCCGCGCAAGCCTCGGGTGGCGAGCAACACCACGGTGCTGCCCATCATGGTCACGCCACGGTGGGCGGTTTCTTCGCGCACCGCGCCGTTGACTCGCAGCAGGTCGCTGCGCAACGCCGCCGTGTATTCCTCAAGGGAACGGCCCACGGGAATGCTGCGCAGGCTGTCGACAATCAGGCTGCTGACGTAATCCCCCGCCGCGTGCCCGCCCATGCCGTCGGCCACCACCCACAGGCCGTTTTCCGGCAGGTCGAGGCAAGCGTCTTCATTGACTTGGCGAACCATGCCGACGTGGCTTTTGCTGGCGGATTTGAACGTGGACCGCATCTACACAACACCTTCTTGGCCGAGCAAAAATTGCGCAAAATCGTCGGCAGCAGGCAAGCCCTGACACCGCATTAAACCGGGAGAAATCTGTTGCGAACCACGGCCCCACCACAGGCTCGCGCCTTCGCAGGCCTGTTCGGCAAGCGCAGTCATCCGCGCCTGCGGGTCTGTGGCGTTGACACGCTGCAAGCCCGCAAAGCGACTACCCAAGGTGCGAGGTTGGCAGGCTGGAGCGCCGAGGGATTCGATCCCGCCGCTGAAACCTTCGAAGCTGGCGCCGGCGTCCAGCGTGCTCAGCAACAACTCTTCCACCTGTTCAAACCAGGCGTCCGGGCCGCCAACGACGGAGGCCGGGTCGGTGTCGTGATCCAACAGCGCAGCCACCGTCAGCGGGAAATAGCGCCCCACCCGGTCGATGCTCGGCATCACCACGCCCACCGCCGCGTCCGGCCCGCACACACCCGGCGCCAACACGAAGCGCCACAATGGGCTGACCAGGTAAGCATTCAGCCAGTCAGCCCCGAGGCGGGTCTGGCTGGCGAGCAATCCGGACGCCAGCCAACTGTCCCAAGGGCCGATAAAACTCTGGGGCAGCGCGCGGCTGACAAAGTCGCCGCGGCACGCCAACTTGCCGTAGAAACCCAGCGTGGTCATAGCCGCTCCGGCAGGCTGAAGCCGTTAAGCACGCGGCTCTTGAACGGGTTGAAGGCACTGTTGGCCCGCAACTCGTAGGAGATGCTCGCGCCGTCGACCCGCAGACGCAGGTTGAAGCGGTCCGGCGAATTGCCGGCGGTCAGGTCCGATTGCTCCAGCAGACGAAACCAGGCCCACGGGCCGTCCAGCGTCACGCCGGAGCGCCCGCTGGCTGACGGCGGCATGATGGAAATGCGCACCACGCCAATGCTGCCGGGATTCGGCCACTGCATCGCGACCGGGCGGCTCGGGCCGTGGTCATAGCTCAGTTGCTGGCCGTCCAGGTCCAGCAGGAACTGGGTGATGGTCGCGTCCATCGCCACCGGTTTGAGTTCAAAGCGCACGATCGGCTGGGTGCCACCGGCACGGAAAAACGCATCCCGAATGGTCGCCGCGCGCTGGAAGGTTTGCAGCACGCCCGGCGCGATGCCGAGCTTCTGCGCCGCGCCCGGCTGCCAGCGCCAGGTTTGCGTGGAGGTGTCGACGTAAGGTTGCAGGTACTTGCGGAAGTAATTGTCCATCACCCCGCCCACCCCGAAGAACTGGCCGAAGTCATCCAGGGTCGCGTCCCGCGCACTGCCGGGCGACATCGGATAACGCCCGGCCAGGGACTGGCGATACACGTTCACCACTTCGCTGACCCACGCCGCATTCAGCTGGTTGCGCACCCCGCCCATCATGCTGTTGGTGGTGGAGTTGACCACTGACTTGACCATGCCCTGCACCAGCGGCGGCTGGCGTTCGGCATTCAGGCTGACCCGCGTGGCCGCAGCCGCCGCCTGGTTTTTTGCTTCGCCGAGCAACGCATCGCCGCTGGCACCGACCATGGCGCTGACCTGCACATACAACGCATTCATGTCCGCCAGCAGGCCATCAATGGCCGCCGGTTCACCTTCGTTCTTGCTGACGATGCTGTTGAGTTCGGCGAAGTGCGCCGTCACCGGATCTTCACTGGCCGCTGGTGCATTCGCAGTTGGCTGGTCCTGGCCAAGCAGGCTGCCGAGGCGTTCCTTGAGCTTGTCCACGCCACCTTCCACCGGCGCGCCCTTGGCGGCCAGCAAGCGTTCTTCCGCTTGCAAGTCGGTCTCTTTGGAGACCGCCACCAGCAGCTTCTTCAGCGGCGAGGTCGGCCCGGAAATCACCCGCAAGACGTCGGCCGCCTGGGCCACGCTGGTGATCGGCACAAAGTCGATATCCGCCAGCAACGCATCCCACTGGCGTTGATAGTCCTGGAAGTACAGGCGGCGCACATCGGCGGCGAGGCTGACGACGTTTTGTTGGTCGGCCTGCTCGCGGCCCAGCACCCATTGCTCTTCAGCGAGGGTGCCGGTCTGGTTCAGGCTGGTCAGCAGGAAGCCCTGGCGATAACCCTTGGCGGTGAAGAAACCGCTCAACGGTTCGCCCAACGGCTTGCCGCTCTTGCGACTGAACACCAGCGCGGCATCGCGGCCCGCCGCTTCGTTGATGCGAAAGTCCGGCACGCCTTCCGGCAGTTTCTGGCGCTTGATGCGGTCGTAGACGCGCTGGGCCACCGGCAGTTGCTGCAGTTGCCGGCGCAGGTCGTCGATCAAGCGCGGGTCGAGACGGGCGCTGGGCGGATGCCGCTCGAACAAGGCCTGCAAGTGCCCGATCAGGGCCTGCCGTTGGTCCGCCGGCAGGTCGCGCGGCAGGTTGCGGTCCCAGTCGAGGGCGATCCAGGCCTTGATGAAGTCCGGGTCGTAATGCTCGCTGTCGGCGAGCATCAGGTAGGCCTTCAAGCCTTCATAGAGGAAGTCGGAATTGCCGCCGCCGTGCAGTTGCTCTTCGATGCGCGTCACCAAACGGGGCGCGAACACGGCGATCAACAGCTTGCGGTAGACGCTGGAGGATTCGGCTTCGAGCATGTCGCCCTGATACAGGCCCAAGCCTTCGGACCAGCTCGGCGAGTCGCCCGCGAGGTTCTTCACGGCGTTAAGCAGGGGCAGCACCGCGAGTACTTCGCGCTGTGCCGGGCTGAGGTTCTGCACGGTCTGGCCCAACGGCGCGACCTTCTGGTCAACCTGGGCGATGTAGGCCTGGTTGGCGCGATAACTCACCCACCACAACGTGCTGACGACCAGTACCAGCGCCACGGTTGCGGCCAGCACACCCCGGGCAATCCACTTGCGACGGCGCTCGACCTTCGGGTTGACGCCCACCAGGCCACGCTCGGCAAACGCCACGGCGGTGAACAGTTTTTCGATGAAGTAACTGCGCCCGGTGCCGGTCTGGCGCGCCAGGTGCTGGCGGTCCAGGTTCATGCTCTGGGCCATGGCGCCGATCAGGCGGTCAATCGGGCTGCCTTCCTGGGTGCCGCTGGTGAAGTACACACCGCGCAGCAAGACGCGCTCTTCAAAGGCATTGGGTTTGAACACGCCTTCGAGGAAGCCTTGCAGGCAATCCTTCAACGCGCCGAACTGCTGCGGGAAACCGTAGATCAGGTCGCGCCGCGCCGGGTCGCGTTCCTGTTGCAGGCGCTCCACCAGGCGCTCGTTGAGGCGCTGTTCCAGGCCGGCGAACTCGCTTTGCAGATGGGCCAGCGGGCTGTCGCTGTTCTTGCCGTCGTCCAGGGCGAAGGTCATGCCCCACACTTGGGCGCGCTCTTCCTTGCTCAGGTTGTCGAAGAACTCCATGAAGCCCGGCACCAGGTCGAGCTTGGTGAGCATCAGGTAGATCGGGAAGCGCACGCCCAGTTGGGTGTACAGCTCCTGGATACGCAGGCGGATCGCGGCGGCATGGGCGGCACGCTCGGCGTCGCTGCCCAGCAGCAGGTCCGAGAGGCTGATGGCGATAAACGCACCATCAATCGGGCGCCGGGAACGCTGCTTTTTCAGCAGGTCGAGAAAGCCCAGCCAGGCGGCTTTATCCACCGTGGAGTTGCTGTCCTGGGTGGTGTAGCGGCCAGCGGTGTCGAGCAATACGGCCTGATCGGTAAACCACCAATCGCAATTGCGCGTACCGCCCACGCCCCGTACCGCACCGGCACCCAACTGCGCCGCCAAGGGAAAGTGCAGCCCGGAATTGACCAGCGCGGTGGTCTTGCCCGAGCCCGGTGGGCCGATGATCACATACCACGGCAGCTCATACAGGTTGCGGCGCTCGTCACCGCCCAGCTTGGCCTTTTTCAACAGGGCCAGGGCTTCGTCCATGCGCTGGCGCAGGGTCGCCAGCTCTTCGGCGGTGGCGACGCTGGCAGGGTCTGGCGGGGTTTCCGCCGCGAGGCTGCGCATCACTTCGGCAGCCTGGCGCCGGGCCTGGATAATCCGGAATACGCGGTAGGCAATCCACACCGCGAACACCAGGATGATCAGCGCCCAGCGGCGCCCTTCCGGCACCAGCACATCGAGCAACGGGCCCACAAACCAGATGATCAGGCTCAAGGCGATCAGGCCCAGCAGCGGGATCACCCAGCGAATCACAAAACTGAAAAACGCCTTCACTCGACGCCCTCCGCCAATACGGTGATTTCTACCCGGCGATTGCGCGCACGGCCTTCGGCTGTGGCGTTGGTCGCCACCGGCTCGGTGTCGCTGCGGCCTTCGGCGCTGAAGCGTTCCGGCTGGCCGGTCTTGGCCGCGAGAATCTCCAGCACCGACTTGGCCCGCGCCTCGGACAGCGCCCAGTTGGACGGAAAGCGCAGGGTCGCAATCGGACGGTTATCGCTGTGGCCGGTGACCCGCACCTGGCCCTTGACCTTGCGGATGGCGTCGGCAATACGCAGCATCAGCGGCTGGAAGTCATCGACGATGCTGGAGCTGGCCGAGGCGAACAGTTCATCACCACGGATGGTCACCACGGAGCGGTCGACGGCATCTTCCACGGCTACGCGACCGGCCTTGATGTCTTCCACCAGGAAGCCTGCCAGACGCGGTCGCTCAATGATTTTCGGCTGGGCCACCGGACGGTCGATGGCCTGCACCGGGATCTCCCCCAGGGCATGAATATTCTTGAACACCGGCTCGGCATCCGACGCCAGTTTCATCCGCAACCCGAACAGCAATGCCAACAGCAGTGCCAGGCCGATGGCCACGGCGATCCACGGCGGCATGAACTGCGCCAGGCGATCACGGGCCACGGTCACGCCGCGCCAATGGGGTGACAGCTCGCGCTCATGCTCGCCACGGGCACTGCGAATCGCCGCAGCGGTACGCTCGCGCAAGGCTTCCAGCTGGCTGCGGCCATCGTTCATCACGCGGTAGCGACCTTCGAAACCCAGGCACAGGCACAGGTACAGCAGTTCCAGCAGGTACAGGCGTTCCCGCGGGCTTTGCAGGCAGTGATCCAGCAATTGGAAGACCTTTTCGCCGCCCCAGGCTTCGTTGTGCACGGTGATCAGCAGGCTCTGCTTGCCCCAGTCACTGGCACTGCCCCACGGCGTACTCAGCACGGCTTCATCGAGGGCGGTGCACAGCGCGTAACGCGCCAGCAGCACATCGTTGCGGGCCACGCCGGCCGCCTCGGCACGTTCTTCGAACTGGCGCAGGTAAGCCAGCAACTGCGCACGCAGGCTCGCTGGCGCAGGGTGCGAGATCGTGTTGCGCAGGCGCGTCAGCAGCGACAACAACGGGCCGGCAGCGCTTTCCAGCGGGTTCAGGCCCTGGGCCTTGCCGGTCAGGATCGGCGCAGCGGGCATCGACAGCGGCGCCGGCTCTGCGCGAACAGGCTCCGGCGCGCGGCCACCGGGACGCGGCATGAACTGGGTGCGGTCATCGTCATTCGGATGCATCGCGGATTACCCTCGGATGGCCCAGAAAGCCAGGTTCAACCCCGGGAACTGGCCGGCGATGTGGAACGCAAAGCCACCGGAATTACCCAGTTGCTGCCAGTGCTCGCTGCCCCGGTCCAGCTCGTAGTAGGTGGAGCCTGCGTGGTACGGAATCTGCCGTGGCGCCACCGGCAGCGGCAGCAGGCCGATGCCCGGCAGTTGCAGGTTGACCAGGTCGCGGATGTGTTCCACCGAGCCGACTTTGCTTTGCTGGCCGAAGCGTGCGCGCAGGGTTTCGCCCGGCACATCGGCGCGCACCACCAGGATGAAACTGGCGCTGTCGATCAGGGTTTTGTCGGCCAGCATCGCCACGTGCACGCCGTAGGCTTTCTCGACAATCGGGATCGGCGTGGCCTTGCTGTCGATCAGCATCGACAGCGCCTCGCGCAGGGCCTGCATCACCGGGGTGAAGCTCAAGGCCAGGTCGTCATGCTGGTATTGCGGGTATTCGTGGGGGCGGCGACCCGTGGTGGAGAAGGTCGAGAACTCGCCGGCCAGGCTCACCAATTCACTGAAGAAACGCTCCGGGTGCAGCGGGCTCAACTGACTCAGGTGCTGGATCAGCGGCTGGGCGCGGTTGACCAGTTGCAGCAGCATGAAGTCGGCAATCTCCGAAGCACCACCGGCGCCCGAAGCCACCACGCGCCCGGCCAACGCTTCGCCGCGCTGGTGCAGCAGGCCCAGCAGTTCGCTGCGAAACGCGGTCAGCGGTTTGCTGGCCGTCACGTCGAGGACCGGCGGGATGTAGCTCTCGTCCAGCACCAGGGCGCGGTCGGCGCGTTTTTCCTTGATGCGCACCAGGCCAATGGCCGCGTAATCGCTGATCCCATCCTGGGCGGTCAACAGGCGCAAGGCGCGGGAGCCGACCGCCACCGGCGCACGGTTTTCGAAGGGCGCGTTGTCGTCGCGCACTTCACGCACCTGGCTGACATAGCGCGCGGCTTCCAGGGCCTCGCCTTCGTCGACGGTGTCGCGGGCGCCGGCACGCTTGAGGGGCAACGCCAGGTACACCAGGCCATCGCGCAAGTTGTCGTCGATATTCAGCGGGCTCGGCGCCAGGTCGTCCTGGGGGATATTGAACGGCGTGCCATCCGGTAACAGGCCACGTGCCGAGACGATCGCCAGCTTGCCCTGGGCCAGCAGGCCCTGGTCGATCAACAGTTCGGAAAAGCCCCAGGCCCCCGCCGACAACGGGCGGCTGCGCGCATCGATCAGGTTTTCCAGGTAACGGTCATGCTGCTGGAAGTGCTGCGTTCCGATGAACATGCCTTCCGACCAGACCACGCGATTGTTCCAGGACATGGGGGCTCCGATTCTTATTGGGCAGGGCTGGATGGGGGGACCACGACGTCGGCACGCACGGCATGCACATCGAGGCTGATCTGGTATTCGGTGTATTGGCGTGCCGGCACGTTGAGCACCGTGCGCCACTCGGCGCGGTCCAGTTCGCGATAGCCCACCAGCAGGCCGATCTGGCGGGTGGACGGGTCGAGGTCGCGCTGGATGCTCAATTGCTGGCCGGGCAGGATCACCACTTCGTCCTGGTCGAGCAGGTCGAGGCCGAGGGTCGACTGTGCGCGATCGGCCAGGGCGAAGTAGTCGGAACGGCTGAAGGTGGCGGCGTTTTTCAGTTCGAAAATCCGCACCCGTACCGGGGCTGCCTGGCCATTGGCGCCGGGGTTGAGCCCGGCGATGGCATGGAAATGCAGCTCGACGGCGGCGGTGTCTGCCTCAGCTTCGGCGGCCTCGGGCTTGGCCGCATCCTTGGCACACGCCGTCAGCAGAAGCGCGGTGGCGACTGCGAGTAAAAACCTGGGAATCATCCTGCGTCCTCAATGACGTACTTAGCTATCCGTTGTTCCATGTACTGCGTTGTTAGTGACGCTGTCGGCTGCTGTGCGCTTCGTAGGCACGGCTGAATTCACGCCCGAACAGGTCCTGGAAATCTTCCTGGGCCTCGCGGGAAATATTGCTGTAGAGCTCGGTGAACTGCTGCCAGTACTGGGCCTGTCGCGAGCCGTTGAAAATGCTCGACAGCCCGCCGGGCTTGCCCATGCGCTCTTCGAGCTGCGCCGGTTCAAAGCGCGTCAGCAGGTGCTTGATGGCGGCTTCGACCCCGGCCATGACGGCCAGTTGGTGGGCGCGCAGATCGTCGAAACTGTCGCGCACCGCCAAGTCCGGCGCCATAAACGCCTGATTGCTGTGGCGTAGGAGCAGCAGTAGCGCTTCATCGGCATTCGGGGCGAATTTCAACGGATTGTTTTCCACCGGTTGAATCACCGTCTGCTGCATGCGGAACTCGCCCTTGAGGCTGCTGCGGGCACGCAACACGTCGATCAGGCCTTCGACCATCAGCCGGTAACTGCGGCCGATGCTTTCCATCTGGGCTTCGGCCTGGGCCTTGTCCAGGCGCAACTGATCGAGGCCCGCACCGCGCAGGAAGGCTTGCAACAGGTCGGGCTGGCTGGCATCAGCCACCGGGAGCGGGCGCTCGACCTTGGGCGGCTCGATGACCGGCGGCTGTGGCGGTGTTGGCGGCAGCGGTGCGACAGGCTTGGGTGCCGGGGCATCGCCGAACAAATCCCAGTCTTCGGGGATTACTGAGCCCGAGACCACCGGCGCAGGCGGTTCAGCCACGGGCAGCGGTGTCGGCGGGCGGAAGTCGTGCTGCTCGGCCGGCACGTGATCGTGCACGGTGGCCGGCGGTACGCTGGTGGGCGCGAGGAAGTCGAACAGGTCCGGCAGGGTGTCCATCGACGAGGCGCCCTGGAACTGCGGCGCGATCACCGGAGGTGGCGTCGGGGCCTTCACGGCGGCGCCCATCAGGGCTTCGAAACTGTTGGAAGCGTCACTGGTGAAAGACGGGGTATCTGTCACTTTCAGGTTGAAATCGATACGCGCCTGGATCTCGTAATCGCCGATGCGGATCAGTTCGCCGTCCTGCAATGGCTCGCTGCTTCCCCGCCGCAAACGAATACCGGCATGCACTAACTCAACTCCATTAGTGCTGTTATCAGTTAAGTAGTAACGACCATCTTTGTACTGAATAACGCAATGTTGCGTGGAAACAAGACGTTCTGGATCAGGCAGTACCCAGTCATTTTCGGAACCGCGGCCAATAGCCATCACTCCCTGGTCCAGGGACTTTTCAGAACACTGGCCAGGGGTAATCTTGTGATAACTAGTGATAGTCAAGCACAGCGACATCTTGCCTCCTTGCTGATACTTCGCGCGCGGCCGTTCCCTGGGAGAAATGCTCCGAGAGATCCACGACAGATCCTTCCAAAACCTTGAAAGCCTGCTTCAACCCGCGTAATTGCTGATCTTAACCGGCCTGTATGACAAAAATCCTGCCTCGGCACCTGCTTCGACTGATCAGTCGCACAAGATGTTAAGCACCGCACATCTGTCATAGAGGGCGAATAGCTTACCTTGACAAGGCATAAGTACTACACCAAAAATGCACAACTTCTTGAACACCAATGATGGCACTTTGAAATCAACATGATGTCAAAGCGCTAAATAAGACCAAGAAAACATGCAAAGTTCCTCGCGCAACTAATGCATGAGTTGCCCGTCATCTAACGGGCTGATAGGGAGATCGAATTTAGTGGATGTGCCTCTGCTGCTCGCCGCCGTTTCCGCGACTTCGCCCTGTGGCGAAGACTTGGAATATGACGCCGATTACTTGCATCTTGAGCGTGCCGCACAGGGTCAACCCGAGCGCAGCATGGGCGACTCGATCCTGCCTGCCGAACCTCCGGAATGGCGCAGCATCCAGCAGCAAAGTCTCGACCTCCTGCAACGCAGCAAAGACCTGCGCATCACCCATTTCCTGTTGCAAGCCGCCCTCGCCCTCCAGGGCATTGCAGGGCTTGCCGACGCACTCGCGCTGATCAACGCGCTGCTGCGCGAATACTGGGCGGACCTGCATCCGCGCCTGGATGCCGATGACGACAACGACCCCACCGTGCGCATCAACGCCCTCAGCGGCGTGGCCAGCGACGCGAACATCCGTCTGCTGCGTGAGGCTATCCTCACCCGTTCCCGCACCTTCGGGCCCGTCAGCCTGCGCGCCGCGCTGAATGCCAGCGGGCTGCAGAGTTTCCCCGGCGAAAACCTCGGTGCCGAACAGCTTAACGGCGCATTCCTCGACAGCGATGCCGAGCAGCTGCAAGCCACCCGCGACGCGCTGAACGCCGCCCGCGACGCCTGTGAGGCCATCGAACAATACGTCAGCGACCAGGTAGGTTCCGCCCAGGGCGTGGACCTCGCCCCCTTGAAGCAACTGCTCAAGCAGGCCGCGCAGATACTTAACCAATACGCCCCACACAGCGGCGCTGCCAGCGAGCCCGAGGTTGTCAGTGACGACAATGCCCCCTCGGTTGAATACGCCGCCGCGCCCGTTGCAGCACGCCCGACCGGCGACATCGCAAGCCGCGATGAAGTGCTGCGCAGCCTCGACAAGATCCTTGCGTACTACACCCGGCACGAGCCTTCGAGCCCGCTGCCGGTGCTGTTGAACCGAGCAAAGAATCTGGTGCACGCCGACTTTGCGGCCATCGTGCGCAACCTGATTCCCGACGGCATGTCCCAATTTGAAAATCTGCGCGGGCCGGACAGCGAATAAGCGTACGGATCGCGCAGTTACAACACCGTCGCTCAAGCGACCAGGAGCAGCAACGTGGCGAAGCAAAGTTCTCAGAAATTCATCGCGCGCAACCGTGCGCCTCGGGTGCAGATCGAGTACGACGTCGAGCTCTACGGCGCCGAGAAAAAGGTCCAGCTGCCCTTCGTCATGGGCGTGATGGCCGATCTCGCCGGCAAGCCCGCCGAACCTCTGGCGCCTGTGGCCGACCGCAAGTTCCTTGAAGTGGACGTCGACAACTTCGACTCGCGCCTCAAGGCCATGCAGCCACGCGTCGCGTTCCACGTGCCCAACGAGCTGACCGGCGAAGGCAACCTGAGCCTGGACATCACCTTCGAAAGCATGGACGACTTCAGCCCCGCCGCTGTGGCGCGCAAGGTCGATTCGCTCAAGCAACTGCTCGAAGCCCGCACCCAGCTGGCCAACCTGCTGACCTACATGGACGGCAAGACCGGCGCTGAAGAAATCATCATGAAGGCGATCAAGGACCCGGCACTGCTTCAGGCACTTGCCAGCGCGCCCAAGCCTGCAGGGGAGCAGTAATCATGACTGACAATACCGCCCGCGAAGGCACCCAGATCCTGGGTACCACCGAAGAAGCCAGCGAGTTCGCGAACCTGCTGCTGCAAGAATTCAAACCCAAGACCGAGCGTGCCCGCGAAGCCGTGGAAACCGCTGTGCGCACCCTGGCCGAGCAGGCTCTGGCCCAGACCGACCTGGTGTCCAACGACGCGATCAAGTCGATCGAATCGATCATCGCCGCCATCGACGCCAAGCTCACCGCCCAGGTCAACCAGATCATCCATCACCAGGATTTCCAGCAGCTGGAAAGCGCCTGGCGTGGCCTGCACTACCTGGTGAACAACACCGAGAGCGATGAGCAGCTGAAGATTCGCGTGCTCAACATCTCCAAGCCGGACCTGCACAAGACCCTGAAGAAATTCAAGGGCACCGCGTGGGACCAGAGCCCGATCTTCAAGAAGATGTACGAAGAAGAATACGGCCAGTTCGGCGGCGAACCTTACGGTTGCCTGGTGGGCGACTACTACTTCGACCAGTCGCCTCCCGACGTGGAGCTGCTGGGCGAGCTGTCGAAAGTCTGCGCCGCCATGCACGCACCGTTCATTGCCGCCGCTTCGCCAACCGTGATGGGCATGGGCTCGTGGCAGGAACTGTCGAACCCGCGCGACCTGACCAAGATCTTCACCACCCCGGAATACGCCGGCTGGCGCTCGCTGCGTGAATCGGAAGACTCGCGCTACATCGGCCTGACCATGCCGCGTTTCCTGGCGCGCCTGCCGTACGGTGCCAAGACCGATCCGGTGGAAGCCTTCGCCTTCGAAGAAAACACCGACGGTGCCGACAGCTCCAAGTACACCTGGGCCAACGCCGCTTACGCGATGGCGGTGAACATCAACCGTTCGTTCAAACACTTCGGCTGGTGCTCGCGCATCCGTGGCGTGGAGTCGGGCGGTGAAGTCGAGAACCTGCCGGCCCACACCTTCCCGACGGATGACGGTGGCGTGGACATGAAGTGCCCGACCGAAATCGCTATCAGCGACCGCCGCGAAGCGGAACTGGCGAAGAACGGTTTCATGCCGCTGCTGCACAAGAAAAACACCGACTTCGCTGCCTTCATCGGCGCCCAGTCGCTGCAGAAACCGGCCGAATACGATGACCCGGACGCCACCGCCAACGCCAACCTGGCCGCGCGCCTGCCGTACCTGTTCGCCACCTGCCGTTTCGCTCACTACTTGAAGTGCATCGTGCGCGACAAGATCGGTTCCTTCAAAGAGAAGGACGAGATGCAGCGCTGGTTGCAGGACTGGATCCTCAACTACGTCGACGGTGACCCGGCGCACTCCACCGAAACCACCAAGGCCCAGCATCCATTGGCTGCCGCCGAAGTGATCGTGGAAGACGTCGAAGGCAACCCGGGGTACTACAACTCCAGGTTCTACCTGCGCCCGCACTACCAGCTCGAAGGGCTGACCGTGTCGCTGCGCCTGGTATCGAAACTGCCTTCGGCGAAAGGCGCGTAACACCGTCGCTCGTTCCCACGCTCCGCGTGGGAATGCCGCCCGGGACGCTCCGCGTCCCAGTGACGCAGAGCGTCACAAGATGCGTTACCACGCAGAGCGTGGGAACGATCAGCGTTAACAAATTCTGTGGCTGAGACCACACAGGGAGAAAACATGGCTGTTGATATTTTCATCAAGATCGGCGACATCAAGGGCGAGTCCATGGACAAGGCCCACAAGGACGAAATCGACGTGTTGAACTGGAGCTGGGGCATGGCCCAGTCCGGCAACATGCACGTGGGCGGTGGCGGCGGTGCGGGCAAGGTGAACATCCAGGACCTGTCGCTGACCAAGTACGTCGACAAGGCCTCGCCCAACCTGATGATGCACTGCGCGAGCGGCAAGCACATCGACAAGGTCACGCTGACCGTGCGCAAGGCCGGCGGTGAAAGCCAGGTCGAGTACATGATCATCAACCTGGAAGAAGTGCTGGTCACCTCCCTGAGCACCGGTGGTTCGGGCAGCGATGACCGCCTGACCGAAAACGTGACCCTGAACTTTGCCCAGGTGATGGTGGACTACCAGCCACAGAAAGCCGACGGCACCAAAGACGGCGGCGCGATCAAGTTTGGCTGGAACATTCGCTCCAACACCAAACGCTGATTGCCCCTGTAGCCGCCACCCCAAGTGGCGGCTGCAAGCCCCCTGTTCCTCTCGCAACCCGTCCGTGGAGCTGCTTTGGTGGTAACTGAAATTGCTTCCCGCGATCGCCTGCAACCGTCCCTGCTGGACCGGTTGACCGACGATGACCCGACCAATCCCAAGGAAAGCGCCGACAAACGCGTGCTGTCCCTGAGCCAATTGAAAGCCTCGGTGCTGCGTGACCTGACGTGGCTGCTCAACACCACTTCACTGCTCAACGCCGATGCCACGCTGCACACGCCTGCCGGTACGTCGGTGGTCAATTACGGGCTGCCGGCGCTGGCGGGCAACAGTGTCTCCAGTGTCGACATCAGCGCCCTGGAAGCCTTGATTCGACAAGCCATCGCCACCTTCGAGCCGCGCATCCTGCGCCACACCTTGCGGGTCAAGGCACGCGTCGGCCACGGTGAGATGAACCACAACGCCCTGAGTTTCGAGATCGAGGGCGACCTGTGGGCGCAGCCGGTGCCGTTGCGCCTGTTGCTGCAAACCGACCTGGACCTGGAGTCCGGCCATGTGCGTGTGGTCAATGCCGACCAGCGGAGACGCCCATGAACCCGCGCCTGCTGGAGCTGTACAACCAGGAACTGCACCACGTGCGCGAAAGCGCCGCCGAGTTCGCCAAGGAATACCCGAAGATCGCCAGTCGGCTGACCCTGTCCGGCATGGACTGCGCCGACCCGTACGTCGAACGCTTGCTCGAAGGCTTTGCGTATCTCACGGCCCGGGTCCAGCTCAAGCTCGACGCCGAGTACCCGACCTTCACCAACAACCTGCTGGAGATCGCCTACCCGCACTACCTGGCGCCGACCCCGTCGATGACCGTGGTGCAGTTGCAGGCCGATCCCGATGAAGGCTCCCTGGCCAGTGGTTTTCCACTGCCCCGCGACACCGTCCTGCGCGCCGCCTTGGGCCGCGAAACCCAGACCTGCTGCGAATACCGCACCGCGCACCCGGTGACGCTGTGGCCGTTGCAGGTCGCCCAGGCCGAGTACTTCGGCAACCCGTCCGCCGTGCTCGGGCGTTTGGCTGCCAGCGAACCCAAGGCCAAGGCCGGCCTGCGCCTGACCTTGCGTACCGGCGCCGAGCTGCCGTTCAACAGCCTGGCGCTGGATAATTTGCCGTTGTACCTCAGCGGTGCCGACGAACAACCGTTCCGCCTCTACGAACAACTGCTGGGCAATGCCTGCGCGGTGTTCGCGCGCAAGCCCGGCGGTGACTGGGTTGAGCGCCTGCCGCCGGAGGCCTTGCGCTCCCGGGGTTTCGATGACGCCGATGCGGCGATGCCGGTGGTGCCGCGAGCGTTCCAGGGCTATCGCTTGCTCCAGGAATACTTCGCCCTGCCCCACCGTTTTCTGTTCGTCGAATTCGCTGAACTGAGCCGCGCCGTCAAACGCTGTGACGGCCAGGAACTGGAACTGATCGTGCTGTTCGACCGTCACGATCCAAGCCTGGAAGGCAGCGTCGGCAAGGCGCAATTCGTGCCGTTCTGCACCCCGGCAATCAACCTGTTTCCCAAGCGTGTGGACCGGATTCATTTGTCCGAGCGGGTCAACGAACACCATGTGATCGCCGACCGCACGCGACCGATGGATTTCGAGATTCACTCCTTGAGCGGCATCACGGGCCACGGCACCGGACCGGAGCAACCGTTTTTGCCGTTCTATGCAGTACGCGATCCGTCGCGCTATGGCCGTGACCAGGCTTACTACACGGTGCGTCGCGAACCCCGCGTGTTGTCCAGCGACCAGCGCCGCAACGGGCCGCGCTCCACCTATGTGGGAAGCGAAACCTTCGTCAGCCTGGTGGACACCCAGCAAGCCCCGTACCGCCATGACCTGCGCCAACTGGGCGTGACCGCACTGTGCACTAACCGCGACTTGCCGCTGTTCATGAGCGTGGGCAACGGCAAGACCGACTTCACCCTGGCCGACAGTGCGCCGGTCTTGGCCGTGCGCTGCGTCGCCGGGCCAAGCCGCCCGCGCGCCAGCCATGCCCATGACGCCAAGGCCTGGCGTCTGATCAGCCAGTTGTCGTTGAACTACCTGTCGCTGAGCGAGCAAGGCCAGGGCGCCGCCGCGCTGCGTGAACTGCTGCGCCTTTATGGCGACAGCAACGACGCCGCCCTGCAATTGCAGATCGAAGGCCTGCGGGAAGTCAGCAGCAAGGCGGTGACCCGGCGCCTGCCGATGCCCGGCCCGATTGTGTTTGGCCGCGGCCTTGAGATCACTCTGGAATTTGATGAAAACGCGTTCCGCGGCACCGGCGTGTTCCTGCTCGGTGCGGTGTTTGAACGGTTCCTGGCACGCTACGTGTCGATCAACAGTTTTACCGAGACGGTGATCCGTACCACCGAACGCGGCGAGATCATGCGATGGAAAGCCAAGCCCGGACGCCGTCCGACCCTGTGAGTACCCTGGATGCGATGCATCAGGAGCCCTGGGAATATGACTTCTTCCAGGCGCTGCGGCGCATCGAGTGCGAATCGCCGAACCTGCCACGCCTGGGGCATTCCCTGCGCCTGGCGGATGACCCGCTGCGTCTCGGGCAACAGGCCGATTGCACCTTTGCGCCGGCCACACTGGCCTCGGTCGAACCTGGGGCCGAAGGCCAGCCGGCACGGCTGGAGCAGTTCTTCTTCGGCCTCGGCGGCCCCAACGGCCCGCTGCCGCTGCACATCACCGAGTACGTGCGTGAGCGCCAACGCAACAACGCCGACAGCACCAGCAAGCGCTTCCTGGATGTGTTCCACCACCGCCTGCTGACCCTGTTTTATCGTGCCTGGGCCGAGGCACGGCCTACCGTCAGCCATGACCGCCCGGACGATGACTACTGGTCGGCGCGCCTCGCCGCATTGAGCGGTCGCGGCACCCCGAGCCTGCTCAACCAGGGCCTGATCCCCGACACGGCGAAGCTGCATTACAGCGGCCACCTGTCGGCACAAACCCGCTATCCGGACGGCCTGAAGGCGATTCTCGGCGAGTACTTCGGCCTGCCGGTGGAGATCGAAGAGTACGTCGGCCAATGGCTGGAGCTGCCCGAGCGCAGCCGCGTGAGTGTCAGCGCCAACCAGCTGGGCGTGGACTTTTGCCTGGGCAGCCATGTGTGGGACCGCCAGCATAAATTCCGCATTCGCCTGGGCCCGCTGAAGCTCGATGACTACATGGGCATGCTGCCCGGCAGCCAGCCGTTCAACGAGCTGGTGGCGTGGGTCGCCGAGTACCTGGGCCACGAACTGGACTGGGACCTGAATCTGGTTCTGCAACAACCGGAAGTGCCGGCCCTGCAACTCAACGGCCAGTTCCGCCTGGGCTTCAACACCTGGCTCGGCCAACCCGAGCATGACGCCAACGACCTAATCCTGGCCCGGCATTACGCCGAACACGCCAACACCTCAAGGAATCCAGAGCATGGGTGAAATCAGTCGCGCCGCACTGTTCGGCAAACTCAACAGCGTGGCCTACAAGGCCATCGAAGCCGCCACCGTGTTCTGCAAGCTGCGGGGCAACCCGTACGTGGAACTGGCCCACTGGTTTCACCAGTTGCTGCAACTGCAGGACTCTGACCTGCACCGCATCATTCGACAGTTCAATGTCGAGCCGGCGCGTCTGGCCCGCGACCTGACCGAAGCCCTGGACCGCCTGCCCCGTGGCTCGACGTCGATCACTGACTTGTCGTCCCATGTGGAAGAAGCGGTCGAGCGTGGCTGGGTCTACGGCAGCCTGATGTTTGGCGAAAGCCAGGTGCGCACCGGTTACCTGGTGCTGGGAATTCTCAAGACGCCGAGCCTGCGCCATGCGCTGTTGGGCTTGTCCGGTGAGTTCGACAAGATCAAGGCCGAAGCCCTGAGCGAACGCTTTGATGAATACGTCGGCGACTCGCCCGAAAATGCACTGAGTGCCAGCGACGGTTTCAACGCCGGTGCTGTACCGGGCGAGGCCAGCGGCGCCATGGCCCCGAGCGCGATGGGCAAGCAGGAAGCCCTCAAGCGCTTCACCGTCGACCTGACCGAACAGGCCCGCAGCGGCAAGCTCGACCCGATCGTCGGGCGTGACGAAGAGATTCGCCAACTGGTGGACATCCTCATGCGTCGCCGCCAGAACAACCCGATCCTTACCGGTGAAGCCGGCGTCGGCAAGACCGCCGTGGTCGAAGGCTTCGCCCTGCGCATCGTCGCCGGCGACGTACCACCCGCGCTGAAAGATGTGGAACTGCGCAGCCTCGATGTCGGCCTGCTGCAAGCCGGCGCCAGTATGAAAGGCGAGTTCGAACAACGCCTGCGCCAGGTCATCGAAGACGTCCAGGCCTCGCCGAAACCGATCATCCTGTTTATCGACGAAGCCCACACCCTGGTAGGTGCCGGTGGCGCCGTCGGGACCGGTGACGCGGCCAACCTGCTCAAGCCTGCCCTGGCCCGTGGCACCTTGCGTACCGTGGCCGCCACCACCTGGGCCGAGTACAAGAAGCACATCGAAAAAGACCCGGCCCTGACCCGTCGCTTCCAGGTGGTGCAAGTGGCCGAGCCGTCGGAAGACAAGGCGTTGCTGATGATGCGCGGCGTGGCCTCGACCATGGAAAAACACCATCAGGTGCAAATTCTCGATGAAGCCTTGGAAGCTTCGGTGAAGCTGTCCCACCGCTACATTCCGGCGCGTCAATTGCCGGACAAATCCGTGAGCCTGCTGGACACCGCCTGCGCCCGCGTCGCCATCAGCCTGCACGCGGTGCCGGCAGAAGTCGACGACAGCCGCCGCCGTATCGAGGCACTGGAAACCGAGCTGCAAATCATCGCCCGCGAGCACGCGATCGGCATCGCCATCGGTGCGCGCCAGACCAACAGCGAAGCGCTGCTGAGCGCCGAACGCGAGCGCCTGGCCACCCTGGAAAGCCGTTGGGCCGAAGAGAAAACCCTGGTGGATGAGTTGCTCGCCACCCGTGCGACGTTGCGCGAAAAATCCGGTGTCGTGGACAGCGGCGATGATCAATTGCGTTCCCAATTGGTAGACCTGCAACAACGCCTCAGCACCCTGCAAGGCGAAACCCCGCTGATCCTGCCGACCGTGGACTACCAAGCGGTGGCCTCGGTGGTCGCCGACTGGACCGGCATCCCGGTGGGCCGCATGGCCCGCAACGAACTGGAGACGGTGCTCAACCTCGACCAGCACCTGAAGAAACGCATCATCGGCCAGGACCACGCCTTGCAGATGATCGCCAAGCGCATCCAAACCTCCCGCGCCGGCCTCGACAACCCGAGCAAGCCGATTGGCGTGTTCATGCTCGCCGGCACCTCCGGCGTGGGCAAGACCGAAACCGCCCTGGCCCTGGCCGAAGCCATGTACGGCGGTGAGCAGAACGTGATCACCATCAACATGAGCGAGTTCCAGGAAGCCCACACCGTGTCCACCCTCAAGGGTGCGCCACCGGGCTACATCGGCTATGGCGAAGGTGGCGTGCTGACCGAAGCCGTGCGGCGCAAACCCTACAGCGTGGTGCTGCTGGACGAGGTGGAAAAAGCCCACCCGGACGTGCATGAAATCTTCTTCCAGGTGTTCGACAAAGGCGTGATGGAAGACGGCGAAGGCCGGGTGATCGACTTCAAGAACACCTTGATCCTGCTGACCACCAACGCCGGTACCGAGTTGATTTCCCGGGTCTGCAAAGACCCGGCGAACATCCCCGAGCCCGAGGAAATCGCCAAGGCCCTGCGCCAGCCGCTGCTGGAGATTTTCCCGCCGGCGCTGCTCGGCCGCCTGGTGACCATTCCGTACTACCCGCTGAGCGACGAGATGCTGAAAGCGATCACCCGCCTGCAACTCAACCGCATCAAGAAGCGCGTGGAGAACACCCACAAAGTCGCCTTCGATTACGACGACGACGTGGTCGACCTGATCGTGTCCCGCTGCACCGAAACCGAAAGCGGCGGGCGGATGATCGACACCATCCTCACCAACAGCCTGCTGCCGGACATGAGCCGCGAATTCCTCACCCGCATGCTCGAAGGCAAGGCGCTGGCGGGCGTGCGAATCAGCACGCGGGATAACGAATTGCACTACGACTTCAACGATTGACCTGACGGAATGCGATCAAAACTGTGGGAGCGG